>JBGVMW010000193.1:0-2153 GCA_045125095.1 Lachnospiraceae bacterium
TTGCCTATGCCCGTGGGGATTATGAAAAAGAAATGGAACAGGATGCTTTGCAACGAGAAGCTGAAAAGATAATCAGAATTTGTGGAGGTAAAGTATAGATGAATCAAGGAAGAATTATTGTAATCACAGGTTCACCGGGAATAGGAAAGACAACAACGGCATCTGTTGTCGCAAAAGAATCAGATTTGGAAAAATCTGTGCATATGCACACAGATGACTTTTATCATTATTTGAGCAAGGGTGCAATACCACCATATTTGCCAGAGTCAAATGAGCAAAATTTGATTGTAATAGAAGCATTTTTGGAAGCAGCAAAACGATACGTCAGAGGTGGATACGATGTAATTGTGGATGGTATCATAGGGACATGGTTTTTGGAGCCGTGGCTAAACATTGTTCAAGAGCATTATGAAGTACACTATATCGTTTTGAGAGCGAGTAAAGAAGAAACTATGAAGCGTGCTATCGAACGCTCAAAGTTAGACAGAAAAACAAATATAGAATTAGTGGAAACAATGTGGGAACAATTTTCCAATTTAGGAATATATGAATCAAATGTTATAGATACAACTATGCACTCAATTAAAGATACTGTTTCCGCAATAAAAGAAAAAGTCGCAAGTGGTACGGCTTTATTATCTTAAACAATTACAGTTTGTCTAAGAGATAAGATACAATCAGCCAAGCCGAAGGGAGGTGCGCTGCTATGCTGAGAGAATACGCATGGGACATGACCGGATACAAGCCTAAATCCGTCCCCAGTACACCTGACGGCGGCATTACAAGATATATGGCAGAGCGCATCTTCCAACTGGAACCGGAGCCGCCAAAGGAAGAGAACATCAATGACTACATTCTCTCAGCCCTCCGGGAAAAGGAACTTAAATACTTTTCGTTTTTCCTGCACCACTACGAACAGCAGCTCAACAAGCGCATCCGCTCATTTCTTTGCACGGACGGAAGCGATCAGTATGACCCGGAGCGTTTTGTAGATATAAAACTGTCCTGCCGGGAAGCTATGATCCAGAAGTTGCCGGACTATGACCCTGAAAAGGGTGCTGAATATGCCACCTATATTTATCCCTTCATACGGGATGCCATGCTCCGTTTCCGTATAGGAGAAGAACAATGGTCGGTATCCTCGCTGACCAGCTATAAGATGCTCCGTACCATGGCATGGCTTTACCACAACACGAAAGACGCCATTGGTGAATTTGCAAAGAAATATGACTGTGATCTTACGCTGGCAGAGGAATATTTGAAAGTTGTCCGTGGTTTCCGCAATCAGCAGCCATTCTTTGTGACCGAGCAGGACGAGGACGGCGAAGAAACAGGCGAGGATGTGACCCGTGACGATAGCTGGAACTATGCGGACATTCTTTGGGATGGTATACAGGCTGAAAAGGTGCGAAAAGCATTTGAAAAGCTGAACTACCGGGAACAGACCTTGCTGGAAAAGCGGCTTGCCATCTGCATGACTTGCGGGCGTGTTGGTTCTTGGAAAGACCGCTCCACCTTTGAGGAATTGGCTGTTTTGTTTGAGGGCACCTCCGCCAGCGGTGCGGAACGAGCCTACCGAAAGGCAGCGGAACATCTGACCCTACTATTGGTGGAAAACGGCGGTGTCCATGCAGTCCGGCTGAAACAGAAGTCCAAAACTAAACGAAAAAAGAAAATCGCCACCGCAGTCTACGAATATCAAGCGGACTGCGATGGCGAATGGGGCGAAATTGTATTCGATTTTGAAAACGGCACAGGGTCGATTGTCCGGCTTGCCGATTGGGATACCATGATTTTCAATGTGTTTGCACAACAGGCAATCCGGTATCTCTTGAATTGTGAAAATGAAAAGTTGCCAAAAGAAACGATGTTCGCTTTTGAAATGTGTGAATAAAGGCGAGTAAAGTTTATCTCCATAAGAAGAAAAAAGCTCGAAAAAAAGCAATTCCCCCATGAAAACAGGAATTGCTTTTTTATGTAGACTTGAGACAGTTATACTGAAGATTTGAACGTAGGCTTACAATTCACGCCGCTTCCACTGATTCAATGCAGCAACGATACAAGCACCCACAACAGCGAATGTCAAAACGATAAAGGAAAGTCGGAATCCGTGCAGTGCCACCTCATACACATCGTAGTAGCGCAGAGGGGTC
>JBGVMW010000194.1:0-4063 GCA_045125095.1 Lachnospiraceae bacterium
GAGCCTCTTAGAATCACTTATACCTTGGAGCCTGCCCCATTTCCCAATCTTCGCTGTAACCCGGAGCCGGACGGGCAACCAACAGCCCCTCTCTCTGCCGGACGTTTTAGGAACACACCTTGACACAACCACAAATCAGAAGTTTACAGCGTGATGTGTAACTGATGAGGAGGATTTTAATTTGGGAAATGATATGCTGAAATTTAAGTGCAGCGGAATAGATGCACAAGGACAATTTCTTCTTGAATATACAGGGTATGGTCAGGATATTTCGCCTGAGTTTATGATTGAGAATCTTTCCACAAGTGCCAAAACAATAGCAATTACTTTAGAAGATTTGAGCCACCCGATTAAAAATTTTACCCATTGGATTGTTTGGAATATTCCAGCAACAAGTATCATAGGAAAAGGAATTCCGTCAGGAAAAAATCCGGAATTATATAAAAATGCAAAGCAGGGACTTGCTTATGGTTGGCATCGATACGCAGGACCAAAACCGCCCAAAGGTAAGAAACATTTATATAGGTTTACTCTGTATGCATTAGATTGTGAAATGGATTTGTCTGCAAATGTATTCAAAAGGACTTTCTTGAAAAAGGCTGAAGGGCATATTTTGCAAAAGGGTGAGATTACAGGAGCGTTTGCTACTGAATAACAAAACATCTATCTTACATAGAGTTTGAAACGCAAGGGCTTTACGGAGGAATTTATGAAAATAGTATTATACAGAATATGGCAATGCACTTGAGGTGTATTACAAACATTTCTAGGATTGATTATGTTCGTAAAGTATTTTAAGAGCAAACATTATACTTACCACGGGGCTGTCATCACCGAATGGAATGCGAATGCAAGTGTATCTTTAGGTTTATTTGTATTCATCGCTCATGAGGAACCCTGGTTTGAAAAATATAAGGAACAGATGGAAGCCGAGGAACTTTATTCCCGCCTGCTGGTTCATGAATATGGTCATACAATTCAATCTCTTATACTTGGACCACTATACTTGATTGTTATTGGAATTCCTTCTACAATGTGGGCGTTTTTGTTTGAGAAGAAACGAAAAGATGAGCAAATACCATATGGCGCTTTCTTTACAGAAAAATGGGCAAATAGACTTGGGGAACGAGTGACTGGCGAGAAATCTATAGATATGCTTGTGATAGATTAAAAATGAAACTTTGAATTTGTGGAGGTGATATTGTGTTGGATATGATAAACGGAGAAAATCTTCCAGGCTACAAAAAAAAATCTTTTGCAATTCCATATAACGGAGGAGAAATATGGATCGAGAATCTTGATGGGATGTATGGATATGAAGAATTGGTGTTATGCAAGTTAGATGGCGATATCAAGTCATTTACAAGACCATCATCAACGTCATATATCTGTTTTGTTTTTTATGAAACTATAGTCACGGAACACATTATAGATGCTGTGAAACGGTCGGTTCTTGAATGTGGGAAACGATTTGTGAAAATTGCTTTTGTAGGGCTTGATAAAAAAAGTAAACGAAGACTAAAAAACGAACTGAAAGGTAAAGGTTTTGTCGTAAACTTTTTAGAAGGATTGGAAGATGCCAAACAATGGCTTTTGTGAAATAGTCAACTTTCAGTTTGAGCCTTTGTATATCACCCTCTCACGAGCAGATTTCATCTGCTCGTGAGAGTTCTTTTTTGTAGCCTAATAGCTACTCTTACAACAGTCATGATACAAGAGATTTAGTCCAACAGAAAAGCCCAGCCACCAGCTTACCACATTTATATCCAGCGGAATATGCTTCCCTGCAATCAGCGCAAAAGTAACACTGACAATACACAAAGTAACCATCACCGCTTTTCTTAGGTCTTTTACTCCATAAACTTCATAATACTGCCAGCAGTTACGCCACTTCTCTCCAATTTGATTAAATACATTTCTAAACAGTACAAATCCGCCTGCTATAATCCCCACTGAAACAAGAACCATAATGCTAATTGCCACATACGGACGCATATAATCCGAGAGATAGTCATAGCACCATTGATACAATTCGGCAATCATTTCAGCTATACTACAACCATTCTCCCAGCGGTTTTCAAACCACTGGGGGATCGTGCAGGCAACATCCTTATTCACAAAAAGAATATATCCTGTCTGTATCATACAGATAAAACAAAATGCCCATGTCCAGATACTCAAAGCAACTGTCTGCTTTTGAAGAGCAGTCTGTAGCTTTTCCTTCATATCCGCTTTCATATTCTGCTTTATCCGGCTGGATTTTTCTTTGACTCGCTTATCAAAAGCATCATTTAATGCTTTGGCTTCTGCAAGGATTTTCTTAGCGTCCTCTGTCTTTGTCACGGCTTCTTTGAAGATGTTTTGTGACTTCTCGTTCTCCACCCGTAACTTCCGATTCGCCTCTATCAGTTGCTGATTCTCTACCAATACCAAGTCGCTCTCGGCTAATCTGGCGATATGAGCGTTCAGCTTCTGAATCTCTTGCCCTTGTTCTGCTATCGTCGATTGCATGGAGCGTATCTGCGATTTCAACTGCTCCAGCTGATGCTGCTGGTCTTCCAGAATGTCCAGCATATTGTCCTGACATTTGAAAATCTCCATGATTTCCTCTAAAGTATCCTGTAATTCGTTCATATAAAATCCTTCCTCTCTCCATAATGGTTTTCTGCAATTCCTTCACCGTAAGAAGCCATTTACCTTTCAGTTCATTCAGCTTTTTTACTATGCGGTTGTATTCGCACCGATTAGAAACAAAGCCTGCCTTCTCCATCTTGCGGGCACGATACCCTTCGTGGATGGTCGGCTCTAAATCCAGCTCCTGCCGTTTGTAACTTCTGTGGTCAATATGTTTTTCTACAGACAGATATTCGTTACAGATATCTGCCCATACCTTGCGCCAAATTTCCGCATTACCACGGTCATTCCAGTCATTAGTTTCCACTGTAATGCGTTTCCACAGCTTTTCATTCCGTTTACCGAGCTTCTGCTCTCCAGTGGCAGGGTCAATGAGGGGAATGCGGTTTCCAGCTTCATCAAGGGCATAAACCTTCTTTTCCTTCTGTGCCCATGTGCCATCGGGTTTCATGCCACGCATGGTCAGCATAATGTGAGCATGGGGATTGCCATCGCCTTTGTCATGCAATGCCCAGTCGGCACACATGCCGACAGAAACAAAGTTATCCTGCACATACCTTCTTACAATCTCAATCTGATATTCCCTTGAAAGTTCATTTGGAAGTGCCACTTCTATCTCCCTAGCAAGCTGTGCATTGGATTTCTTTTCTACCTTTTCCACCGCATTCCATAATACATTCCGGTCAACGTATTCTGGCGGAGCATGTGCCGGAAGTGCAACTTCTGTAAATACAACTCCACGCTTTTTCGTAAAGTCATGAACAAGACCTGTGCGGTCATCCATGAGCTTTTTACCGGAGCGGTAGGCAGAAGAAGCAACTGCCGATTTTCCATCGCTCCTGCCGATGATTTTGATGCTGCAATGATAAATTGCCATAGTGCATTTCCTCCTTCGTGTATAGTGCATATTCCATATGGAAGAATGCCTGCATTTGGCATTCTTCCTATGTGAGACTTAGAATTTCTTTGCCTGTGTTTTGGGAAGGCTTAGAAATTCTTCTCACATTTGCCTCGCAGAGCGCGCGAAAGAGACAGGCTCTGCCTGTCTATAAGTGCGCCCTTCTATCTTTAGATAGAAGGGAATCAGGAAACACCTGACTCCCCAACCTCTTCCCTAATGATGTCCGTATCCGGACTTTTCTGCATTGCCTTTGAGAAAAACTTTCCATTCATCTCTTGTTTATTTAAAAATGCAATCAGCTTAGGGATTTCCTCAAGCTCAATACATCTTCCCAGCACCGACTCCACAGCCGCACCAATTTCTATCAGACGGTGGGTACGGATTTTTCGTTCTTCCTCCTTCTGGCGTTTCTGTAGCTGCTTCCTCTGTGCCTCCAGATGTTTTAACTCCTGTGCAAGTTTCTCAATTCTAGAATCCTTTTCCAGAATTCTTTCTTCGTAGGTTCTTGTAGATTTACCCATATAAAAC
>JBGVMW010000195.1:0-32725 GCA_045125095.1 Lachnospiraceae bacterium
CAATTTCATTCCAATAATGCGTTTTTTATGTGCCTTACGGCAAGGGTAAGCCGTAGATGTTTATTATAAGGGTTTTTTGTTTCTTGTGCAAGTTTGAGCTTGCGAGTTCTATATTTTCCCGATTGTCCTTAGCAACAGGCAAAATCCCTTAGTACCACTTACAGCTAAGTGCCCTGACGCTGATAGCAAGCTACAGCCCCTCTCTCTGCCAGACGGTATACGAATACACTTGCTACACCCAAAATTCGAATTTCCCATATTTTTCACAAATACTTCCTTGCAACCACCATAAAAACAGTGTATAATCTATTCGAAACAAACGGAAACAAATTAAAATAAATATAGACATAAAGGAGTAAGATTTATGAAAAAACCAGTAGTATTAATGATTCTTGATGGCTACGGCTTAAATGAAAAGAAAGAAGCAAATGCAGTTGCATTAGCAAATACACCAGTAATGGATGAGTTAATGAGTAAATATCCATGCGTAAAAGGAAATGCAAGCGGTATGGCAGTAGGTCTTCCGGAAGGTCAGATGGGTAATTCCGAGGTTGGTCACTTGAATATGGGTGCCGGACGTATCGTATATCAGGAATTAACCAGAATCACAAAAGAAATTCAGGATGGGGATTTCTTCAAGAACGAAGCATTACTTGCAGCAGTTAAGAATGTGAAAGAAAAAGGTTCCGCACTTCATCTTTGTGGTTTATTATCTGACGGTGGTGTACATAGCCACAATACACATTTATATGGATTGTTAGAGTTAGCAAAGAGAGAAGGTATTGAAAAAGTATACGTTCACTGCTTCTTAGATGGACGTGATACACCACCAGCATCCGGTAAGGATTTCATGGAAGAATTAGTAAAGAAGATGGAAGAAATCGGTGTTGGTGAAGTAGCTTCTGTTTCTGGTCGTTACTATGCAATGGACAGAGATAACAGATGGGATCGTGTAGAGTTAGCTTACAATGCTATGGTAAAAGGAACAGGCAATACAGCAGCATGTGGTGTATGCGCGGTGAAGAATTCATATGATGCAGAGAAAACGGATGAATTCGTAGTTCCTACCGTAATTGAAAAAGATGGAAAGCCGGTAGCAACTGTAAAAGATGGCGATTCTGTTATCTTCTTCAATTTCCGTCCGGACCGTGCAAGAGAATTAACAAGAGCATTCTGTGATGACGCATTTGATGGATTTGCAAGAGAAAAGAGATTAGATGTAACATTTGTATGCTTTACAGAGTATGATGTAACGATTCCTAATAAAATGGTTGCTTTCCACAAGGTAGCTATCACAAATACATTTGGTGAATTCTTAGCAGCAAACGGATTAAAGCAGGCAAGAATTGCTGAAACAGAGAAGTATGCACATGTAACATTTTTCTTCAATGGTGGAGTAGAAGAGCCAAACGAAGGAGAAGACAGAATTCTTGTAAAGTCTCCAAAGGTTGCAACATACGATTTGAAACCTGAGATGAGTGCTTATGAAGTATGCGATAAGTTAGTAGGCGCAATTCAGTCTGATAACTATGATGTAATTATTATTAACTTTGCAAATCCGGATATGGTTGGTCATACTGGTGTAGAAGCAGCAGCAATTAAGGCAGTAGAAGCTGTTGATGAATGTGTTGGTAAAGCAGTAGAAGCAGTAAAAGCAACAGATGGTGTAATGTTTATCTGTGCAGACCACGGTAATGCAGAACAGCTTCTTGATTATGAGACAGGTGCTCCATTTACTGCACATACAACAAATGAAGTTCCATTCATTTTAGTAAATTACGATGAATCATATACATTGAGAGAGGGCGGATGTTTAGCAGATATTGCACCAACTTTAATTGAAGTTATGGGTATGACACAGCCGGCTGAAATGACAGGAAAATCTTTATTAATTAAGAAATAATAATGGATTGCGCATGCACCGGGTATTTTCTGTGTTAGGCAGAAAATACCCGGTTTTGTCTTTTGGCAGTATGCATAGGATAGGAAAAGGATTCGTACACTATATGAGTATGAAAATTGTAACTATGAGGGTTCCGAATGGTTACGAAAAATTAGTGAAAACAAAAAGTGAGGAATAGACATGTATAACAAGGCATTTACCCATGGAGGAAAATTCCATGCAGATGATGTTTTTTCTGCGGCACTCTTACGAATTTTGAACCCGGAGATTCATATTGAACGTGGTTTTCGTGTTCCGGAGGATTATGACGGTTGTGTGTTTGACATAGGAGGAGGCGAATTCGACCATCATCAGGCAGATGCAAGAATTCGTGAAAATGGAGTAAAATATGCAGCATTTGGACTTCTTTGGGAAAAATACGGTGTAGAGCTAATTGGAGAGGAAGAAGCAAAGCGATTTGATGAACATTTCATTCAACCCCTTGACCAGTCAGACAATACTGGTTCTAAGCATATGTTAGCAGAGATGATAAGCCGCTTTAATCCGGGATGGAATGAGGAGAAAGATACAAATGAATGCTTTTTTGAAGCATTAGATGTAGCAGAAAAGGTCTTGAGGCGTTATTTGAGTTCTGCCAGGGGAATGACACTTGCCAAGCAGCTTATGGAAGAAGCAGTAAAAACAGCTGAGAATCATATACTCGTGTTAGACCGCTTTATTCCGTGGAAAGACCAGGTGTGCAAAGTCCCAGACATTTACTATGTAATATTTCCATCCATGCGAGGTGGCTACAACGCACAAGCAGTACCAATAAGTGAGGAAACCATAGAACTTCGCATTCCCTTCCCGGAAAACTGGCGGGGTAAATCGAAGGATGAACTAATAGAATTAACAGGATTTCCTGACATGGAGTTCTGCCACGCCAGCGGTTTCCTGATATCCGCCGGCACATTGGACACCGTTCAGAAGGCGTGCGAATTGTCTATAGAGTTGAAGCAGTAGAAAACAGTACCTAAAGTATAAGAACTATCAAAGGAGGAATAGAGTATGATATTATATGGCTATTATCGCTACACATTCGATCCAACATACATTTTAGTAATTATTGGCGTACTACTCAGTTTAGCAGCTTCCGGTTTAGTAAAAAACACATTCAACAAATATTCCCGTGTTCGCAGTGCCGGAAATATAACAGGTGCAGAAGCAGCAACACGATTGCTCCATGCAGCAGGAATTCATGATGTCAGGGTAGAGCATATTTCCGGAAGTCTGACAGACCATTATGACCCATCCAGAAAGATACTAAGACTATCTGATTCCGTATATGGTTCCACATCCGTTGCAGCCATTGGTGTGGCAGCTCATGAGACAGGGCATGCAATTCAGCATCAGCAGAAATATGCACCGTTGGCAATTCGTTCGGCACTGGTGCCATTGGCAAATATTGGTTCCAATCTGGCATGGCCATTGGTAATCGCAGGTTTGATTTTTTCAGCCTTTGATTTTCTGATACCAGTAGGAATCTTGTTTTTCTGCTTTGCGGTATTGTTCCAGATAGTAACCCTTCCGGTAGAGTTCAATGCATCTGCCAGAGCGATAAAATTATTAGAAGGTAATGGAATTTTAAACAGTGGAGAGATACCCGCCACGAAGAAAGTATTGACTGCAGCAGCATTAACCTATGTGGCAAGTGCAGCAACCGCAATTCTACAGTTATTAAGATTAGTGTTGATAGCCGGAAGGAGAAGAAATGACTAACGTAAATACAAGAGAAATTGCTCTTTCTGTACTCATGGCGTGTTTGGAGGACGGAGAGCATAGCCATATTGTGCTTCGCAATACATTGGAAAAATACCAGTTTGCTGATAAGCAGGACAGAGCACTGATTACCAAACTGGTGGAAGGTACCATAGAAAACCTTATAAAAATAGATTATATCATCAATCAGTACTCAAAAGTGAAAGTAAAGAAGATGAAGCCATGTATTCGTAATTTAATACGAATGTCCGTATATCAGATACTGTTTATGGACAGAATACCAGATTCTGCTGCCTGCAATGAAGCAGTAAAGATAGCCAAACGAAAAAATTTTGGAACATTGTCCGGCTTTGTGAATGGGGTATTGCGAACCGTTGCAAGAGAGAAGGAAACGGTCAGATATCCAGATAAGGAAACAAATATCATCACATATTTGTCGGTAAAGTATTCTATGCCAGAATGGATTGTGGAATTGTGGTGTAACACATATGGGATCGAGTTGGCAGAGAACATATGTGATGGTTTGCTGTGTGAAAAGAAAACAGCGATACGTTGCCGAAAAAACAAACAGACAGTGGAAGAATTAGCTACTATATTACAGAAAGAAAAAGTAACAGTAGAAGCCTCTAAATATCTGCCATATGCGTTGGAAATAACGGACTATAATTATTTAAAAGCATTAAAATCTTTTCGTGAGGGCAGATTTGCTGTGCAGGATATCAGTTCCATGATGGTAGTGGAATTGGCTGGAATCAAGGCAGGCGATTTTGTGCTGGATGTGTGCGCGGCACCAGGAGGGAAGAGCATGCATGCAGCAGATGTGCTGAATGGAACCGGTATGGTGGAAGCAAGGGATTTGACCGAATATAAGACAGAGTTTATCCGTGAAAATATGGAGAGACTGGGAATAGAGAACATGCGGGTTGCAGAAATGGACGCATTGTGTTATGATACTACGATGGAAGAAAAATCAGACGTTGTGATTGCGGATCTTCCATGTTCTGGTCTTGGTGTAATAGGTAGAAAAAAAGATATTAAATACAAAATAACACCAGACATATTGAAAGAATTATCAGTTCTTCAAAGAAAGATGCTTGATGTGGTATGCAGATATGTAAAGCCAGGTGGAATATTAATGTTTAGCACCTGTACCATTTATCAAGGTGAAAATGAAGATAATGTGAGATATTTTCTTGACAATCACAAAGAATTTGAAGCGGTACCATTTTATGAAGATTTACCGGAAGTCTGCAAAAACCTAACGGCGAAAGAGGGATATATACAGTTTTTGCCGGGAGTCAACCAGACGGATGGATTTTTTATAGCAAAGTTTCGCAAGAAAGCATAATAACTAGCTGAATTCGCGAGAGCGTGCTTGCACGCTTTGTTCTGAGGAAATGTATGGAAAAAAAAGATGTTAAAAGTATGACATTAGACGAACTGAAGTCATATATGAAGGAAATCGGAGAAAAGGAATTCCGTGGAAAACAGATATATGAATGGATGCATAAAAAGTTGTGTACTTCCTATGAAGAAATGCTGAACATCCCGGGTTCTTTAAAAGAAAAATGCAAAGAGCAGACGGTGTTTACCACATTAGATCTGGTTACCCAGCAGACATCAGAATTGGACGGTACGACGAAGTTCCTGTTTGCACTGCCGGATGGTAATCTGGTGGAGAGTGTGCGTATGCGGTATAAACACGGGAATTCGGTATGTATTTCAACACAGGTTGGTTGTCGTATGGGGTGCAAATTTTGTGCTTCCGGCATAGATGGCTTAGTCAGGAATCTGACACCGGCAGAGATGTTGGAACAAATTTACCGGATACAGTGTTATGATGGAGAACGAGTGACGAATGTAGTATTAATGGGAACAGGGGAACCGCTTGATAATTATGACAATGTGCTTCGTTTTCTCATACTACTGAGTGATGAAAATGGCTTAAACATCAGCCAGAGAAATATTACAGTATCAACCTGTGGACTGGTACCAAAGATAAGACAGCTTGCAGAGGAAAAACTTCAGATTACATTGGCACTGTCTTTGCATGCACCGAATGATGAAAAGCGAAAGGCAATTATGCCTGTGGCAAACAGCTATTCCATGGAAGAAGTGCTCCGTGCGTGCAGATATTATTTTGAAAAAACAGGAAGACGATTAACCTTTGAATATAGTCTGGTTCATGGTGTGAATGATGCTAAGACAGATGCGATGGAATTATCGTCAAAGCTTCGTGGCTTGAATTGCCATGTGAATTTGATTCCGGTAAATCCGGTAAAGGAATTAGGATTTGAGACTGTGACAAGGAAATCGGCAGAATCATTTATGGAACAGTTGATAAAATGTGGAATAAATGCTACGGTTAGAAGAGAAATGGGACGTGACATTGATGGTGCATGCGGTCAGCTCAGACGTCGTTGTCAGGAGAGGAAGGTACAAAGTGATTAAGACTTTTTCCATTACCGATATTGGTAAAGTAAGAAAACTGAATCAGGATTATGTATTTACCTCTGACACAGCGGTAGGAGCATTGCCAAATCTATTTCTATTAGCAGATGGAATGGGCGGTCACAATGCTGGTGATTATGCCTCCAGAAATACAGTGGAGACAGTGTTAGAGACGATTCGGAACAGTAATGAAGACAATCCGATACGTGCTTTGCGGATGGCAATTGAAGCAGCTAATCACAAAGTGTATCGTGAGGCATTAAGTAAGGAAGAATATAAGGGAATGGGAACGACCTTAGTGGCAGCAACCATTTTGAATTCTTATCTTTATGTTGCGAATGTGGGAGACAGCAGATTGTATATAATCAACGATTCTATTCGTCAGATAACAAAGGATCATTCATTGGTAGAGGAAATGGTTAGAATCGGAGAACTGGATGAATTGCATGCAAGAAATCATCCGGATAAAAATATTATTACACGGGCAATCGGTGTAGCACAAAAAGTGGAAGCGGATTTTTTTGATATCAAGATGTTTCCGGGCGACAAGATACTGATGTGTTCCGATGGTTTATCAAATATGTTAGAAGATGAAGAAATGCTCCACATTATCCGTAAGCAGAGAGATGTAGTGGAAATGGCAGAAGCCCTTGTGGCGGCTGCAAACCAAAATGGTGGAAAAGATAATATTTCTGCCATCATCGTAGAACCTTTTTCTGATAAGTAAGTAATCTTGCGCAATGCATAGGGAGGAATTATGTTAGAACTTGGAATCATAATAGGAAATCGATATGAGATAATTGAAAAAATTGGTTCCGGCGGAATGTCGGATGTCTATAAGGCAAAGTGTCATAAACTGAACCGTTATGTAGCAATAAAAGTTTTAAAGAAGGAATTTTGTGAAAATAAGAGCTTTGTTTCAAAGTTTCGGGTGGAAGCGCAGTCGGCAGCAGGTTTGTCACATCCAAACATTGTCAGTGTATATGATGTAGGTGAAGAGGGTGGACTGCATTACATTGTAATGGAACTGGTGGAAGGAATAACATTAAAGGAATATATCCAGAAAAAAGCCAGACTTTCTGTGAAAGAATCTATTAGTATTGCAATACAGGTGGCGTCTGGTATAGAAGCAGCACATAATAAGCATATTATACATAGAGATATTAAACCACAGAATATTATTATTTCTATGGAAGGTAAAGTAAAGGTTACTGATTTTGGTATTGCACGGGCAGCAACTTCTAATACTATCACTTCGAATGTCATGGGGTCTGTTCATTATACATCACCGGAGCAGGCAAGAGGTGGTTACAGCGACGAGAAAAGCGACATTTATTCATTAGGCATTACATTGTTTGAAATGCTTACCGGACGTGTGCCATTTAATGGAGATACTACAGTAGCGATTGCTATCAAGCATATTCAGGAAGAAATGCCGTCTCCAAGAGATTTTGTTGCAGAAATACCAGTTAGTGTAGAGCAGATTATATTTAAATGTACCGAAAAGAGTCCGGATAGACGATATACCAATGTCTCAACAGTAATTGAAGATTTGAAAAAATCATTAATGTATCCGGATGACAATTTTGTTCAGAAGGTTGTAGTAGACGAAGAAGGGAAGACACGTCAGGTAACAGATGAAGAGTTATTAAGTATTAAGTCTCAGACAAGAAGACCGGAACGTTTTGCAGAAGAACAAGAGAGAGAGCGGGAAAAGCAGAGAGAAGAAAAATATTATCGCGGTGAACCAAAAACAAAAAAAGAAGTGAAAGGATCATTGCATGCTCCGGAGGAGGAAGAAGATGATGTTGATCCAAGAATGGATAAGATTATTACCATTCTGGGTATTGTGCTTGCGGTGATTGTAGCATTTGCAGCAATTTTCTTTGTTGGCAAAACATTTGGTGTGTTTGGCGGTTCGGGTAATGAGGTAGAGGCGACAGAAACACCAGAACCGACAACATCTGAATTACCGACCGAAGAACCGGAAGAAGATGATGACAAGGAATCTGAAGACGAAAAAGTGACCATGATTTCTCTTGAAGACATGACTTATGAGGAAGCAAAGGAAGCTTTGAACGAATTAGGAATTGGCATCCGTCAGTCTGGAACGGAAACTTCCAGCACAGTAGAAAAGGGAAAGATTATTTCCCAGAGTGTAAAAGCTGGAGATGAAATTGATATGCATACCACGGTAGATGTGGTAATTAGTAGTGGCGTAGAAACCTTTGATATGATTGATGTTGTGAAAAAAGAAGAAGATGATGCAAAGACAGCATTAGAAGAACTGGGGCTTGTTGTAAAGCTTGAAGAAGCATATGATGATTCAATAGCAAAAGGAAAAGTTATTTCTACAACTCCGGAAGCAAAGGAACAGGTTTCAGAAGGTATGGAAGTCACTGTGGTGATCAGTAAGGGGCCAAAAACCGTAAAGGTTCCGGATCTTAGAGGTCTTACAAAGAAGAAGGCAAAAACTGCATTAACAGATGTTGGTCTTGCTCTTGGTATTGTGAAAGAAGATTATAGCAGCAAGGTAAGCAAAGGTCTGGTAATCAGCCAGTCATTTACAGAAGGAACCGAATTGGAACCGGGAAGAACAGTAGATATTGTAATCAGCCTTGGAGAAAAACCAGAGGAAAATACAACTGTAAACAATGGCGATGATGGTGATTCCGGTACGACCCAGGCGCAAACATATAAAGGTACTGTTACATTAGAGAAACCAGATGGATTCTTACAGAATAATGTAATGATTGTTTTAACACAGACCGTAAATGGAACATCACAGACAACAGAGCAGAATTTAGGTGTGCTGACAGAATCGGATTTCCCATATTCGGTAGAATTGACAGGTGCAAGTGGAGTAACAGAAGGTATTGTTACTGTGTATGTGGAAGGAGTTCCGTTGTCAAATCAGTATGCAGTTACATTTGCACCATCTAATTAATGAAGTGTAGATAGTAAGCGAAACAAAGGAGAGAGCATGCAGGGAAGAATAACGAAAGGTATTGCAGGTTTTTATTATGTATATGTAGTGGGAAAAGGGCTTTTTGAGTGCAAAGCAAAGGGACTGTTCCGAAAACAAAAGATAAAGCCAATGGTTGGTGATATGGTAGAGATTGATGTGATATCTGAGGTGGAGATGACTGGGAATGTCATCTCCATTCTTCCACGTAAAACGGAACTAATCAGGCCGGCGGTGGCAAATGCAGACCAGGCAGTCATTATTTTTTCTGTGAAAAGCCCGGAGCCAAACTTGAATCTGTTGGATCGCTTTCTGGTTATGATGGAGGAGCAACAGGTATCAACCGTTATATGTTTCAATAAATGTGACCTTGCAAATGAAGATGAACTCCATACATTAAGAGAAATTTATAAGGATTGTGGCTGTGAACTGTTGTTTATTAGCGCCAAGGAGCAGGAGGGAATTACTGCTTTTCGTGAACTGTTGAAAGGAAAGATTACAGTGGTGGCAGGTCCTTCCGGTGTAGGGAAATCTTCTACCATTAATCTGTTACAGACGGAAGTTCAGATGGAGACGGGTGCTATTAGTGTGAAATTAGAACGGGGAAAGCATACCACCAGACATTCCCAGCTTATTTATATAGAAGAAGATACCTATATATTTGATACACCTGGATTTAGCTCTCTTTATCTTATGGATATGGAAGCCTCTGAAGTAAAAGATTATTATCCGGAGTATGTAGAGTTGGCGTCAGAATGCCGTTTTCAAGGTTGCGTGCATATTAATGAACCAGACTGTCGTGTGAAGCAGGCGGTGGCAGATGCGGAATTAAGCCAGACACGCTATGAGAATTATAAGACGATTTATGAAGAATGCAAAAACACTGTGAAATATAGATAAGAACTACGCCAAAAAGGGCAGAAATGAGGTATACATGAATATTTTAGCACCATCAATATTATCCGCTGACATGGCTCATCTAGGAGATGACATAAAAAAACTTGAAGAAGCAGGAGTTTCCTGTCTTCATTTTGATGTGATGGATGGCAGCTTTGTTCCAAGCATTTCCTTTGGAATGCCGGTAGTGAAAGCAGTTAGAGCAGCAACAGACATGACCATTGATTTGCATATGATGGTCAGTGAGCCGGAACGATACATAGAAGAATTTGCAGAGTTAGGAGCTGACATTATCACCATCCATGCAGAAGCGTGTGTGCATTTAGGAAGAACACTGCGTGCCATCAGACAGATGGGAAAGAAGGCTGGTGTTGCATTGAATCCCGCAACTCCCCTTACTATGTTGGAATATATCTTGGATTATGTAGATGTGATTCTTATCATGTCGGTTGACCCTGGATTTGGCGGACAGAAATTCTTAAAGACATCTACCCGGAAAATCAAAGACACCTATGCACTTTTGAAAAAGCATGGTCTGGAAGATAAAGTAACCATTGAAGTAGACGGTGGAATCTGCCAGGAAAATGTACAGGAAGTGGTGGATGCAGGTGCTTCTATGATCGTCATGGGAACCGCTGTGTTTAAAGGAGATATCAAAGAAAATGTAAAGAGTTATGACCATATTTTTAAGGTGTAACTTGTTTGAAATGATAGAAAGCAATATTTTCAGACTTTTTGAGTTTGTAGATATTGCTTTTTATTATTTTATACCAGGAAATCTATAAATCAATGCATGGATAATTTGAGGGGTGAGACACTTTAGAAACAGTTTATCTTGAAAAACAACAGAAATAGATTTATAATTTTTAAAGATTAGTTACGAAGAATATACAATAGAGAGGAAATATAAAATGATACTGGGCATTGATTTGGGAACAACGTACTCTGTGGCAGCGTTTATGGACGAGGAACGCAACCCACAGGTAATACAAAATAATGAGGGCAATCGTACAACACCCTCAGTAGTATTATTTGATACAGAAGATAAAATCGTAGTTGGAGATGTGGCAAAAGATAATTCTGCCATTCGTCCGGAAGATGTGGTAGCAGGTGTGAAAAACCATATGGGTGAAAAGATTACGATAAAAAAAGTAGGGGAGAAGGAATATACGCCGGAAATGATATCTAGTTTGATTATTCGTAAAGTCGTACAGGATGCAGAAAGGGCAGTAGGGGAACCAATAAGCGAAGTTGTTATTACCGTGCCGGCATATTTCAGTGTTGCACAGCGACAAGCAACCATAGATGCTGCCAGAATCGCTGGTGTAACAGCGTTGGGAACCATTAATGAACCGACAGCGGCTGCATTATGTTTTGCAAATCAGAATAATATAGAGAATCAACGTGTACTGGTTTATGATTTAGGCGGTGGGACGTTTGATGTTACCATATTAGATGTAAAGGAAAAAAATAATATTGAGGTTATGGGAACAGCAGGATTGTCGGCTGCTGGTGGAAGATTTTTTGATATTGCAATTGTTGATTATGTATGTGAGTATTTGGAAGATACATATGACATTGATTTGCAGGATGAAGAATACATGGATGATTATCAAGAGGTAATGATAAAAGCGGAAAAAGTAAAAATACAGTTAAGTAATGTGGAAAAAGCATCGATTCCTATAAAAATAGGAAAAATAAAAGATAATATTGAAATTACAAGAGCTGATTTTGAGCAAATGATAAAGCCTACGTATGAGAAAACGGAACGGAAAATGAAAGAAGCTCTTAAAATGGCAAAATTAGAACCGTCGGAGATTGATAAAGTGTTATTAGTTGGTGGTTCTAGTAGAATTCCATATGTTGTGGAGCGAGTGCAGCAATTTGTTGGAAAAGAACCATCCAGGGAAGTAAATCCTGCAGAGGCGGTTGCCATTGGAGCAGCAATTCATGCAGAAACAATAAAAAAAGAAAATAATAGTATGAAATTTACCGATGTATGTTCTCATAGCATTGGCGTTGTAGTCATTAATCCGAAAACCGGAGAAGAAGAAAATGAAAAAATAATTCTTCGCAATTCTAAGCTTCCGGCAGAAGCAAAACAGAGATTTCGTACTATGGGGGCAAGACAAAAAAAGATTGAACTTCAATTAACAGAAGGTGAATTTAAGGAAATCACGGATGTGACGATAATTGGTACTCTTGAAATTGAATTGCCGCCTAATCTTAAGGAGAATGAATTAATTGAATTAACCATTAGTCTGGATACGAAACAATTAATACATATTCATATGGAATTACCTGAATCCGGCTTTATACAAGAATGCCAGCTGAAACGTAATATTAATTTAGAGGAAGAAGAAGTGGAAGATATGACAGGTATAGTACGGGATATAGATATTTGCTAATGGTTAGTTAAAAAACGATCTCTTGCATGGCGTTGCATGGCACAGGCCATGTGAATAGGTAGGTCACAATATTTGCTAAATTAGGGGAAAATGTTATGGAACAGAAACAGATAGATGAACTTTTTCAAGAAAAAAGTACAGAGGAAATCATAGAAGTGTTGGAGAATGCACTAGATGAACAGGAAGAAGAATACGCACTGTTAAAATTAGGACAGGCGTATTTGATGGCATCTGATGAAAAGAAAGCGAAGAAAACAATTCGGAGACTGAAAATGCTTTACCCAAGTGGAAGATTTTTTGAGGAAGAGGATGAATTGTTGGATGCTATAAAACAGGGAACAACAGAAGTATATTTGCAGAGATATGTTTATAAAAATGCAAATTCAGATACAGGAATGCTAAGAAATGAAGATTCAAATGACGAAGAACTTCTGGAGTCTGATTTTAGTGAATTAAATGTAATCTCTAAAGGCAAAGAAATTGAGATTCCGGAATCCATAGCAGAATATTTCAAGGATGTAGCAGGTATGAAGCGGGTACAGGTGGAATTGGATGCGTTGTATAAGGCGTTGCGGTTCCAGAATGAAAGAGAAGAACATGACCTGAGAAGCCAGATATTTAAAACGCATTTTGCAATCTGCGGTGCAAGAGGAAGTGGAAAGAGCTTGTTGGCAGATATTATCGCTCATCTACTGTATGACTTTGCAGTGAGAGAAAACGAAGAACCGATTTATATAGGTGCGAGAGATGTTTTAAAGGCATATGAGGGCAAGAATGGCAAAGAAGACAAGAATGACGAAGATGGCATCGGAGCTTTGTTTGCCAATATTCAAGATGCCACAGTTGTAATTGAGAATATAGAAGATTTAGTATTTGATGAAGATTGTTCAAAATCGACCATGAAGGATATCTTTTTCTCTTTAGAAGATGTTTTAAAAAAGCGTGGAGATGACATTTCTATGATTTTCACAGGAAATTCTGTGGCAATGCGTAGAATGAAGGAAATCAATCCAACCATTGAAGACAGGATGTCTTTTATTGAAATTCCTGTATATTCGACCATGGAGTTGGTAGAAATTGCAGAAAAAGAAGCAAGAAAAAAAGCGCTTCGTTTGCACGAAGACAGTATAAAAGCACTGATCCAGAAAATTGATGCTGAATGTAAAAGTCCGGATTTTATGAACGCGATTTCTGTAAACAGATATTTAGAAGAAGCTGCGAAACGATTGGCTTATAGATATTATGAAATGGAAGATACAACAGAGAGAGATATGGTGTATCTAATGCCGGCAGATTTTGAGGTAGAGTTAGAAGAAGAACAAACCATGGAGGAGATTCTTGCAGATTTGGATGCCTTAGTAGGAATGCAGGCGGTAAAAGAGCAAGTGAAAAAGCGAATTAAGAGTGCATCTGTTGATAATATGGCAAGGGAAGCCGGTGCATCGAGACAGGGCGGGCATGGTAGTTTACATATGCTTTTTACCGGTAATCCGGGAACCGGTAAAACCACAGTAGCCAGAATGATTGGAAAAATATATCGCAGTTTAGGTATATTGCCACGAGGAAATCACGTGGTAGAATGTACCAGAAGCGAAGTGGTTGGACAGTACCAGGGACACACAGCGAAATTAGTGCAGGCAAAATTTCAGGAGGCTGCAGGCGGGGTGTTGTTTATTGATGAAGCCTATGCCTTATGTCGTGGGGACAATGATACCTTTGGACATGAAGCAGTAGATGAAATCATAGCCCAGATGGAAAACAATAAGGATTCCATGATGGTGATTTTAGCCGGCTATCAAAAAGAAATGGAAGAATTTTTAGATACCAATCCGGGATTTCACAGTCGAATACCGGAAAGTAATTACATTCATTTTACAGATTACACTGTTGAAGAAATGGTAGAAATCTTTAAACGGATGGTAAAAGGTAAGAAGATGGAAATAGGTCACGATACAAAAGAGTTTCTGACAAATATGATAGAAGTAAAATCCAAGACGCCGAATTTTGGCAATGCTCGTGGAGTGAGAAATCTTTTTGAAGAAGTAGTAATTGCTTTGGATGAAAGAATATACAGTATGAAAGCATTAGGACAAGTGGTTGCTAAAAATCAATTTGATATTATTACAAAAGATGACATTCAGAAAGTGGCAGGGAAAAAGTTAGAAAGCGAAAAAACAATAGAAGATTTATTGGATGAATTGGGTGGACTTACCGGATTAGCAAGTGCAAAACAGAAAGTTCGGGAAATGGTAGATACCATCGAGTATCAGAATATGATGAAGGAACAGGGGATTACGACAGATGGTGGTCATGGAACCTTGCATCTGATATTTAAGGGAAATGCAGGAACCGGAAAAACCACAGTCGCCCGTCTTTTAGGAAAAATCTATAATAAGTTAGGTGTGTTAAAGAAAAATGTTTTTGTTGAGGTAAGCCGAAATGATTTGGTGGGAGCATATCAGGGACAGACGGCACCAAAAGTAATAAAAAAAATAGAACAGGCAGATGGTGGCATTTTATTTATAGATGAAGCTTACACCTTGGTGGGTGATGAAAGTGATACATTTGGAAAGGAAGCAATCAATACACTGGTTGCGGAATTAGAAAACCGCAGAGACAGCCTTATGGTAATTGTGGCAGGCTATGCAGACAAGATGGATAAGTTTTTGGACGTAAATCAGGGACTGGCAAGCAGATTATCAAACGAAGTTGTATTTGAAGATTATTCAGAAGACGAATTAATTGAGATTTTTTCTTATATGACAGCGCAGAAAAATCTGAGTTTGGAAGAAGGCGCACTTGAAGATGTAAAACAGTTGATAGAAGAAAAACGGAAACAAGTAAAAGATTTCGGTAATGCCAGAGGTGTGCGTAATATCTTAGAGGATATTATTAAGAAAAAGAATTCCAGAATTGTGGCAGCGATAAAAGGTAAAAATGAACTGCCTGCAAAGGAAGAACTTACTACAATTAAAAGAGAAGATGTAGGTGTTACCGGTGAACGAGGAGAGGAGGAATCATTAGAACAATTATTAGAGGAATTAAATGGACTCACCGGATTGAGCAGTGCGAAAGAAAAAATTCAGGAAATGGTAAATCGAATCAGAATTCAGCGTATAAAGCAGGAACAGGGCGTGCCAACAGAGGATGGTCATGGAACATTACATTTGATATTTAAGGGAAATGCAGGAACCGGAAAAACCACAGTCGCCCGTCTTTTAGGAAAAATATATACTAAGCTTGGTGTGTTAAAGAGAAATGTCTTTGTTGAAGTGAGTAGAGGGGATCTGGTAGAGGAATATCAGGGACAAACTGCGAAAAATGTGTTACGAAAAATAGAAGCAGCGGATGGTGGCATTCTATTCATAGATGAAGCTTATACGCTGATTCTTGATGAACGGGATACGTTTGGGAAGGAAGCGATTAACACACTTGTAGCGGAATTGGAAAATCGAAGAAACAGTCTTATGGTAATTGTGGCAGGTTATGCAGAGGAAATGGATGCGTTTTTAAATGTAAATCAGGGACTGGCAAGTCGACTGTCTCATGAAGTAGTATTTGAAGATTATTCAGATGATGAGTTGGCCGATATTTTTGCCCATATTTTGGAACAAAGACATTTGATTTTAGAAGATGGTGGTATGGATGCCGTTAAGACATTGATTGCAGATAAACGTAAAAATAGGAAGGATTTTGGAAATGCTCGTGGCGTTAGAAATCTGCTTGAAGATATCGAAAAGAAGAAAGATTCAAGGCTGATAACTCTTTTAGATAAGCAAAATGCATGTTTATCCCCGGAAGAATTAATGACGATTAAAGTAGAAGATATTGTAGCTATGAATTAGAGGGGCTGATATTGGTAAGACAGGAATAAGGAAAGGTTAGAGTATAGATGGAACGATTATTAGAAAAACTTGGAATTGACTCGACACAAAGTGTATCAGAGCGATTAGAAGAATTAGAAGTGAAGCAGATGGAGTATCTCGAACGCTTAGACCGTGTAGAAAATGAACAACGTAGACAACAGTTAGAAGTAGAACTGAAAGAAATTGAAGCGGCGATTCATGCTCTGACGAAGATGGTACATCGCGCGCAAAATGGGATTATGCTGGATACGGGAAGTGCAGAGCAGGAGCCGGAGAATTTTGATGATTTAAAGACAAGACCGGTAGAACAGGAATATGCACAGCCAGAGTGTCAGGCAGAACAACCGATGGAAGAACAGTGGGAAAAAACGGAAGAAGAACGGTTTGATGAAGCGTTGGCAATTATGGCGACGCCGGATTATGCTACAGGTGTAGAACTGATGTGTAATCTGGCGGAGCAAGGCTATCTGTATGCACAGAAGCATTTAGCGAGGATGTATTCTGAGGGGAATCGTGTGCCAAAAGAGGAAACTACTGCTGTAAAATGGTGTGAGATGGCAGCGAATCAAGGGGATATAGATTCGCAATTTGATATGGGTTGGCGTTATTATCAAGGGATCGGAGTAGCGCAAAGTTATGGAATGGCAGCAGAGTGGTTTCAGAAGGCAGCCGTGCAAGGATACGACGTGGCGCAGTATAATTTGGGTATCATGTATGAAAATGCTCAGGGCGTGGTACAGAATTATGGAATGGCAGCAGAATGGTACCAGAAAGCGGCTAATCAGGGGTATGTATTTGCGCAGAATAAGTTAGGTTGGATGTATGAATATGGAATAGGTGTCGTGCAAAATTATGAGATGGCAATGGAATGGTATCAAACAGCAGCCAATCAGGAGTATGTATTAGCACAGTATAATGTAGGCTATCTGTATGAATGTGGACAGGGCGTGGTGCAAAATTATGAACTGGCGGCAGAGTGGTATCAGAAAGCAGCTAATCAAGGAAATGAAGCGGCTCAATGTAATTTAGGATATTTATATGAAAATGGTCAAGGTGTGGTACAAAATTATGGAATGGCAGCAGAATGGTATCAGAAAGCAGCCAATCAGGGATATGCAAGAGCTCAGTGCAATTTAGGTTACTTGTATGAAGGCGGCTTGGGCGTGGTACAAAATTATGGAATGGCAGCAGAATGGTATCAGAAAGCAGCCAATCAAGGACAGGAAACAGCCCAATCTAATTTAGGTTACTTGTATGAAAGTGGCTTGGGCGTGGCACAAAATTATGGAATGGCGGCGGAATGGTATCAAAAAGCAGCCGATCAAGGATATGCAAGAGCTCAGTGTAATCTAGGTTACTTGTATGAAAGTGGCTTGGGCGTGGTACAAAATTATGGAATGGCGGCTGAGTGGTACCAGAAAGCAGCCAATCAGGGGCATGCAAGATCCCTGTGCAATTTAGGTTATCTGTATGAACAAGGTCACGGTGTTGTACAAAATTATCAAAAAGCCGTAGAATACTATGGGACAGCGGCCAATCAGGGAGATATAATAGCCCAGTATAATTTAGGCACGATGTATGATTCTGGGAAAGGAGTAATACAAAATCATCAAAAGGCGGCAGAATGGTATCAAAAAGCAGCCAATCAAGGCTATGCAAAAGCGCAGTATAATCTGGGTATCATGTATGAAGATGGGCAGGGCGTGACACAAAGTTATGAAAAGGCAGCGGAATGGTATCAGAAAGCAGCCAATCAAGGACATGCGCATTCACAGAATAATTTAGGTGTGATGTATGAATGTGGTCGAGGTGTGGTACAAAATTATGAAATAGCGGTAATGTGGTATCAGACAGCAGCCAATCAAGGAGAGCCGAAAGCTCAAAATAATTTAGGTGTGATGTATGCCTTTGGAAAAGGTGTGGTACAAAATTATGAAATGGCGGCAGAGTGCTATCGGAAAGCAGCTGCTCAGGGAAATGCAAAAGCGCAGAATAATCTGGGTGTGATTTATGAAAATGGTCAGGGTGTGCCACAAAATTACCAGACAGCGGCGGAATGGTATCAGAAAGCAGCGAATCAAGGACTGGCAAGTGCCCAGAATAATTTAGGTGTGATGTATGCAACCGGCAAAGGCGTTGTTCGCAATGAAGCATTAGCCATTGAATGGTATAAGAGAGCTGCTGTGCAGGGGGAACAAAACGCAATTAACAATTTGAAAACAAGAGGAATTTATGTATAAAATATCATAGATGACAGGAGGAAAATATGGAACAGGGACAGATAAAAAGTACACAGGAGCAACCGAAAAAAACAATTACCAAATCGGTTGCTTCACTGGAACAAAATGTAGAAATGACGGATTTAACAAAAGAGAGAAAGTTGATTCGGACGCCAAGAAGTAAAAAGTATGTTAAGATAATGAAACAAATAGACCAGTTAACAAAACAGGACGAAGAAATAATAGAGATGGTAAAGTCTATGCCTGTAAATAATAAGTTGCTTGGAATTTTGTCTGCATGCCAGATTGAAGGCTGTATCATCCACGCCATAGATAAATTTGGAAACATATTGGAGCATTATCGTTCGATAGAAGAAATGCCGGAAGAATTAAGAGAGGGATATCAGGTATATTTAGAGCATACCAATTGTGCATCCATAGAAGTGTATACCAATAATATTTGTGTTATTTATAGTGATGGCATTGTAAAATTTGTGGACCGTTCCAACTAAAATACGATGTACTCTTAACCTTTCCGGCATGATATAACTGAATATTGATATTTTGGCTAAATACCTTAAAAATGTCGAGAAATCGGCATTTTTTTCTTTATCAAATATAGAATGATTTGGCACAATTTAGTTATGTACATAAGTAAATGCGAGGTGCTGAATATGATTAGAAAAGATATCGTTTGTAGAGCGACCGGAAGGTGTGGAAATGGCTGGGTATGGTCATGCAAAGGAAGACAGCAGCGTTCCACAGGTGAATATATGGTCTTATGGCAAAACAGAAAAAATCTATGGACAATTTGGAATTACTGAAAGCTATATCAACAAGGTTGCAGATGGGATGAATTTGAAGGTTTAGTTATAATATTATACGTTTTCTTTTCCATACGCGCAACTCCAAAATAATAAAATGGCTCCAAATGACACGAAAATGAATCATGGAAATGATAGAATGGTCTTTTGTGTTTGTAATTCAGTTGCCGAAGAATTCTTTACAAAAAGTGTGGGAAATGTTGAAAAAGGAGCCTGTTTGTGATACACTTATCGAGTTGTACTGAGGTCTTTCGTTATTGGTTTGAAATAGGTACATAACCAAATAGAAAATACAAAAGCCTGTGAAATCAAGGGTTTTTAAGGAGGAATATAGAAAAATGAAATTAGGAATCGTCGGATTACCAAATGTAGGAAAAAGTACATTATTTAACTCATTAACAAAAGCAGGTGCAGAATCAGCCAATTACCCATTCTGTACCATCGATCCAAACGTGGGCATTGTTACTGTACCAGATGAAAGATTAAAGCTGTTAGGTGATATGTACAGCTCGAAGAAAGTGACGCCGGCAGTCATCGAATTCGTTGATATTGCAGGTCTTGTAAAGGGTGCATCAAAAGGCGAAGGGTTAGGAAACCAGTTCCTGGCAAACATCCGTGAAGTAGATGCCATTGTACATGTGGTACGTTGCTTTGAAGATACCAATGTCGTTCATGTAGATGGAAGTGTGAACTCTATCCGTGACATCGATACCATTAATTTAGAATTGATTTTCTCTGATATTGAAGTGTTAGACCGTCGCTATGCGAAGGCAGTAAAGAGTGCAAGAAATGATAAGAGCTTTGCAAAAGAAGTAGCATTGATTGAGCGTTTGAAGGCACACTTAGAAAATGGTAAATTAGCAAAAGGCTTCCAGACAGAGGATGATGACGAAGCAGAATTAATGGCGTCCTTTAACTTATTGACAGACAAGCCGGTTATTTTCGCAGCAAATGTAAGCGAAGAAGATTTAGCAGATGATGGTGCGAACAATGAAAATGTAAAGGTAGTTCGCGAGTTTGCAGCAGAAAATGACAGCGAAGTATTTGTAATCTGTGCGCAGATTGAGCAGGAGATTGCAGAGCTGGATGATGAAGAAAAGCAGATGTTCTTAGAAGAATTAGGCTTAGAAGAATCCGGTCTTGAAAAATTAATCAAGGCAAGCTATAAACTGTTAGGATTAATCAGTTATCTGACTGCCGGAGAAGATGAAACTCGTGCATGGACCATTAAGATAGGTACAAAAGCACCACAGGCAGCAGGTAAGATTCACACAGACTTTGAGAGAGGATTTATCCGCGCAGAAGTAGTAAACTATCAGGATTTATTAGACTGCCAGTCTTACAGTGGCGCAAAGGACAAAGGTCTGGTGCGTTTAGAGGGAAAAGAGTATGTGGTAAAAGACGGCGATGTAATTTTATTCCGTTTTAATGTATAATTGTAACTTGTTAAAATACGGACTGTGCTGTACAGCATAGCATAGTCTATATGAAAACGTGGATGTTTGTTTGTCGTTATGAATGTAATTCATAGTGATGTATAAAATTGGGATTTCCCTCCACTTATGCGATATAAATTGTTGAAAAGTAACTGCTCAGGCAGGTTGAAGCATTTACTGCTGAGACCGTAAGAAAATGATACGATAAGCAAAAATCCCATCGCAGAAAGCGATTCTAAATGGATTTTTGCCTCGTAATTATGAAGGTACTGAATAATTACGTTGAAAATAAAAATATTGTGCAGAAAAAGCTCCGTATCTATTGAAATACGGGGCTTTTTTGTATACCGGAAAAATGTACAGTTTGTTGCGGAGTGGTATGCATGAGATTTCCTGGTATATAAAAATAGGATGCGCACGAATCTGAGAGGAGGGTGTACTGCGTGCCGGATTCGCCGTGGCAAAGCGTGCAAGCGCATATTGGCTGGCTGAATTCGCGAGGGCGTGCTTGCACGCTTTGTTCAGCTTTGAAGGTAATAGATTTGTTTTAAGAAAATTATGGAAAATGCCTATAGGGGGTTGCTATTTTTATTTGTTTCGTTTAAAATGGGGAGAGTAGTGGCGCAAAGTGGAGCGAAATGGTAGAAAGTGGGTGCTTGTGTATGTTCATGGGTGAATACAATCACACGATTGATACCAAGGGCAGACTAATAATCCCATCGAAATATCGTGACCAGCTTGGTGAAGAATTCGTTCTGACAAAGGGATTAGAGGGCTGTCTGTTTGTGTACCCAACAAATGCCTGGGAAGAATTCGCAGAATCCCTTGAAAAGTTACCACTTACCAAGAAAGATGCCAGAAAGTATGTACGTTTTTTTATGTCTGGTGCTGCACAGTGCGAGATGGACAAGCAGGGAAGAATCCTTGTGCCACCTGTTTTGCGCGAATATGCAGGGCTGGATAAAGAAGTGGTTTTAGCCGGTGTCGGAAAGAGAATAGAGATCTGGGATAAGGCAAAATGGAATGAATGTGCATTAGATGGCGATATGGATGAAATTGCAGAAAATTTAGAAGACTTAGGAATCGGATTGTAACGAATCCCCATGGAGGACAGAATGGAATTTAAACACAAATCTGTATTATTGGAAGAAACAATTGAATCCCTACAGATAAAACCGGATGGAATCTATGTGGATGGTACATTAGGTGGTGCAGGTCATTCCTTTGAGATATGCAAGCGCTTATCGGATAAGGGACGACTGATTGGTATTGATCAAGATGCGGCCGCCATAGAAGCAGCCAGTGAAAAACTAAAAGATTATATGGCTTGTGTTACGATTGTAAGAAGTAATTACTGTAATATGAAGGCAGAACTTCATAAGCTTGGTATCACAGGTGTAGATGGTATCCTGTTAGATTTAGGGGTATCTTCTTATCAGTTAGATACAAGAGAGAGGGGCTTTTCTTATAAAGAAAATGCACCGCTTGATATGCGTATGGATCAGAGACAGACATTGACTGCCAAAGAAATCATAAATGAATACAGTGAAACAGAATTGTTCCATATCATAAGAGATTATGGTGAAGATAAATTTGCAAAGAACATAGCCAAACATATATGTATGGCAAGAGGGGAACGTCCAATTGAGACAACCGACCAGTTGACCGAGATTGTGAAACGTGCCATTCCTGCAAAGATGCGTCAGAATGGTGGACATCCTTCGAAGAGAACCTTTCAGGCAATTCGAATTGCCTGCAATCGAGAGTTAGAAGTGTTGGAAGATACATTGGACGATATGGTAGAATTACTGAATCCGGGAGGACGTTTGTCAATTATTACGTTTCATTCGTTAGAAGACCGGATTGTAAAAAAATGTTTTAAAGAAAAAGAAAATCCATGTACATGCCCACCGAGTTTTCCGGTGTGTGTATGTGGGAAGAAGCCGTTAGGACGTGCTGTCACAAGAAAGCCTATCCTACCGGGGGAAAAAGAATTAGAAGAAAATTCCCGCTCGAAAAGCGCAAAGCTGCGAGTGTTTGAAAAAGCTGACAGGGGTTGACAAAAAGGAGTGAATGGTTATGGAAGAAAGGAAACGACGGATTAAGAGAACAAACAGCCACTTGTATGTATATGGGAATACTGCGCACAAACTGAATGAAGTTCCGCAGAGAGAAGACCGACAGGGGAGAAAACAGAAGAGAAACACGTTACAGAAACCGTTGCCGAACAGAATGAACTTAGGTTATGTGTTGTTCCTATCAATTGTTACGGTTGCCATGTTCTATATATGGAGTTCCTATATTCATATTCAGACAGAGGTTGATGAGCGTTTAAGAAACATATCTTCCATGGAAGCTCAGATAGAGAGCTTGAAACAAACTAATGATACAGAATATGCGAGAATTAACAGCAGTATTGATTTAGATGAAATCAGACGCATAGCAATAGAAGAATTAGGAATGGTATATGCTTCTAAGGAACAGGTAAAGAATTACGAGGATACGGAAAATGAGTATATGAAACAGTACGAGGAATTACCGTAGAAGGGGCAGGAAATAGTTTCCTGCCTTTTTATATCGTTAAAGCAGTGGAATGGAGAGTCTCATGAGTAACAAACAAAATCAAAAAAACAGAAAAGCAGCCTCTAGAAGTCTTAAGAAAAGAATGCGTCAGTCTGTGTTTGTAACCTTCATGCAAAAGAAACTTGTAGTGGTGTTTATTATCATACTGGCACTTTTATGTTTTTTAATATATCGTATTTATGCCATTGAAAAAAACGATGGAGAACAATATAAGCAGAAGGTTCTTTCCCAACCCAATTATACAAGTACCACTCTGGTGGCAAAACGTGGAGATATTCTTGATAGAAGGGGAACTGTGTTAGCAAACAGTACAGATGTATATAATATTGTACTGGATGCCAGTGTTATGCTGTCTCAGGATGGGAAATATGTGGATGATACCATTAAGGCACTGGTAAGTTGTTTTGGTGTGGATGAAGCGGAAGTTCGTACATTTTTATCGGAAAAACCGACATCAAAATATTATGTGCTGAAAAAAATGGTCAGTTATGATGATAAATGTGCATTTGAAGAATTAAGCACAGCAGAATATAAGAAAGCGAACCCGGATGCGTATCCCAATGGAATAAAAGGAGTCTGGTTTGAAAAAGAATATGTGCGTAATTATCCGAATAACACATTGGCATGCGATGTTATCGGCTTCACATTAGGCACCGGTACAGAAGGATATTTTGGATTGGAAGAATATTATAATGATGAACTGACTGGTGTCAATGGCAGGGAATATGGATATTTAAATAATGATTCTGATTTGGAGCGAACGGTAAAGCCGGCAGTAAACGGTAACAATCTGGTTACTACTATTGATGCGAACATTCAAAGTATTGTGGAGAAATATATTAAGCAATTTAATGACGAATACCGTGGGGCATATCGAAAAGAGGATGATGGTAGTACAAACACGGCGGTTATGGTTATGAATCCGAATAATGGTGAGATTCTGGCTATGGCAAGTTACCCTTTTTTTGATTTGAATAATCCAAGAGAAATCGATGGGTTAGAAGGACTTTCGGATGAAGAAGTGGTGGAAGTCTTGAATAAACGATGGAGAAATTTCTGTTTATCCGACACCTTTGAACCGGGTTCTACTGCGAAGCCATTGACGGTTGCCTGTGGAATTGATACAGGAAAAATCACAGGAAACGAAACGTTTTTCTGTGATGGAGTACAGAGTGTAGGTGGTCATAATATTCGATGTGTGAATCGTAATGGACATGGTGAGGAGACCATTGGTCTGGCAATTTCAAAATCATGTAATGATGTACTGATGCAGATTGCAGAGAAAATTGGAGTGGATACCTTTGCAGACTACCAGAAAATCTTTGGAGTAGGTGATAAGACAGGAATTGATCTTCCGGGTGAAGCATCTGGTATTTATTTTACCAAAGAAAAAATGGGAGCTACGGATTTGGCAACTAACTCATTTGGACAGAACTTTACGGTTACTATGGTGCAGATGGCAGCAGCAACCTCATCATTGATTAATGGTGGTTATTATTATCAGCCTCATGTGGTGAAAAAAATAACAACAGCCAATGGCGGTACTGTGCGCAATATAGATGGGACCTTGATAAAGCAGACAATATCTGGTGAAACCAGTGATATGGTAAAACAATATTTGTATGAAACAGTTGCAACTGGTACAGCGAAAACTGCAAAAGTACCCGGATACTCCATGGGAGGTAAAACAGGTACGGCGGAAAAGTTAGGTCGTAATAAAGAGGATTATGTGGTATCCTTCATAGGTTATGCACCTGCTGACAATCCAGAGGTGCTTATCTACGTTGTTATTGATGAGCCGAATGTGGAAGACCAGGCACACAGTACCTATGCGCAGGAGTTGGCGAAAAGAATTATGACAGAAGTATTGCCATACATGAATATTTTCCCTACGGAAGATTTTTCTATGGAAGATTTAGATTATATAAGTACTACATCAGGAGATGCAGTGGCTACCACAAGTGGAGATGCAGAAGGTGGACATGCGATTGATGATACAGATATATCGTCACTTGTAAATCAGGCAATATTGCATATGTATGAAAATTCTGTTGGTACTTCGTCAGGAGATGCGGAAGATAAAAAGGAAGAATAAGTTTTCCTGACGACACATAGTTTTTCTCTTTTCTTAATAGATTATAGTAATACGCTTTAGGAGAGAAAACGGTGGATTTTCTGAGAAGCAAAACATATCATCGCAAGAAGATATTAGTGTTTTTTGGTTTGGTTCTGGTTGTAATGATAATTTTGGTTGGGAGAATCTTCTATTTAATGGTAGTGGATTCCGCGTACTATGAAAAACTGGCAACAGAACTACACGAAAGAGAAAGAAGCATAAAAGCAGCAAGAGGGCGGATTCTGGATACGAATGGCGTTGTGTTGGCAGACAATAAGACAGTTTGTACCATATCAGTCATTCACAGCCAGATTGAGGACAAAGAACTTGTTATTGATGTATTGTGTAAGGAATTGGGACTAAGTGAAGAAACTGTTCGTAAACGAGTGGAAAAAGTGAGTTCTATCGAACGCATTAAGACAAATGTGGATAAAGAAACCGGTGACCGGATTCGTAGTTATAAGCTGGCTGGAGTGAAGGTAGATGAAGATTTTAAGCGCACCTATCCATTTGGGAATCTGGCATCCAGAGTTTTGGGATTTACCGGAAGTGACAATCAGGGTATCATTGGTCTGGAGGTAGAGTATGAAGATTACCTGGAAGGACAGAATGGTATGATTCTTACACTTACAGATGCAAAGGGAATTGAGATTGATGATGCAGGAGAACGGCGAATTGAAGCCGTAGATGGAAATGATTTGTGTATTAGTCTGGATAGCAATATTCAGCAATATGTGCAGCAGGCTGCCGAAAAGGTGTTAGAGCAGAAATCGGCAGATCATGTTTCTGTGATTGTAATGAAACCGGATAACGGTGAAATATTAGCAATGGTAAATGCACCTGAATTTGATTTAAATGACCCGTTTACCTTGCCGGAAGGAACCACGGCAACTGAGAAAAACAAGCAGGATCTTCTGAATCAGATGTGGAGAAATCCTTGTATCAGCGATACGTATGAGCCGGGTTCTATTTTTAAAATATTTACGGCATCTGCAGCGTTTGAGGCAGGCGTGGTATCCTTTGAAGACAATTTTAGCTGTCCGGGATTTGCTATTGTGGAGGATAGAAAAATCCGTTGTCACAAAGTCAGTGGACATGGAGGAGAAACTTTCTTGCAGGGACTTATGAATTCCTGTAATCCTGTATTTATTAATGTAGGAATGCGATTGGGTGTAGATAATTTCTTTCAGTATTTTGATAAATTTGGGTTGACAAAGAAAACAGGTGTGGATTTGCCTGGTGAGGCAGGCACGATTATGCACAAAAAAGAAAATGTTGGTGCGGTGGAATTAGCGACTATGTCTTTTGGCCAGTCCTTTCAGATTACGCCTATTCAGGTGGCAACATTAGTGGCGACGACAATAAATGGAGGGAATCGTATTACACCACATTTTGGAGTAGAGGTAAAGAACCATGATGGAGAAGTTGTGAAGACATTTTCCTATCCTGTGGAAGAAGGTGTTATCTCAGAAGAAACGGTAGAAAAAATGCGCTATGGACTGGAGATGGTTGTGGCAGAAGGTGGCGGTAATAAGGCATATATTCCAGGATATCGCATTGGAGGAAAGACAGCCACCTCACAGACACTTCCGCGCGGAAGTGGAAAGTATATTGCCGCATTTACCGGATTTGCTCCGGCAGAGAATCCGGAGGTTATGGTGCTGATAGTGATTCATCATCCGCAGGGAATATATTATGGGGGAACGATCGCAGCACCTGTTGCAAAAGAAATATTTGAAAATATCCTGCCGTATCTTGGCTTGGTTCAGGAATGCACGGAGGAAGAAATAGAAGAATTTCATATGGGCACATTTTCAATGCCAAATTTTTTAGGTTTGGAGAAAGCAGATGCAGATGCATTGGCAAAAGAAAATGGGTTCACCATTTCCTACATGGGTGGGGAAGGAAAGGTCATTGACCAGTTCCCGTTGGCAGGAGAAGAAATAAAAGAGAACAGTACGGTAATTCTTTATCGCGCCGATTCATCAAGTTAAATACCGGAGGTAATTATGGCTAGACAGATGGCAGCAAATAAAAATATAAGAAAAGTAAAACCCCAAAGCGGGCAACGTGCGGAATCCTATTTTGATTACAGTTTATTGTTTATCATTATTTTTATGGTAGCGTTTGGTTTGCTCATCATATACAGTTCAAGTTCGTATGATGCACAGCTATCAGGACTGGATGCGGCTTATTATGCAAGAAAACAGTTTTTTGCAATTCTGCTGGGTTTTGGGTTAATGTTTATCACTGTTATGATTGATTATCATTTTTGGGCGAAATTTTATGTGATAGGATATATTGTGTCAATTGTATTGATGCTTGCCGTGAAGACACCGCTTGGTATCACACGTAATGGTGCGACACGATGGATAGGTGTAGGCTCTATGTCTTTCCAGCCGGCGGAAGTAGTAAAACTCGAGGTAATTCTGTTTTTTGCCGTTATGGTGTGTAAACTTGGTAAGAAAATCATGAAGCCAAAAGTGGCAATGGGATTGTTCTGCACGGTTCTGCCGTTCGTAGCTATGTTATATTTAGTAACAGATAACCTGAGTTCAGCAATTATTGTATTGGCGATAGCGTTTGTCATTGTGTTTGTGGCTACACCGAAATACAAAGGGTATTTTGCATTAGGTGGAACAGGAATTGCTGCTGTTTTATTTATTGTATACCAGGTAGAGCAGGAATTTATTGCAAGTGGAGGTGCTGGTGATGATAATTTCCGACTGGCACGTATTGCAGCATGGCTTCATCCGGAAAGCTTTACATCAACGACCTCTTTTCAGACCTTGCAGTCCTTGTATGCCATTGGTTCCGGTTCCTTGTTTGGTAAGGGGCTGGGAGAAAGTATGCAGAAATTAGGTTTCCTACCGGAAGCGCAGAATGATATGATATTTGCCATTATTTGCGAGGAGTTAGGTTTATTTGGAGCAGTTGGCGTTATTCTTTTATTTGCAATGATGATATGGCGCTTTATGGTGATTGCCAACAACGCACCGGATTTGTTCGGCTCTATACTTGTGGTAGGTGTTATGGCACACATTGCAGTTCAGGTAATTTTAAATATTGCCGTTGTAACCAATACGATACCGAATACAGGTATTTCACTGCCGTTTATTAGTTATGGTGGTACATCGGAAATGTTCCTGCTTGTAGAAATGGGATTGGTGCTAAGTGTTTCGAAACGTATCCGTGTGGAATATTAATGTTCTAACAGCCGTTGTTTGAGAATATACTATCTGTAAGATAGTATCGAATTTCATAAATGAACGGAGGCTGTTTTGTATCAATATTCTATAACAGGAGGCAGGCGGTTAGATGGGGAGCTTACTATACAAGGTTCGAAGAATGGAATACTGCCCATTCTGGCAGCAACCGTTTTGCATAAAGGAACCTGTATTATTCATGGCTGCCCGCACATTACAGATGTGTTTCACACATTGACGATTCTTGGTAAGCTGGGTTGTAAGACAGAATTGAACAATCATACAATAGTGGTAGATAGTTCTCACATTCAGATGGCAGAAATACATAAAGAAGATTCCGAAAAAATGCGTTCTTCCATTGTTTTCATGGGCAGTCTTTTGGGGCGATGCGGTGAATGTAATCTTTGGTATCCTGGAGGATGTACCATAGGACGGCGTCCTATTGATATTCATGAAAATGGTTTGCGAAAATTAGGTGCAGAGATAAAAAAAGAAGAAACTGGAATCTGCGCCAGTGTGGTGGAACTGCAAGGAGGAGAATTTAACCTGCCATTTCCAAGTGTAGGCGCCACAGAAAATCTGATTTTGGCATCTGTGCTAGCGAGAGGGACTACTGTTTTGACAAACGTAGCAAAGGAACCTGAGATTCTTGAACTATGCAGCTTCTTGAATTGTATGGGAGCTGATATCAAAATGAGAGGGAATCAGATTGTGGTTCATGGTGTGAACGCATTAAAGGATGTGGAGTATACACTATCCCCTGACCGCATTGTAACAGGAACCTACTTGTTGGCGGTGATGGGAACAACAGGAAGAGTTACCATTCGAAGACCGGTAACGAACCAGTTAGAAAGCTTACTGGAATTAATCAGACAAATGGGGGGCAGAGTGGAATGTAAAACAGATGCTCTTACGGTAACTTGTGATGGTGCAATTGCACCAGTTAGTAAGGTGGAGACAGGACCCTATCCGGCGTTTCCTACGGATTTGCAATCTCCTCTGCTTGCGATTTTGACAAGGGCAGAGGGGATGAGCCGCATGAGAGAGCGCATGTTTGAGGAACGCTACAAGATTGTTCCGTATCTGCAACGAATGGGTGCTGATATCAGAATTGCAGATGGTGAGGCGTTTGTATTGGGCGGCGGTGGACTGAAAGGAAAGATGGTTACAGGAGAAGAATTACGGGGAACGGCAGCGTTAATCATTGCCGGTATGATGGCGGAGGGTGTAACGATTGTCAAGGAAAACGGGTTCCTGGAACGTGGGTACGAAGATATGGCTGGGGATTTACAAAAATTAGGAGCACAGATTGCATATGAAAAGAAATGGAATGAGAGGATTTAAAATTGTAATTATCGTATTGCTTGTTCTACTGATTGTAGGTGTGGCAGCACTTTTTATTGCTATGCAGTATTATCGAGTAGATGAAATTGTTGTGGAAGGCAATGAACACTATACAAAAGATGAAATTATAAATCAGGTTATGACAGAGCCTTTAGATAGCTATTCGTTACTATTTAAATGGAGAATGGAACAAAATAAATATGAAGATATTCCTTTTGTGGATACGATGGAAGTAACCGTTGAGTCTCCGCATAAGGTGAAAATAAAAGTATATGAAAAAACCGTGGTAGGTTATGTGGAGCATTTAGGCTATTATTTATATTTTGATAAAGATGGTGTTGTAGTCGAAAGTTCTACTGTACAGTTAGAAGGGGTACCAATGGTTTCCGGTATTCCTCTGGATACCATTGTTTTGTACAAGCCTCTGCCTGTGGAAAATGATGAGATATTTAAAAGTCTTTTAAGTTTATCTCAGTTGATGGAAAAGTATGATGTACATCCGGACAATATCAAATTTAATAGTGACTTAGAGATTAGCTTGTACTTTGGAGAGGCAAAAGTTTTGTTAGGGGAAAAGAATCCGAGTGATGATAAAATATTTAAGCTAAGTAAATTGCTTCCTGAACTGGATGGATTAGAGGGAACGCTTCATCTTGAAAATTATGATGAGAGCATGAAAAATATTACATTTAACATAGCATCGGATCAAGATGCGTCCCAGTCGCTAGCAGATGCCATCGATGAATTGAAGAAACAATCTGTACAAGTAAGTATAGAGGAGGGAGGAGAGACAATAGAAGAAGGAGAGACAGCAAATGAGGAGGAAACAAAAGAAGAACAAACAAATGAGTAAAAAATTAAATAAATTAAAAAAATAGTGTTGATTATTTACTTGAAAAATTATATTATATATATTAGATTTTTAAAATCCAAGGATATAGAAGCTTTAGGATAGTGAAGGAGGAGCTACCTTGTTAGAGATTACAACGAACGAAAATGATACTGCTGCAAAGATAATTGTAATTGGTGTCGGCGGAGCAGGAAATAATGCTGTAAATAGAATGGTAGATGAAAATATCGAAGGTGTTGAATTTATCGGAATTAATACAGATAAGCAGGCATTGGCACTGTGTAAGGCACCAACATTATTACAGATTGGCGAAAAACTTACAAAAGGATTAGGCGCAGGTGCAAAGCCTGAAATTGGTGAGAAGGCAGCAGAGGAAAGTGCAGAAGAAATTAAACAGGCCTTAGAAGGTTCTGATATGGTATTTGTCACATGTGGTATGGGCGGTGGAACCGGAACAGGTGCAGCACCGGTCGTTGCTGGAATTGCCAAAGAGATGGGGATTCTTACTGTTGGTGTAGTAACAAAGCCATTTAAGTTTGAAGCGAGAGCGCGTATGACAAATGCCCTTGGTGGTATTGAAAAATTAAAAGAAAGTGTAGATACACTGATTATTATTCCAAATGATAAGCTGTTAGAGATTGTGGACAGAAGAACAACGATGCCGGATGCGCTTAAGAAAGCCGATGAAGTTCTTCAGCAGGCAGTGCAGGGTATCACAGACCTGATTAATCTGCCGGCATTGATTAACCTTGACTTTGCAGACGTACAGACTGTAATGAAGGATAAGGGAATTGCACATATTGGTATTGGACAGGCTAAGGGTGATGACAAGGCATTAGAAGCTGTTAAGATGGCAGTATCCAGTCCATTGTTAGAGACTACAATTGCAGGTGCATCCCATGTAATTATTAATATTTCTGGTGATATTTCTCTGATTGATGCAGATGATGCAGCTACATATGTACAGGAGTTAGCAGGGGAAGAAGCAAATATTATCTTCGGTGCGAAATACGATGAGAGCATGACAGATGAAGCAATCATCACGGTAATTGCTACCGGATTGGATGCGAATGGTCAGCAGGCACCTGTTAAAACAGTAGCAACTCCAACTTTCCAGCAGACACCACCTGTACAGCAGCCGGTGAAACCAACACTTTCCACACCGGTTTATAATACAACACAGAGGGTACAGCAGACTCCGTCGTTTAATGCTGGTTATACAAGAATGGAAAGTGGAATTGATGAAAAGACCATCAAGGTTCCAGAATTCTTACAGCGCAAAAAATAAATAATCGACGCAGATATAAGCCTCTGCACAGTGAATGAATGTTCACTGTGCAGAGGCTTTTTGCGTTTTATAATGCTTAAGAACCACTAGACATCTAACCAACAGCCTCTGATAGCAAGCAAAAGCCCCGCTTTGTGCTTGCCATAACAAAAATGTTAGTTGTTATGACATTTCGAACGGCGGTAAATTTATTAAAATTCGGATTTGCGCGTGCGTCAAGTGTGTTAGTCAACCGTCCGGCAGAGAGAGGGGTTGTTGCTTGCCCGTCCGGCTCCAGGTTGCAGTGAAGATTGAGAAATGGGGCAGGCTCCAAGGTATAAGTGATTCTAAGAGGCTCGAATTGGCGCTAAGGACAAGCGGAAAAATATAGAACTCGCAAGCTCAAACAACTATATTTTTCCGCTTAACGCACCAATCCAACCCTCTAATAATCAATAATACGTTTCCGAACAGCCCATTTTCTCAATCTACACTGCAACCCGTAGCCTGTCGTTTCGAATGTGCTATCATTTGCACACAGAATGCCACTTTCACTAAAAGCGGCTCGTGATTGTCTGCTTAGGAACCTTTTGTCCCTGCCACCGGCTGCGTGTTGGAAAAGTTAGTAATGA
>JBGVMW010000196.1:0-26245 GCA_045125095.1 Lachnospiraceae bacterium
ATTTATGAACACATTACCAGCATTTTTGAAAACACAACTTCAAGCCGCTTAAAGTCTGAACATTGACAATTGAATAGTTGCCAGGTATTGAATTTTCAAGGTACATAGCTAAAATTTATGTGCGAAGTTTGAGTTATAAAAGAAAATTTGCTATGAACTAGATGAATAAACTGAGTGAAATAATTCGTCGCTAAAAAAGCGACGAAAAAAGCGACGGAAAAACAAAAAGATTCATAGTAAAAAGAGAGAAGGTGGTTTAGTGGTCAGTGTATTTGATATTATTCCAAATAATTTTTTTAATCCATTATCAAGTAATAGTAATTATAGGACTAATGCCGCTTTATTCCAATTTATATATGAACAATATGATAATGAGATATCATATAGAATAAAGAGAAATATACTGCGAGACGAATTGGCATATTATATTTCGGAACATTCTGAAGATTTGTTATCAGACAGTGATATGTCGAATAAGAGTTATCAGGATATATCAAGCGATTATTTAAGAAAATTCGCAAGTAAAGACGTAGGATGGCTGGAAGAAGAGTTTGATGAGACAACATTTGAAAAGTATATAGTTATAACAGAACAAGGAGTTATGTTAGCGGAATTACTGATACGTTTAGAACGGCCTGAAAGAGAAGAAGAAGTATTTATTAATACGGATGTTGAGTTGGATATTTTTGAAGATGCATTCAGAAGTGCAATTGAGAGAAATGTAAGGATTATAGTTTTTTCCTTTGTTACAAGTCATTCGGCGATTTCAGAGGTGGAAGTATATTCGCATGAAAGAGAAAGACGACCGGAAAATACTGATAGTAGGATAATGATAGTAGCAGATGAAAAGTTAGTAATGATAGCGGATGCTGACAATGCAAGAGGCAATTGGAGCGGAACCGTAAGTAATAATAAACTTATGAAGGATGTCGTAAGAGAGCATATACATAACGACATATACATGTTGAAACTTAGAAATATTTTTGGAAAAGAAATCTATGAAAAGATTCATTTGCACACTAGTCAGGAAACAAAGAGCTGTCAAGAAGTTAAGAAGTAAGAAAGGCGGATTATAATTATGAAAAAAATTCTTGTATCAGGTTTAATAAACACAGAAACAACAGTTAGGATTAAACAATTTCCTATTGAATATTTCCCAATTGACTATCCTTTTTTTGGTGTGAATACCAGGGTATCAGGTGTTGCATATAATTTAGCAAAAGCTCTCAAAACATTAGGAGATGATGTTAGATTGGTGTCTATGACAGGTGACGATTTTAGTGCCAAATATATCAGGGAAGAATTAGCTAACATGGATGTATCAACAGAATATGTGAAAAATATTCTTAAGGCTACACCTAGTTCGGCTGTGTTGTATGATGATACCGGAAAGAGACAGATATATTGCGACCTTAAGGATGTTCAGGAAGCAACCTTAGATTATGGTAAAGAACTGTATGAGGATTGTGATATTGTTATAGCATGTAATACCAATTTCAACAGAGATTTATTAAGAAAAGCCAAAGAAGACAAAAAAATTATTGTTACAGATGTTCATGTACTGGGGGATATAAATGATGAGTATAACAGAGATTTTATGCAGTATGCAAATGTTCTGTTTTTAAGTGATGAAAATATCAAGGGTGATTATAAAGAGTTTATAATGAGACTGGAAAATACATATGGAAACGATATTATTATTTTAGGAAGGGGAGAAAAGGGTGCACTTATGTATGTAAAAGCAGAAGCGAAATTTTATGAATTACCGGCAGTTACGGTTGGTAATGTAGTTAATACCGTGGGCGCGGGTGATGCGTTGTGTAGTTCTTTTGTACATTATTATGCAAAAGGGTTGAAAGCTGATGAGGCACTTATGAGAGCACAGATATTTGCTTCTTATAAGATTGGATTTGATGGTGCTTCTGTGGGATTTGCTACGGAAGCAAAGGTGGAGGAAATTATAACAGATTATTATACAATGTGATATATGCAATTTCCTAGTATATAAAAAGAGATGCGCACGAATTAGTAAGGAAGGAGCACTGCGTGCCAAAAGTTGATACATAATCAATTTGGAAAACAAATGTGCAAAGAAATTAGCAAAGAGTATTGCAGAATTGTTTAAAAACGGCTTATACAACAATAAGCTATTTCATTTACATAGGATATGAGGCTTGATTGATAGAACCGCATATGCTGGTTTTTTACTTAGATGTGAAGTATGGAGAAAAATATGATATATGAATTGGCAAAAAAAGATGATTTACAGACAATATACGATGTAGTACAACATACCATAAAAACAATTTATCCGAAATATTATCCAGTGGAAGTAGTGGATTTTTTCTGTGAACATCACAGTAAGAATGCCATAGAAAAAGATATTGAAAACGGCTATGTAAGTGTGCTTAAGATAGACGAAAACATCATAGCTACAGGTTGTTTTGTAGATAACCATATTACAAGAGTATATGTGTTGCCGGAATACCAGAAAAAGGGTTATGGCACGTTTATTATAAAAAATATAGAAGATCAGATTAGTGAAAAATACGATAAGACATATCTGGATGCTTCACTGCCGGCAGCAGCACTTTATGAGAAACTGGGTTTTTCAACCATAAAGCATGAGCGTTATCCGGTAGAAAACGGAGTGATACTTGCGTATGAAGTTATGGAAAAAGAGCTTCATAAAACTTCTTCCCCGATAAATTATGATGGCAGAAAGTTTATCCCTAGAATGAATTCAGAAAACGGTGAAGTTAGTGACCAGACTGTATTTTCATATCATCAGAATGAAAGTCTTTTATGGGCGGAATATAGTGGTGGAGATATATTAAGAGGTTCTTTGCTTGGTTGTGTTTTAGATAATGGAGAACTTGAGTTTGTGTATCACCATATGAATCAAGATATGCAGGTAAAGACAGGAAAATGTCACAGCGTGCCGACTGTGAAGGAGAATGGAAAAATAGAACTTTCGGAGCAATGGGAATGGACAAGCGGAGATTATTCCAAGGGAGAATCTTTGCTGGTAGAGATGTAGGATGAAAAGTGAATTTGAATACAAAAAAGCAACAGAGGAAGATATTGATGAACTGGTAAGAACAAGGATTATAGTTCTTCGTGCAGCTAATAAGTTATCCGATGATATGGATATGTCTATAGTTGAACAAGAATCTTGTGCATGTTACAAGCGAACTTTGAAAAATGGTGTCCTGAACTTTCGCTTACGAAGACACTGGGGATGAGAACCTTTTGGGATATGCAACAAAACCAGGAGATACATATCCTACGAATTATAGATTGGATGCCATATATTATCGAACTGGATTTTGAAGGCGATAAGTTGGTTGGCAAACAGGAACATTGCCATGTGGAGAAGGAATTTAAGGGCAAGCAGCGTGCGGATAAGAAGTAGTGAGGAATAGATGAATACAAGATATTATATGGTCATTATTAAGGGTGAAATAAAGACCTCCGAAATAATGTCATGTGTGTACAATAGAAATACCCAAAAATGGGATGTGAAATTCAATACTGGAAAAACATACTCTTATGCATATTTGAATGTGGAAAAGTTGACTGACCCAGTAGTTTTAAATCCTAATATGTATCGTATTAGCAGAGAAGGACGGGAGTTCTTTGACATTAAGGCAATATATGTATTTAGAAGTACAGGGAAGTCCTATTGGCATATCTGTTTTGGTAATGGTAGTGAAAGAGATTATCGTCAAGGCGAGTTAAATATCACAGAGTCCTGTCTTAGTCAAAGTCAGTCAGCAAATGTATTTGAATATATAAAGCAAATCGCTGGTTTAAGTGACATTAGGAATGAAGAGACTGGTGAAAAACTATTGTCTAAGAGGTTTGACAAGATTTCTTTTGTAAGTAGTGATGTAGCATTAGCAAAGTATTTGAATCCATCATCATTGCAAGAAAAAAGAACAGGACGTGAATACATTCCGATTTTTCCATTTGGATGCAATAACAGTCAGTATAAGGCTGTAAAAAATGCCATGGACAATCAGATTAGTGTTATACAAGGACCGCCCGGAACAGGTAAGACACAGACAATATTAAATATTATTGCTAATATATTGATGCAAGGAAAAACGGTACAGATAGTATCCAACAATAATTCGGCAACAGAAAATGTATATGAAAAATTATCATCGCCCAAGTACAATTTGGGATTTGTTGCTGCAACATTGGGAAGTTCTAAGAACAAGAAAATATTTGTTGAGCGTCAGGATGCAAATTATCCGGATTTTTCGCATTGGAAAACAAATGAAAATTCTTATGATTTGCGGAAGAAAATAGCAGAGCAATCCAGTCAGTTGAAAACTGTTTTTGACAAGCAGGAGAAACTGGCATGTTTAAGGCAGGAACTTTCACAGTTGGTTACAGAACAGGAATATTTCAATCAATATGTTGAAGAATCAGATGTTGATACAGACAATATAAAATTTAAGAAAAAACTACCGTCAAAACATTGGATGGTATTGTGGCAGGAGTGCCAGTTGATTTCGGAAGGGAAAAGGGCAATAGGATTTTGGTTTAAGATAAAAGCTGTATTAAAATATGGAGTAAATGCTTGGAATTTCTATAAACAAGATCTTTCAAAAATAATTACAACTTTTCAAGCTATGTATTATTGCGTAAAGCAAAATGAGTTGTCTGAAGAAATTTCAGATATTGAGAAGTATCTTAGTAGTGTTAATGAAAATTTGCTCGATGATTTATGCAATCAGTCAATGGTTGTACTGAAAGACAAACTGGCAAGAAAATATGAAGGTAACAGCAGTAGAAAGATATTTAGCGAAGATAATTTGTGGAAGGAACCATATGATGTTCTTGATGAATATCCTGTTATTTTAAGTACAACATTTTCATCAAGAAATAGCCTGAATTCAGATGTAGTGTATGATTATCTTATCATGGATGAGGCGTCACAGGTAGATATTGCAACCGGTGCGTTGGCTCTTTCTTGTGCAAGGAATGTTGTTATTGTGGGGGATACCAAGCAGCTTCCTAATGTTGTTACAGATGATATAAAGGCCAAAGCAAAAGCTATATTTAATCAATGTTGCTGTATCAAGAGCGAAAAAGAAATTGATGTTGGTTGTAACTGGAAATGAGCAATCAAAAGAGTGCAATATAATAGATTTGATAGATTATATCCAATATAACAATTTTGAGGTAGCAGAGAGTAACATATATTCTATTTTTGATTATCTTTACAAGCAGTATACCGAGGAAAGAATGGCATATTTGACGAAGCATAAAAAGATATCAGAATATGATTCGGAGAATCTGATGTATTCATTGATTGAGGAAATATTCGCTGATAGCAGGTATTCAAGTTTGGATGTTGTTTGCCATTTTCCGTTGAATATGTTGATTAAAAATCCGGAATTATTAAACGAAAAGGAATGTCAGTATGCAATGAACCCGGCTACACATTTGGACTTTCTGATTTATAACAGAATTGGTAAAAAGCCTGTGTTGGCGATTGAAGTTGACGGATATGAATACCATAAGGAGAATACCGTACAGGCTTCAAGAGATTTGTTGAAAAATCATATAATGGAGTTGTATGGAATTCCATTACTGAGATTTAAAACAAATGGTAGCGGCGAAAAGGAAAAGATTATAGAAATGTTGGATAAGTTGATTGGATAACGAGAACAAAAAACGAAAAGGAAGATGCTTTTGATGTATCTAAATTGGAACAGGCAATTTTTGATATGCCGGAAGGATATGAATTAAAAATGTTAGATGCACAGGGATACCATATGTGTCGAAACAACGGGTGGGCGAATGATTTGGTATCCCAATACACGGATTATGATACATATAAAGAGTTAGGTTTGGGTGTAGTTGTTTTAAAGGATGGAGAATTGGTAGCGGGAGCTTCATCTTATAGTACATATAAGGAAGGTATTGAAATAGGAATCGACACGAGGGAAGACCATCGAAGAAAAGGACTGGCATATGCGTGTGGTGCAAAACTGATTTTGGAATGCTTGAAAAAGGGCATATATCCAAGCTGGGATGCGCAGAATAAATGGTCGGTGGCTTTAGCGGAAAAGGTACGAGTGGGATTAGATGGTTCAAGTGATAGCGCAAATAGTGTTTCTGCATCCATGGAGGAGATGTCTGCAAGTATGGAAGAGATTGCAGCAACATTGGATACGTTAGTATCGGGCAATAGTGATGTTGTGTCAGAGGTTTCAAATGTAGGTAAGCAGGTAAATGATGGAGTTGGTCTTGTTGCAGAGATTCAGATTCGTGCAGAGAATATGCATAGAGATACTTTGGCCGGTAAGAAATCTGCAGGTGAAATTATGGATGAAATGCGCGATACATTGAAGACAGCTGTAGAGGAAAGCCGTAGTGTAGAAAAAATACGGGAGCTTACAGGAGAGATTTTAGATATCGCAAGCCAAACGAATTTATTATCACTAAATGCTTCCATTGAAGCAGCTCGTGCTGGAGAAGCAGGACGTGGATTTGCAGTTGTGGCAGATGAAATTCGTGGTTTGGCAGATAACAGTACATCTACTGCAAATAATATTCAGGAAATCAGCGATATGGTTACAGGCGCGGTAAATAAGTTAGCAAGTAGTGCCGAGAGATTGATGGAATTTATTGACGATAAAATTATGACAGATTATGATGGATTTGTAGATGTAGTGACAAAATATAAGGAAGATGCAGATGCTGTTAATGAGATATTAACTGTTATATCAACCAATACGAGTACTATATCCGGAACGATGCAATCGATGAATACAAGTATCAGTGATATTTCGATTGCTGTTGATGAAAATGCAAAAGGTATTGTACTTGTTGCGGAGAGTGTGGGAACTTTAGTTCAGGAACTTGGACAGATTAAAGAGGAAACTGCTAAGAATGAAAGGATTTCGTTACAATTGGGTGACGAAGTGAAGAAATTTAAAAAAGTATAAATCGTTAAGTTAGAAGCGATGATGGCGAAAAAAACGGATTCTTACGCATGTTAGCATTTTCAAGAAGCTCATGTAGATGGTGAGATGAGAGAATATAATGAAAGTAATATGGTGCATATACAGATAAGGCAGCTGGTTAGGCTGCCTTTTTGCTGTAAACAGTGCTATATTGAATTGCCCAGAGAAGTTCATGAATTTTTAAGAGGTGACTATCTCGAAGAAGATAAGAAAAAAATGTTGACTCTCTCGTGGCGTGAGGGTTTATACAACAGAATATCAATGAACGCATCTATCAGAAGTTTGTAAAGGCAAAGGAGCTGGATGATTCCGTATTGGCCGGGGAAGCTGTAAAGGAACTGGCAGAGCTTTATAAAGAGATGTTTAAGCTGGATAATGCCAGAAATATTCTGCTTGATCTGGCGAAGGAATATGTATCGTATGATATGATGAAGAAGGTAACTGATGAACAATATGGGGAAGGAGTTGCAGAGTATATCGCAAAAGCTATTAACGTGTATTATGGAATTAAATAGGTAATGTCACTAAAAGCGGTTCCGTTGACAGCAATCGTTGTTCTTTGAATTACTCTCGAAATATGCTATCCTATGATAGGTGTATGGTAGCGATTAAGGAATGGAGGTACATAGTATGTCGAGAGGAACGAATCAGAAATTAAAGCTAATTTATCTTATGAAGATATTATTTGAAAAGACTGACGATGAGCATAGTTTGACGTTAGCGGAAATATTACAGGAATTAGCAAGATATGATATTAGTGCTGAAAGAAAAAGCATATATGCTGATTTTGAGTCTCTAAGGCTGTATGGTATAGATATTATTAGTGAACAGAGGAACAGAACTGTATATTATCATGTGGGTTCAAGAGATTTTGAGATTGCAGAGTTAAAGCTGCTGGTGGATGCTGTACAATCATCGAAGTTTATTACTGAAAAGAAATCAAGGGAACTGATTAAGAAACTGGAGGGGTTTGCCAGTAAACATGAAGCAAGGCAACTTCATCGGCAGGTGTATGTTCAGGGGCGAATAAAAACCATGAATGAAAGCATTTATTATAATGTCGATAAGATTCATCAGGCAATAGGAAAAAATGTGCAGATTAAGTTCCAATATTATCAGTGGAATGTGAATAAAGAAATGGAGCTTAGACATAATGGAGCATTTTATCATATATCACCATGGGAACTTATCTGGGATGACGAGAATTATTATTTGGTTGGATATGATAGTAAAGCGAGAATAATTAAGCATTTTCGTGTAGATAAAATGTTGAAAATCAGTTTGCTAGAGGATAATAGAGAAGGAAAAAAGTTTTTTGAAAAGATTGATATGGCATCCTATTCTAAAAAACGTTTTGGAATGTTTGATGGTACAGAACAGACTGTGAAGTTAGAATGTGACAATCGTTTTGCAGGTGTTGTCATTGACCGTTTTGGAAAAGATGTGATCATGAGAAAGGTTGATGATGAGCATTTTCTGGCAAATGTTGAAGTTGCAGTAAGTAGTCAGTTTATAGGATGGGTAATTGCGCTCGGTGAAGGAGTGAAAGTTGTAGGACCGGAGCATGTAGTGGAACAAATAAAAGCAGAAGGTAAACGAATTTGCGAAATGTATTGTTGACGGATGTATGATAATTATGATTATTTTTGGGACTATGAGGAATTACCATGTTTTAATAATAAAAATGGTATAGTTTACTTCGTTTGGGGAATAGTAGTTGGGAATTCTTAGAAACGGAGTAGTACAAGTATGGTAATTATAAATGGTAAAATTTTTACAATGGAAGAGAAACAGATAGAGTGTGGATATGTGCGAACCAAGGGAAAACGAATTGAAGAAGTAGGTGAGATGTCATCTTTTGCGTACAAACAAAATGGTGAGAAGGTTTTGGACGTGAGGGGTGCCTGGGTGCTGCCGGGACTTATTGAATCACATGCTCATATAGGAATTACTGAAGAGAAGTGGGGGATAATAGGAGATGATTGCAATGAACAGACGACACCTGTCACCGCATCCCTTCGCGCAATTGATGCGGTGAATCCTATGGACGCGGCTTTTCACGATGCCATTGAAGCGGGAATCACATCCGTTATGGTAGGACCGGGTAGTGCCAATGTAGTGGGTGGTCAGTTCATGTTTATGAAAACACAGGGAAGATGTGTGGATAATATGGTAGTAAAAAATCCAGCTGCTATGAAGGTGGCATTTGGAGAAAATCCTAAGACTACTTATGGAGATAAGAATCAATATCCATCTACAAGAATGGGAACCGCAGCGTTGCTTCGAAAAACGTTATACCAGGCGGTGCGGTATAAAAAAGAGAAAGAAAGTGGCAAACTCACAAATGTAGACTTCGAGATGGAGCCGTGGATTCCGGTACTTAAAAAGGAAATTCCTTTGAAAGCACATGCACATAGAGCAGATGACATTTTAACTGCTATACGAATCGCAAAAGAGTTTGATGTAGACATTACAATTGATCATGGAACAGAAAGTCATCTGATTGTAGATGAAATAAAAGCATCTGGATTTCCGGTTATTGCTGGAACAGAACTTACTTCCAGATCGAAATTAGAAGTGCAAAATATGAATTTTAAAACCAACAGAATACTCCATGAAGCAGGCGTTTTATTTTCTATTACGACCGACCATCCGGTAGCATTGATTCAGTATCTTCCTCTTTGTGCAGGCCTTGCAGTGAAATGTGGACTGCCTATGGAGGAAGGGTTGAAAGCCATCACAATCAATGCGGCACGTATTTGCAGAGTGGATGACAGAGTAGGAAGTTTAAAAAAAGGAAAGGACGCAGACATTGTAGTTTTTTCGGGAAATCCAATGGAGGTGTTTACCAGAACATTATGTACGATAATAGATGGAGAAATCATTTATGAAAATTTGTAACTATTTGCAATGAAAAAAGATACTACAGATTTGATGATAGGAACAATCAGTCAGATGGCTGTTAATCATATTGGATTATCATAATTAATATGAGAATATGGGCGAGGGTATGGTTGCTAATGGGTAATTTTTCAACCTGCCCTCGAAGTTGTCGCTTTACGACTGGAATTATGATATTATACATAAAGAGAATGGTTATGTGGCTATGCAATATTTTTCACAGGATCACATAGTTTCTCTAAATGAATGTGTTGAGGCAGAAAAAAATATTTCATATTGCTTTTTTTATTCAAAAGAATATAATTCAATTAGGCATAGAATATATGCTTGTGCCTTACATGTAATGTATTTCTAACTGCCGGAATAACATAATAGAATCGAGGTTTCCTATGCTTTTTACCAATAAAGATATTAGAAAATTAATTATCCCATTAATTATCGAACAATTTTTAACTGTATTAGTAGGAATGGCAGACACGATTATGGTGTCTCAGGCGGGAGAAGCAGCAATTTCTGCGGTATCGTTAGTCGATACCGTAAATGTATTGTTAATCAATGTTTTTACGGCGCTGGCAAATGGTGGGGCTGTAGTTGCAGGACAGTTTCTAGGACATAAGAATCGAAATGAGTCCTGTAAGGTGGCAAATCAGCTGTTAATATTTGCATCCATATTTTCCACAGTTGTAATGGTATTTCTGATAGGGTTACATAATCTGATACTTCATGGAGCGTTTGGAGATATAAGCGAAGATGTGATGGATTCGGCAAAAATATATCTTTTAATTACGGCTTTATCTATTCCTTTTATTGCAATTTATAATGCAGGTGCAGCACTTTTCCGTGCCATGGGAAATTCTAAAATTACCATGGTAGTAACGCTTATTATGAACGCTATTAATGTAATAGGAAATGCGATTTTAATTTTTGGATTGCGTATGGGTGTTGCCGGAGTAGCAATTCCAACTACGGCATCCAGAATCATTGCTGCTATGATTATCATAGCGTTGCTTTTTAATGAAAAAAGAGATATTACCTTAAAGGGATTTTTTAAATGTAAATTAGAGCTCAGTGTTGTAAAAAAGATTTTTTACATTGGAGTACCAAATGGTCTGGAAAATAGCATGTTCCAGTTTGGGAAAATAGTAGTTTTAAGTCTTGTTGCAACATTTGGTACTTCTGCCATTGCCGCAAATGCTGTAGGTAATACCATTGCCATGTTCCAGATCATTCCGGGAATTGCAATTGGAATGGCTATGGTATCAGTCACAGCACAATGTGTAGGTGCCCAGGATTATGAACAGGTAAAATATTACAATAAAAAACTAATAAAAATTGCATATGGAGCGATGCTTCTGATAAATGCGATTGTGGTAGCCATTCTTCCATTGATACTAAAGCTTTACAATCTGGGAACAGAAGCCGCTGAAATTACACAGTGGATTATTATCTTTCATGCGATTTGTGCCTGCCTTATCTGGCCGTTATCCTTCTGCATACCGAATACGTTGCGGGCAGCAAACGACGTAAAATTCTGTATGGTGGTATCCATAATTTCCATGTGGGTGGTACGAATTGCACCAAGCTATGTACTGGCAGGAAATCTTGGATTAGGAGTAAAAGGTGTATGGATTGGTATGATATTAGACTGGTGCGTAAGGTCAATATTTTTTGTGATTCATTATAAGAGAGAAAAATGGATTCCGAAGCAGTATCGGAAGGTGACAAAAAACAATTGAGAATTTAAAATAAAGGAATGAATTTATTGTAATAAAGTCGCCAAAGCGACAGAATGAGAGGAATGCATGAAGAACTATCTAAATTATATCAAACGATATTGGTATTGCTTCGTTTTTGGACCCATATGTATGGTGCTAGAAGCATGTGGAGAATTTATTTTGCCGTATATGAGTGCCAATATTATTAATGTGGGTGCGGCAAATAGGGACATTCCGTACATTATTGAAAATGGTATACATATGGCATTGATATCTGTATTAATGCTTATTTTTGGTGTGCTTGGCGCCAATTTTGGTATTCGAGGTGCATCCATGCTGGCGGCTGATATCCGATTGGTGACCTTCAAAACCATTCAAAAATTTTCATTTTCAAATGTTGATGATTTTTCTACCGGTTCTTTAATCACCAGAATTACCAATGATGTTTCACAAGTACAAAATTTTACACAGACACTGTTGCGAGGATTGTTTCGAAGTCCCGTCATGGTTATCGGTGCCATTGTCATGTCCTTTGCGTTGGAGCCGAAAATTGCATGGATTATTTTTGCCATCATGCCGGTTCTTGCAATTATTATAGCAGTGATTATGGTTATCAGTGCGCCTCGCTATACAATTATGCAGCAGCAAATCGATAATCTTAATACAAATGTAAAGGAAACGGTAACCAACCAAAAGGTAATTAAATCATTTGTAAGAGAAGAATATGAAATTCAAAAATTTAGTGCAGTAAATGAAACTTTGATGGAGAAAAGTATCAAAGCATTAAAAACAATGATTTTAATGCAGCCGCTTTCTGCATTTATTATTAACGTAGCGACTGTAGTGGTAGTGTGGTTTGCAGGAAATCGCATTATAGCTGGAACCATGGAAATAGGAACGTTGACGGCACTGATTACCTATTTGACACAAATTCTGACAGCGTTGAATTTTCTGGCAAATATTATCTTGTCAGGAACGAGGGCTTCTGCTTCTAATAAAAGAATTATGGAAGTATTAAACGCAAAAATAGATTTGCAGGATGAAACTGCAAACTGCAAAGAAAAGGTACTGACAAAAGGAAGCATACGATTTGAACATGTTTCTTTTAAATATTACAAAAAGAATAAAGAACAGGTACTCAGTAATATAAATTTAGATATCAAGTCAGGTGAACTAGTTGGCATTATCGGTTCTTCCGGCTCCGGCAAGACGACATTAGTTTCTTTGATACCAAGATTATATGATGTGGATGAAGGGGCAATTTATGTGGATGATGTCAATGTAAAGGAATTATCGTTATTTCATTTACGGGAAAGCGTAGCAATGGTTCTGCAGAAAAATACGCTATTTTCAGGCACCATTGCAGAAAATCTAAGGTGGGGAAATGAAGATGCCACAGACGAGGAATTAGTGGAAGCCTGCAAAATCGCCCAGGCAGATGGATTTGTGAGCAGCTTTAAAGAGGGATATGAAACGGAATTAGAACAGGGCGGTGCCAACCTATCAGGTGGTCAGAGACAACGATTGTGCATTGCCAGAGCACTTTTGAAAAAGCCGCAAATCATTATATTGGATGATTCCACAAGTGCAGTAGATACGGCTACCGATGCTTCCATTCGAAAAGCCTTTCGAGAAAAATTACCGGGTGTGACAAAACTGATTATTGCGCAGAGAATCAATTCTGTCATTGATGCAGATAAAATTATTGTAATTGATAATGGAACAATCGTTGGCATGGGCAAGCATGAGGATCTGCTTGCCTCCTGCAAAGAGTATCAGGAAATCTATTACTCACAAAAAGATGGTAAGGAGGCGTAATACATATGGAAAAAAATCATAGATATGAACGCCTGGTAAAGAAATATAATGCAACCGGAGCAAGCAACCGCACATCAGAAATGAAAGTGCCTACTGCTGGAGCAGATAGAGCAAAAGCTATGAGTGTTTCCGGCAAGCCAAAGGATTTGAAAAAGACAATTATAAGATTGACAGAGTATTTGTCACGGGAAAGAATATGGTTATTCATTGCTATTTTATGTGCCATTGTAAATACAGTAGCTACATTAGCTGGTTCGTACTTACTTCGACCGATTATCAATACATTTATTTACTATGATCCCAAGGAAACAGATTTGTCAGAACGACTGGAAGGATTATTTGGTGCGTTAGCGGTTCTGGCAGTTATTTATATGATAAGTGTTGCAACACAATGGCTACAGCAAAGGCTGATGCTGCAAGTGTCACAACGTTCTTTGAAGCATTTGCGAAAAGATTTGTATGATAAGGTACAGACTTTGCCAATGAGTTATTTTGACAACAATTCTACGGGTGATATTATGAGCCGCTTTACCAATGATGTGGATACTGTAGGAGAAATGTTGAATACTACATTGATACAATTAATTTCCGGAATGATTACCATTGGGGGAACTGTTATTCTAATGCTTACAACCAACTGGATATTAGGTCTTATTACAATTATTGTTACGCCATTTTTGACATTTATTAGTAAGACCATTATCAAAAAAGGGCGGAGTGCATATGCCGGACAGCAGAAGAATTTAGGAATGCTCAATGGCTTTACGGAGGAAATTATTTCTGGGCAAAAGGTGGTAAAGGTATTTAACCATGAGGAAATTGCCATTGACGAATTTGAGTATTTGAATAAACAATTAACAAAATCGCAAATAAAGGCACAATTCAATTCTTCAATTATGGGACCAATCACACACCAGTTATGCAATGTTATCTATGCGGTTACCGCTTGCGTGGGTGGAATTTTAGTTGTGAAAAATGGATTTGATATTGGTGGACTTACCATTTCACTGAATTATACAAGACAGTTCAATCGCCCTATCAATGAAATTTCCATGCAGATGAACACCGTTTTTGCAGCTTTAGCAGGGGCAGAGCGTGTGTTTGAAGTGCTTGATGAAGAACCGGAAAGGGACGGGACTGATGCTATAAAACCGGATAAAATTAATGGAAATATTGAAGTGAATCATGTGGATTTTGGCTATGAGCCTGACAATACCGTTCTTCATGATATTACCTTGTATGCAAAGCCGGGACAGCAGGTTGCTTTCGTTGGCTCTACTGGTGCCGGAAAAACAACGGTAACGAATTTATTGCCAAGATTTTACGATTTGCAGTCCGGTGAAATTAAAATTGATGGCATTCCAATCGACAAAATGGATAAGAACACATTAAGACAAAACATCGCTATGGTTTTGCAGGATACCCATTTGTTCACGGGTACGGTCAGAGAAAATATCCGTTATGGAAGACTTAATGCCACAGATGAGGAAGTGGTGCAGGCAGCCAAAGCGGCTTCGGCACATTCCTTTATCATGCAGTTAGAAAACGGATATGACACTTATCTTGAAAATGATGGTGCCAATCTATCCCAAGGACAAAGACAGCTTCTGAACATTGCCAGAGCAGCTATCAGTAAGGCGCCGATTCTGATTTTGGACGAAGCAACCTCCAGTGTTGACACCAGAACAGAGAAATACATTGAAGAAGGTATGGACGCACTGATGAAAAACCGAACAACGCTTGTTATTGCCCATCGTTTGTCTACCGTAAGGAAATCCAATGTAATTATGGTGTTAGAAAATGGAAGAATTGTGGAGCGAGGAACCCATGAGGAATTGTTGGAGATGAATGGGAGATATGCGGGGCTGTATCATGAGATTGTGGAGTTGGAGTAGAGGGTGGAAAATCCGGATTTGAATACAAGTTATTGAGCGTATCCAATATTTTTAAGGATAAATTAGGAAACATGAAGAACGTAATAGAACATATAGTGACACATGAGTGATGTGTAGAATGAGAGGGAGAAATGAGTAATATCGAAAAGAAACCGGAAATATGGGATGCCTACTATCCGGATGGTACAATAGCGGACGTGGATTTGGTTCGTGGTGAGCCGATTCCACCAGAATATCGGCATGGAGTAGCAGATATATTTGTACTGCATGTGGATGGCTCTATTTTGTTGATGAAAAGAGATTACAGTAAGCCAAATTATCCGGGATACTGGGAATGTGGTGCAGGCGGTTCCATACTAAAAGGGGAATCTTTTGAAGACGGAGCAAAGCGTGAACTGCAGGAAGAAACAGGGATTATAACGGACACTTTGACGAAAATTAATACGACAGTAACACATGATACCATATATAAAGGATATCTGTGTGTTACTGACGTTTGCAAAGAAAATGTGACATTACAGGAAGGGGAAACCATAGCCTATAAATGGGTGGACAAGCAGGAGTTTCTAAAGATATTTGAATCAGATCAAATTGTTTCCAGGGCAAGAGAACGGTGGCGTCCGTTTGTAAATATAAAGTTTGGTGAGTCAAGCCCCATTGGAAAGCTGGTAACGGTCACCATTGACCGACCGTTAGGCAGTTATCATCCGAAACACCCGGATATGTATTATCCGGTAAATTATGGATTTATAAAAGGGATTATGGCGCCAGATGGTGAGGAGCAGGATGTTTATCTGCTTGGTATAAAGGAGGCGGTGAAGACATTTACCGGTAAAGTCATTGGAGTTATCCATAGAAATGACGATGTGGAAGAAAAATGGATTGTCTGCCCGGAAGAAATGTCTTTTACCAGAGAGGAAATCATGAAACAGGTGGAATTTCAGGAACAGTATTTTGATAGTTATGTTGTCCTGTAGAATATGAATGTTACAAATCCTTCTTATATCCCATCGTGTACGAACGGCAGGAAGTTGTTGGTGTAATAGAAGATGTAAGGGTTGAAGAAAAGAAACTTGTATAGTAAACAGTGGTAGAAATATTTACTCCAGATTTCCATTGCGTTATTTATTACTATACCATATAATAAATATATATGTACTAGAAGTTTAACGAAGTATCGTATCTACGAAAGGAAAACAAAAATGTTCAACATCATCCCGGAAAACTTTTTTGTCCCATTAGCATCCCCTAATAAAATACTATACTGGGATTGTATATGTAAGCTGTTTACCGTTATGGATAACCAGCTTTCTTTTGGTGTGGAAAGAGACGTTCTGGTAGAGGAATTGCAATATTATTTTGACCAAAGTAATGCGGTGTCTATCTTGGAAGATGATATGGATGGAGACGATAGCCGAAGCAGAGCCAATTGGATGTTGCGGAGACTTGAGCGTTATGGTTGGCTGGAAATCGAGACAGACAAGAGCTATGTGCAAAGGGTAAATTTTAAAGAGTATGCAGTAAAAGTAATTAAGGCGCTGTTAGAGATTGCAGATGGCAAACAGATTGAATATCAAGGGTATATTTATACCATTTACAGTCTTGTGCGCAGTAATACAGACAATCCGGGAATTGTACTGTTGCAGATTTTGGAAAATACAGATTATCTGATTACCGGTTTGAAAAATCTGAATTCCAATATCAAACATTATATAGATGAGTTGACAAAGCATAAGACGGTGGCAGAAATAATGGATGCTTTGTTTAATGATTATATTACAAATATTGTTGATAAGGCATATCATAGACTGCTGACATCAGATAATGTATCTAAGTTTCGCCCGGAGATAGTAGAACGATTAGAGAGTAAAAGCAGAAGTCAGGCCTATATGGAAAAGGCAGTAGCGGAAATTGCCGGTATCAAAGAGGTATCCTTAGAGGAAGCGGAGGAATTGATTTTCCATTATATACGTGAAATTATTGATGCATTTATGAATATGGATGATATTTTGATGGAAATCAATCAAAAAAATACCCAGTACCAGCGGGCTGCGATTAATCGTGCAAAGTTTCTTTTGACGGGAAGTGAAGATGTGCGAGGACAGTTAAAAGAACTTTTAATTGGAATTAATGAGCAGATAAATGAAGAAAATATGGAGCTTGGTGGTATATACCGGATTGATTTTTTAGAAGATTTGCTCCGAATTTACAGTATGTCAGTAATAGATGAAAAATCACTATACGCTCCAATAGAGGGTAAGAAGGAATTTCGTCCATCCCAGATTGCGGAGTCAGAACCGGATCTGGCGCTTAGACAGGAAAAAATGCGGAAGATGATGGAAAAGATGGAGCGTGTATTAAATCCGCAGAAAATCAATCATTATGTTTCTAGCTATATGCAGGAGAAAACGGAAATGAAAGCCTCCGAATTCCCAATGGCAAACACAGAGGATTTTATAAAAATGATATACGTTCGTTTATATGGCCAACGAAAAAATATGAAATATACGGTAGAAGTAACAGAAGAAATAGAAGTAAATGGATATCGCTTCAAGGATTTTGTGATACACAAAAAAGGATAAGAGGGAGAAGGTAACATGGATTTTTTAGAAGGAATGCTTCAAAAAGATAAAGATGAATATTCTAGAATATGCAATCGTCTGTTGAGTAATTGCTTTTTATGTAAAGGAAACCCTACAAACAGAGCCGATTACTATTTTGTATTAAAATATAAAGATAAATTTTCAGCATATCTGTCTTTGCTGGGATATCGCTTAGAAATAAATGAGGAATATGGAGTGGTACAGTTAACGAATCCACAGAATTATAACCGCTATAATTTAAAATTGTATGAGTCCATTATTCTTTTAATCCTGCGCATTTTGTATGATGAGAAAAAAAGAGAACTATCGGTAAGTGATGAAGTCATTATTAATATTGGGGACATTCATGATAAATTCTTATCTTTAAAGATTCGCGATAAGATGATTGATAAAACGACTCTCCGCAATGCAATCAGTGTGTTTCGAAGATTTCAGCTTGTGGAAGCTTTGGACAAGGATATGAGTAAAGAAGATTCCAGACTGATTATCTTTGATTCCATTCTTATGGCAATTCGTGTAGAGGATATTAAACAGGCGTACGATAAGCTTGAAAATTATAGGAAAGGAGCAAAATCAAATGAAGAGACTGACGAGAGTGAAACTGATTAACTGGCACCGGTTTACCAATACAATAATTGAGTTTGATGATTCTACCTTGATTTCGGGCGAAAACGGTGCAGGAAAGTCCACGCTTTTAGATGCCATTCAGTTTGTGATTACCTGCTCCACGAATTATTTTAATAAGGCGGCTCATGAGAATGGAAAAAGAAAGCTTACCGGGTACATTCGATGTAAAACAGGACGGGAAAATAAACCCTATGAGAGGACTGGAGAAATCAGTGCTCATGTGGCTCTGGAATTTTATGAGGAAAAGAAACAACAGTATTTTATTGTGGGTGTAGTCATTGATTCAGCCTCAGAAGGACAGGAAAAATGGGCAAGGTATATGATGGAAAAGGTAACCTTGGATGATGAGATGTTTTTTTCAGGAACTACACCAAAATCCATTACGCAGTTTCGAACCACCAACAGTAAGAAAATAAAGAACTGGTGCACCACAGATAAAGATGCCAAGGTAATGATTCGAAATCGCTTTGGACGAATTGAAGAAAAATTTTTCCGACTGATACCAAAGGCGATGGCGTTTCGACCGATTGATGATATCAAGGATTTTGTCTATTCGTATGTTTTGGATGAAAAAGAAGTCAATATTGATATTTTAAGAGAAAATGTGCGCTCTTATCAGGATTTGCAACGCACCCTTGATTTGGTGAAAATTCGTATTGGCAGGTTGGAGACCGTGGAGCGATATCATGCTCAGGCACTGGATGGAAAACGCAAGGACAAGATGTATGAATATTATTTGGAACGAGCACAGGCGGATATCATACAGGAGAAAATAGAAGGACTGAAAGAAAAAATTAAGGCAGAAGAATTCAGGCTTTCAGATCAGCAGCGGCAGATTGCGAATGTAACAAAAGAAAAAAATGAAAAACAGGATATCCGTGATAATTTAAGAACAGAGCTTGCTTCTGATAAAGATTTTATTGCAGTGGAAGAACAGAAAAAACAGTTAGCACGTTTGAAAGAGAAAAAGCAGGATTTAGAACCTGAGCGTCAGAGATTGTTTGATAGTGTGAAAAATGCAAAGAAAAATCTTAGAGATATGTCCTCATTGATGGAGCAGAATTCCGATTTGAAGAAATATCAGGATGCATTAAGAACGTTGGAGCATGCCACAGAATTTGCAGAGTTCAAGGAAATATTGCATACAGTAATTTCTTATAAAAACGAAAAATTTGAAACTATGCAAATGGATCAGGCAAAGCTTCAAGTGGAAGAGAAGAAAGTAAACACGGAACTTAAGGAATGGAATGAAAAAATTGAAAAGTTGAACAAGAAGAAGTTCTCTTATCCAACTGAAGTGGATCTGGTATTGCAGGCAATTCGAGAAGAATTTCATCGGATTGGCAGACAGCCGGAGCCAAGGGTTCTTTGTGAAATGCTTGAAATTACAGATGAAACCTGGAGAAATGCAGTGGAAGGGTATTTGAATACGCAGCGATTTTACATTTTAGTGGAGCCGGAGAATTTTGATATTGCTTTGGGAACCTATGATCGTTTGCGTAAGGAACGAAAAGCATATGGCGTTGGTTTGATTAATACACAGAAATTAGAGGAATATGAAAAAGCACCGGAAGGCTCTCTTGCTACGGTAGTTACATCCAAGAATAAATATGCCGGAAGATACATTAATATGATTCTTGGAAAAGTGCATATGTGTAATCATTATAATGAATTGAAAAATTATCCTACTTCCATTACCAGAGAATGTATGAAATACCAGAATCATGTTGCAAATGCTATTAAACCTAGAATTTTTGAAACACCTTTTATTGGAAGTAATGCAATTAAAGTTCAGTTAGAACAAGCGAAGCAACGAAAAGCGCAGTTGAAAGAGTTGTTGCAGAAACTTGAGGAACAGATTAAGGAATTAGAACACATAAAAAAATCATTAGATACCACCTATGATATTGATATTCAATACAGGGTAGACATATTGCCTGATATGCAGTCTCTTGCAGAGGAGATAGACAAATGCAATAAGAATATAGCAACCTTAGAAAAAAATTCTAACATGTTACAGAAACAGATTCAGTTGTCTACCTTGGAAGACATGATTAGGGAGTTAGAACAACAGTTATTAAAAAATAACCAGTGCGTTGGTCGTATAGAAGAAAAAATACAAAATGCCAATGCCGAAATCTTAGAACATAGTGCAGAACTGGTAAAGAAAAAAGCCGGTTATGTGGAACAGCTTGCAAATGCCGGAGACGATGGGACGGCTTGGGAAAAGGAATATGACAAGCAGACATCGGATAAGTCTTTTGTACAATTTTATGACAATTACACAAGACGAAAGAAAGCAAATCTTACAATCATTGACAGAGCAGTAACAGATATGGAAAAATCTATGGTGGAATACAAAACCGCTCACGATTTTGGTGCAGCACCAACCATGGAAGGGTATCCGGATTTTGCGGCAGAATATGATAAGCTACGTAATTCAGAATTGCTAAATTATGAAGAAAAAGTACAATCTGCCAGAAATGCAGCGGAGGAAGAATTCAGGGAGCAGTTTTTATCAAAACTTCAGGAGAATATGAAAATTGCCCAAGCCGAATTCAAAGAATTAAATAAAGCTTTGAATGATATTATGTTCAGCAATGAAAAATATGAATTTCTGTTTATGCCGAGTAAGCGCTATCGTCATTATTATGAGATGATAATGGACGATTTTAATGCCATGCAGGGAGAATCTATTTTTAGTGGTTTATTTCATGAAAATCACAAAGAAGTCATTGATGAGTTATTTGAAAAATTAGCTCTTGATAATGAGAATAATGCAAAGGCATTAGATGAGTTTACGGATTATAGAACCTACATGGATTATGATATCAAGATTATTCACAGTGATGGAAATTATTCTTTTTATTCAAAGGTTTGTGAAGAAAAGAGTGGTGGTGAAACGCAAACGCCATTTTATGTAACGGTTGCTGCATCGTTTGTCCAGTTGTATCGAAACAGCATTGGCGGTGAGGCAATAGGATTAGTGTTGTTTGATGAAGCGTTCAATAATATGGATGATGAGCGAATCGGAGGCGTACTGGAATTTTTAAGGAGACTGCCACTTCAGATTATTATTGCTGCACCACCGGATAAAATACAGTATATCAGTCCATACATTGCAGAAACATTGCTGGTTATGACAGATGAAAAAGTAAGCTTTGTAGAGAGGTATCATAATGGTGCAATATGATAAGAAGATAATGAATCAGTTGTTAGATACCTACGAAAAAAGCCTTCTGTTTACAGGAGAAAATAAGGTAAATATCAATATCCAGTTTGCCTTTAACCGAAAAAATATTCCTGCATATTTTGATGAAAGTTCGTCGGAATACGAAGTCATCCATGTAGCAATGAAACATCTTGAGGACATGGGACATGTAAGACTTGTATGGAAAAAAGGAAAAGAAAATCATATATTATCAAAAGTGTTGCTAAACGTGGAACAATTAGAGCAGGCATATGCTTATGTAAACAGAACCCCAAAAGCAGACTATCAGACACAGATGACAGTGTTTTTAAAAAAGGCTGTCTTAAAATATAATACACCAGTGTGTACTTCCTTTTTATCATATTTACAGAATCGAATAGAAAACAACCAGTCTGTGAAAGAATATATAGATATAAAGAATCTTAAGGAAACAGAAGCACTTGTAAATGGAATATATAAAATTGAAACGAATCAAATGGAATGTTATATAAGAGAATTTTCCATTGCCACTTTTCAGGATTCTAAATATTTTGAGCAGATTAGCAGTAAAGTTGCAAAAGTATTCAGGACATTTCGTCCGGATATGGCAGGAATAGATACACAAGCTATTTTAGCCGAATATGGAATTTACAATACGCCCAATTATGTGTATTTTAAAGGAGAAATATCTCTTGGAATCGGTGACAACTGGTTTCCTATTGGCTCTTTAAGACAGGGAGTTGGAATCTCAGGTGATGACATTGGGAATATTAGGTTAAAAGATGTTTCAGGAATTCAAAGTGTTCTGACGATAGAAAACCTTACTACTTTTTTTCGATGGAATGAGCCTGGGAGTTTAATTATTTATCTGGGAGGCTATCATAATTCCGTAAGAAGATCTTTGCTGAAAGCCATATATGAATGCTTGCCAACAGCAAAGTATTATCATTTTGGTGACATTGATGCAGGTGGGTTTGAAATCTATAGAGACTTATGTGAAAAAACAGGAATTCCTTTTGAAATGTATCATATGAATATAGACACTCTTGTAAAGTATCAGCAGTATGCAAAAGAGTTAACAGAACATGATAAAATTCGCTTAGAGAAGCTGAAGGCTGGTACTATGGCTAAAGAAAGTGACTTGATACAGTATATGTTAGAGCATAATGTAAAGCTGGAGCAGGAATGTATCGTGAGGGAATAGGAGAATAACAATGTACCGTGTAGCAATCTGCGATGATGAAAATGAAATTTTAAATGATATCAGCATACGAATCAAGGCGTGTTTTGAGGAGAAAGACATTTCCGCAGAATATGCTTGCATGAATGATCCAAGAAAATTGATGGAATTTTTGCAGACAGAAAAAGTGGATGTGTTGTTTCTTGACATAGACATGCCTTATTTTAGTGGAATGGATATTGCAGGTTATGTAAATGAAAATGGATTACAGCCCTTGTTGGTTTTTGTTACCAGCCATGATGCGTTGGTGTATCAGACCTTTGCCTACCGCCCATTTGGATTTATCCGAAAAACACATATAGCGGATGAGTTAGAAGAATTGTCTGCGCGAATCAAGAAGGAGTTGCTTGATAGAAAGCAGGAATTGGTGATAGAAAAAGGGCAGGAGATTATACGGATTCCGATTAGGAATATTGTTTATATAGAGTCGGAAGGAAATTATCTCAATATTTACGAAAAAAATACTGCCATAAAAGTGAGAGAAACCATGACAAATATGGAAAATAAATTGTTTGGCAAAGGTTTTATACGGTGCCACAAAGGGTATCTCATTCATATAGATTATATTAAAAAATTCCGAACCGCCGAAGTAGAGATGCGATGTGAGCAGGAACATAAAATCATTCCGGTGGGCAGAAGTTACGAAAAAGATGTGAAGAAAAAAATATTAGAATCAATGTAAGGACTTTTTCGAGAGTGTCCGGCTAAGGGGGGCAGAGACGCCTGGCAACAGGGAGAGAATTTATTGAAATTAGGAGAACCACATATATGGAGATCGCAATATGCATACTTGCAACTACCGTTATCATTTTAAGTGGATTTCTCATACGAGAAGCGAAACTTAGAAAATCAGATAAAATGCAATATGAAGAAAACGACAAGCTGCTGACACAATACGTTGCAGACAATTTAGACATGGAAAAAAAGTTAGCGGAAATGCAGCATGACTACGAGAAACAGCAGGACATGGCAGAGGAAATTCGCAGCATGCAGGAGCAGAGTCGCCTGATAAAACATGACATGAAAAATCATACCCTTGTGATGCTTTCTTATTTAGAGGAAAACAGAACAGAAGAAGCGAAACAATATGCAGGTGATATTTTAGATAAGTTGAACAAAATGTACACCTATGTAAACGTAGGCAATTCCCTGCTGAATTACATCATGAACAACAAGCTTTCTAAGGCAAAGGAAAATGGCATTGACATAAAAGCTGAAATCGAAAATCTCCCATTTGCCTATATGGACAGCGTGGATTTTTCCTCTTTGTTGAATAATATGTTAGACAATGCATTGCAAGGAGCATTGGAATCAGCGGAGAAAAAGTTAGAAGTCCAAATCATATCCCAAAAGGGTTTTGATATCATTACAGTTAAAAATAGCATTGACGAATCAGTTATCGAAAGGAATCCGGATTTCCGGTCAACAAAATCAGAACCGGGACATGGTTACGGTATCAGGCAAATGCGAATGATTACAGAAAAATATAATGGAATGCTTGACATATATGAAAAAAATAAAATGTTTATTGTGCGGGTGATGTTGTGTGACAACTAGTACATCGTCCATGAAATAACTGGTATATGCACTCTCAGAAAAATTTCCTGTGTGTATATACCAGTTATTTCATTTTTGATGTACAAGCATATATGTTGTTTGTCACAGTATACGTGCTGTTTATCCCACATGCGTTGACGTGTGGGATTTTTTTGCGTACATTATACACATACAAAAACGAGGTGAACCAAAATGATTGTTCTAAAAGACATATGTAAAGATTTTGACAACAAAAAAGTCTTAAATAACATTTCCTTCCATATTGCTCCCGCAGAAGCTGTTGGCATAATCGGATTAAATGGAGCCGGCAAGACAACACTCTTAAACGTCATATCAGGCATTCTGAAACCGGATAGTGGATTCATTCGAATAAATGGTTCAGAAAGTCCCCTTGAGCATTACAACCTGCTAAGAAAGCTTACCTATGTTTCGGGAACAAAATCGCAATTGTGGGAAGACATGAAGATAAAAGATTCCTTTGACAACTGTATTACCATGTATCATTTAGACAAACAAAATGCCAAGTTAAAGCGAGAGCAGTTGAGCGGCATATTTGAAATAGAACCCTTTTTAAACAGCGTACCCAAAAGCTTGTCATTAGGAGAACGTATGCGATGTGAATTGGTGTATGCCTTGCTCACAGAGCCGGAAATCTTAATGCTTGATGAAGCGATGATTGGATTAGACGTATCCATAAAGCACAAAATTATGGAATACTTTGAAGAATACAAGAGAACCAGAAAAACAACCATGCTTGTTACCAGTCATAAACTTTTGGAAGTGGAAAAGCTGTGTGACAGAATTATCCTCTTAGACGGTGGAAGGGTGCTATTTGATGGAAGGATTGATAGAATCATGAAGGAATACTCGCCGCTGTATCGCATGGAGGTCAGAGTACAAGGACAATTGCCTGATTTTGAGGATTTGCCTTTAGAGAAGTTTTATCTGAAAAATGATGTGATAGATATTGTATTTGACAAGAAAAAAATAGAAACGTCGCCAATCATAAAGCATATCATGGAGAAATGCACCATTCAGGATGTGCGGCTGTATGAGCCGGATTTAGAAGGAACGATCAGAAAAATATATGAGAGGAAGGGTTAAATGGAAACGATAATTGAAGTAAAGGACATAAAAAAATATTACAAAGTGGCAAAAAGGGAACAGGGATTATTTGCTGCGATTACGAATCTGTTTCACAGAAAATACGAAATAAAAAAGGCTGTGGATGACATTAGTTTTTCCATAAAAAAGGGAGAAATCGTCGGATTCATTGGACCAAATGGAGCGGGCAAATCCACGACCATAAAAATGTTGTCCGGTATCTTGTATCCGGACGAAGGTGATGTGAAAATCAATGGCTACATTCCGTACAAACAGAGGAAACAGTATGTAAAAAATATTGGCGTTGTATTTGGACAGAAGTCTCAGCTTCACTGGGATTTGCCGTTGATTGAAAGTTTTGAACTGATGAAATACATTTACAAGATTCCGCAGAATGTATACGAAGAAAATTTGGGGAAATTTACCCGATTACTGGACATGGAAGATTTTATTAATCAGCCGGTAAGGCAGTTGTCCTTAGGACAGAGAATGAGAGGCGACATTGTGGCTGCACTGCTCCATTCTCCGGAAATCGTTTTCTTTGACGAGCCAACTATTGGACTGGATGTGGTAGCAAAAGAAAAGATTCGTGAATTTGTAAAATACATG
>JBGVMW010000197.1:0-2500 GCA_045125095.1 Lachnospiraceae bacterium
AGAGTGAAGAAATTTTTGACAGTCAGAAAACCTTCAAACGTATTACTGTTGCCGAGCCACAGGGCGAAATTCATGGTAATTCTTGGCACTTGCATATTTTACTTATTTTTGATGCACCAGCACCATTTATTGAGAATGAGGTAATTTCTGAATTATGGGGGCATGGCTTTACAGACACGCATAGAGTTTACGATGCGGATGGTCTTGCTTTGTATTTTAAGGCATATCTAAGCGATGTGGAATATGAAGAAGAGGATAATGACGAAGATACTTCTAAAGCTGGAATTGTAGTAAAGAAAGTGGATGGTAAGGATAAGAAATTTATCAAGGGTGAGCGTTTGAAATACTATCCAACTGGTATGCCACTGTTTTCAGCAAGCAGGGGTATGAAGAGACCTGTGGTGGATAAGATTAGCAATAAAGAGGCTATGGAACGTGTCAGTGACTGTAAGATGGTGTATCGGGAAACATATGCGATTGGTGATGAGAATAAAGGGAATATTATTGATAAGAGGTACTACAAGAAAAAAGAAAGTTGATGTAAGAACTAAACAGTCAGATAAATTTCATTAACTGAAGTTTTATAGCTGGTATTCCTTAATTCCTGTTTTGACTGTATTTTTGCCAAGATAGATAGTATAAGGTATTTCCTGTTTGTGAATGTTCTTGGGGTATTGTTTAAAGAAAATCCTGTAATACAGATTTTGAGAATATTAGAAAATTTTTCATATGTCCTGTCAATCTTTCATTTGAAAAATAAGTGGTAATCGTATTTTGTACTTGTACTAAGAAAATGAGTATGGTAAAATGTTTAGTGAGATTTCAAGGACATAACGGTGTACCACCAGATGAGGCGGCAATCTCATCTGGCAAGGATGGTATCTGGAGTACCACACGATACAGACCAAGTCTGCGATACACACAGTATATTATACGTTAAAATTCGTATGTTTACAACAGGAATGTTGGGTGTATTTTAGATTTTGGCTGTGAACCTTAAGATATATTACGAGGTGATGAAGTGTGGACGCATGCTTTAGCACCTCGTTCTTGATTTCTCACAAGAATATCCTTTGTGGCGGTGTCATGCTGTCACAGGGGTATTCTAAGTGAGAAATCGGAGTTTGTATACAAGCTACGATTATTTGTGATGCCTGTTAGGGATTACCTTATCGTGGCTTTTTATTTTGACTTCGATTTGTAAACAATGCAGATGGAGGACAAAAACATGAAGAAGAAAATTGCACTGATAATGACAGTGTGTATGCTGGCGGTTGTACCGACTGGATGTGGTAACAATGCCACTGAAACTACGAATGAAGATAAGAAAGTATCTTCCGAACAAAAGTTAGAGGCTAATGCTGAAAGTGATTTCACATGGTATGAAAATGAAGAGAGTGACTCAATCATTCCCAAAGGGGGGATAGTTATCTCTGGTTACGTTGGAACAGATACTGAGGTGGTAATACCAGAAAGCATTAATGGTAAGGCGGTTGTAGCAATTGATGAATGTGCATTTTCGCCATACACTAAGGATGAAATAGAGGGTACTGAATATGATGAGGGTTATAATTTCTTTAATGATATTCTAGGTCTTGATGTTGGTAGTGATTTGGGTACTAGTTACTTGGATGAAGATATAGCTGTGTATATGAGTTCCACAGAACTGATGTTTTGATAAGTCCTTGGAAACCTTATATTATCTGATTTTACGTAAGAAGCATCGAATCCTGTATTATTATTTCGATACGAGGTTTTATGTTAATTTTCTTCATGTGTGGTGGCATAAGAAGGATATCTTTTTGCTCATTTTTATAGTACAGAACTGCCAGAATGTACATTGAATCCTTAAGAAGACAAGTGTTTTTCATGGTCCTATGTCAAGAAAAAAGTACAAGTTAAACGTGAACTTTTCACCTCAATAATCTGTTTTATGCCACATTTATTTCCATTTGTCTTAGTTTTATCCAATATTTCTTTTCGTAGTCATTAGGTGACTGTGAATTCTTACTGTATTGTAAAATGCTTCTATATATTCAAAAACAAGTTTAAATGCAGGATTATAATCTATTATTTTGAATCTATTTATCCACTCTCTTTTAAGTAATGAATGGAAAGATTCAATACATGCATTATCCCATGGATATGCTTTCTTCGAATAACTTAGCGTCAGTCCTGCTGTTGCTTCTTCATAATCTTTAGTCGTATATTGTCGGCCACGATCTGAATGCATAATTAATGGTTTGTTAACAATGGAATACAGCACCGGCAACTGCATAACATCATACAACGGAACAGATACAGTAACAGATGCCGACGGCAACCTTGTACAGGCATACACCGAAAGCGGCAAAAAAGAATATGTCTACGACAGCCGAAACAGACTTGTAAAAACATCATCATCGCAGTACACTTATGATGATGAGAACTACAGGATAAAAAGCGGTACAGAAGAATACTGTTATGACAGACAGAACAAAAACCTGCTTGTAAGATATGC
>JBGVMW010000198.1:0-1654 GCA_045125095.1 Lachnospiraceae bacterium
CTAACAGTTCATCTTCTTTTACAGAACTTTTTCTTTCTGTAACCACTATATTACTATCCTGTTTTTTCAAAAAATTCTCTACTGTATCTTCTGTCTCTAAAATATGACGTGTTAATTTTATTTTCTTTACCTTATACTCTGCCAATTCATTCGAAACATCCAAATAGCCATCTAGCGTTATGTTCTCTTGCAGTTCTGCATTTATTTGCTCTGGCAATTCATTTGGCATGACATCTTCATATGCCACGCTTCCACTCTGTTCACTTGTTTCTGCAGTATCACTTTCCTTTTCTAACGAAGCACAACCACCTCCTAACACAGTGACAATGCAGCACATACTTATAATTTTTGAGATATTGTATAACCTTTTATGCATTTTTCTCCTCCTGCTCATTTGCAAAGAAATATTAATTAAACGAATACTTGCATTTTTACTATTAACAGTTGTACTCCAACCGCTAACATCAGACCATACCAACTCTTGTTTTGCAGATGTTGTTCTACTTTAACCTTTGAAACATCTGCACGCCCCCCAAAAACACTTCTGCATGTTGCCGCCTCCTTCCTTTTATGTCCCTATTTATATAACTGCTATAACAGATATTTTCTGACAAAAAATTAGAAAAAATTTTAATTTTTTTCAGCACACACAGAATTAGCTATTTCCATCATTTCTTTTTCCGGCAAATTTCCCCATACTGTAAGCACATAGAAACCATTGTCCCATATAATCCCATATCCATCTTCCCGGCTTAGACAAATTGCCTGTACTCCATCTACATAAGTTTCTGTTACAGTAGCGTTTTCCGTATTTAATCTTACACTACTATAATTACATTTCAATTCTTGATTAAATGTAACAAATTTATGTCCTCTATTATATTCTATTAACCTACCAATCTCATCATCCTCCACCACGATCCTCTCATATCCAGACATATCACGCCCAATATCATACTTCTCCAGAATCTCAGTTGGGGCATCTTCATCTTCAATGGACATCATCATAGAATAGGTTGCATGCTCCTCACGTACAAATCTATCGTAGACATATCGCACGGTGGCGGCACATGCTGTCAGAAATGCCATAAGCAGTACTGCCACTAACGCCAGTCTGAACGTCTTCTCTCTTTGAAACACTTTTGCAGAGTTATTTACTAATGTACGATTCTTTGGAGCATTAGACTCCCGCAGCATCATCTTCATTTTCCTGCGAAATCTAAGAGAAAACTTATGATTGGGCAAGGATTCCATCTCTGACATCTCCCACTGGTACACCTCATTCAACGCTTTTTCAATAATCAAATGTCCCATCATTTGCCTTCACCACCCTTTCTCTAAACTCTTTTCTCGCTCTTGATAACCGCTTATACACTGCATCTGTACTGATGTGCAGAAGCTTTGCCACTTCTTCCGTTCCATATCCCTGAATAGTAAGCATCAGGACATCTCTGTATTTTGGCGGAAGCAGTTTTAACTGTTCTACAATCAACTGAAAATTGTAATTTTCCACACACAGCTCTATTAAAAGTACAGAATTATTCCTTACCTTACCCTCGTAGCAATCCCCTTATCCATCTCCCATACATCATCGCAAAGAATATCGATATCCTCCGCTGCATGGGAAGCAATAATCATTGTTTTCCCTTCATCC
>JBGVMW010000199.1:0-5135 GCA_045125095.1 Lachnospiraceae bacterium
TTAGTTCACCGGAACGTTGGCATCGGTCTGCGTGGAACCTTCTGCCCCTGTCACTGGCGTACGGGTTGTCACTATGAGCATCCCTCGCGAAAAATCCCTTAGTACCACTTACAGCTAAGTGCCCTGCCTCTGATAGCAAGCAACAGCCCCTCTCTATGCCGGACGGGCAACCAACATGATTAGCCCACGCACAAATCCGAATTTGCGTAATACTTAAAAATTACATTGACAACATATGTAAAATTTGTTAGACTACATACAAATTTGTAATATGTTGTAGGATGAAGGATGGTGATACTGTGAAGATGGATAAAATACGTCAGTGCAAAGCATTTGTTTTAATGCTGGTATTTATGGTTGTTGTTACAACTATTTATGTGTGTGGTTCCTTTTCAGTATTATCATTCGGGACAGAACAAAATATTATAACAGATGAGCAAAGTAGTGAAAAATTGGTTTCACAAAGTATTTATCAAAGAGACCAGTCATTAACTTTGGGATATTCAGGAATGCTGAAGAATATTTGTTACCGTAATACTGGAACAAATATGGATTCACAGTTACAGAATTTGTTAAGAGAATTCAAACTCTTTGCATTTGCTATGCTGTTCGGTATAGCATTATTTCCAGAAGCATTTTTTTACATGTTGTCCAGTGCATTTGTCATACCAAATGCAGAACAGCGGCATATGTTAGAAGTCATTCAAGACAAGGATGGTAAAAAGAAATAACTCTATTCTTACTTTAAAAACAAAATTGAATATGTAAGAAAGAGAGTAACTATGAGGGTACTGAATAGTTACGAAAGAGGAAAAAAATGAAACCAGGAAAGAAAATGTTAGCAGTGATCAGTTTATTGATTACAGCTTGTATTTTTGTTGCAATTTTCGGAATTGGTAAAAATGTAAAGGGAATTGCGAAGATGCGGTTTGGCATTGATATTCGTGGTGGCGTGGAAGCAGTCTTAGAACCGGAAAATTACGAAGGAACGGTGAGAGAGGAAGATTTGGAGAGAGCGCGTGAAATTATTGAAATGCGTTTGGATTCAAAGAATATTACAGACCGTGAAGTAACCCTCGATGTGGAAGGCGGCTACATAATTGTGCGTTTTCCTTGGAAATCAGACGAAACGGAATTTAATCCTGAAACTGCAATAGAAGAGTTAGGAGAGATGGCACAGCTTACGTTTCGTGATTCACAGGGAAATGTTCTACTGGAAGGAAAAAATATCCTTAGCAGTTCGGTACAACAGGATACTGCACAGAGAAATCACGAATATGTAGTAAGTTTGTCATTTGACAAAGAAGGAAGTCAGATTTTCGAAAAAATAACAGGAGATCTGATTGGACAGCAATTAGCAATCTACATGGATGATACGATGATATCTTGTCCAACAGTAGAAAGTCAGATATCCGGTGGTGAAGCTGTCATAAATGGAATGGGAAGTTATGAGGAAGCGAAGGAATTATCGGAAAAGATAAATGCTGGAGCATTACCATTCTCACTGGCAACAACAAGCTTTAGCACAATTAGCCCCACCTTGGGTTATGATTCATTACAGATTATGGTAATAGCGGGAATCGTAGCGTTTGTGTTGGTATGTATGTTTATGGTAGTGCGGTATAAGATGTTAGGAGTTGTGTCCTGCTTCACATTGCTGTTTCAGATGGTGTTGCAGCTATTATCGGTTTCCATTCCACAGTATACACTGACGTTACCGGGTATTGCTGGTATTATCCTGTCTATGGGTATGGCGGTGGATGCCAACATTATTATCTATGAGAGAGTGGCAGAGGAGCTTAAGAAAGGAAATCGTATTCTCATGTCACTACTGAATGGTTATAAACGAGGATTTGTCTCTGTACTGGATGGAAATATTACAACGGCGATTGTTGCAGTTGTGCTGATGGTACTAGGTTCCGGCTCCATGTTGAGCTTTGGATATACGTTACTAGCAGGGATGGTTATTAATGTATTCATTGGTGTAACAGTATCAAAAATAATTGCAAGATCACTCTTAACAATGCCAATTTTTGAAAACGAAAAATTATATTACAAAAAGAAACGGGAAAAAACATATCTGTTTTTTCAAAAACGATGGATATGTCTTGGTGTTACCAGTGTATTATTTTTGGTAGGTATTATTGGCTGTGGGGTAAAGGGTGTGCATTTAGATACCCAGTTTACCGGTGGTGTTGTGTTAGAGTACAGGATTACTGAGGAAGTGGATTTGAATCAAGTGAAATCTGCTGTAAAAAAGGTTACGGAACGAACGGTAACCGTACGGGAATCAAGTAGCAGGTTAGATGATTCTAAAAGTATTAAACTGACGTTTGCAGGCAATAGTGGCATGACACCGCAAACACAAAAAGAAATTACAGCCGCAGTGAAGTCTATTGCAGGTGAATCTACGACCAATTTGTCACAAACCTATGCAGTGGAACCTTATATTGGTGAGAAGGCCTTAAAAAATGCAGTGATAGCTATTGTAATATCATTTCTGCTTATGATGATATATATAGGAATTCGTTTTTCTGTATTGTCAGGATTATTGGCAGGTGTGGCAGCGTTGGTAGCATTACTCCACGATGTTTGTATAGTATTTTTCGCATTTGTGGTGTTTGGTTTCCCGCTCAATGATGCGTTTGTTGCAGTGGTGCTGACGATTATCGGTTATTCCATCAACGATACTATCGTTGTGTATGACAGAATACGTGAAAACAGAACGGAAAATAAAAAAATTGGAATGGTGGAACTGATGAATACCAGCGTTTCGCAAGTGCTGGCAAGGTCATTAAATACTTCCATTACTACGATTCTTTGTGTACTTACTATTTTAGTGGCAGCTTTTATCAGGCAGATAGATTCTATTATAGAATTTTCTTTGCCGATGCTGTTCGGATTAATAAGTGGATGTTATTCATCCATATTTATTGCAAGTATATTATGGATGTTATTTGAGAGGATGAAAGAGAAAAAAAGAAAATAACATTTATGAGGAAAGATTATGAGCATAACAGATATTTTTGGTTTATTAGGTGGACTGGCGTTATTTTTGTATGGAATGCAGATGATGAGTTCCGGTCTGGAAGCAGCAGCAGGAAATAAAATGAAACAGATTTTAGAGCGTTTGACGGCGAATCGCATCTTAGGAGTTGTAGTGGGTGCTGGTATTACAGCTGTAATCCAATCATCTTCTGCAACAACAGTAATGGTGGTCGGGTTTGTAAATTCAGGAATGATGACGCTCCGTCAGGCAGTATGGATTATTATGGGTGCCAACATTGGTACAACAATAACAGGGCAGTTGATTGCTCTTGATATTGCACAGATAGCGCCTGTAATTGTATTTGCAGGTGTGATGTTGATTATGATGTTTAAAGAACAGAAAGTGCACCATATCGGTAACATTCTGGCGGGTCTGGGTGTGCTGTTTATTGGTATGAATATGATGGGAGATTCTATGGCACCGCTTAAGGAATCGGAAGGTTTTGTAAGTATTATGACAGGCTTTTCTAATCCGGTGTTTGGTATTTTAGCAGGTGCATTATTCACAGCTGTTATACAATCTTCATCTGCTTCTGTTGGAATTTTACAGACGTTAGCTGCAAGTGGCGTGATACCATTTTCCAGTGCAGTGTATGTGTTGTTTGGACAGAATATTGGTACTTGCATTACAGCATTGCTTGCATCTGTTGGAACCAATATCAATGCGAAGAGAACAACTGTAATACACTTGTCATTTAATGTAATAGGAACAATACTATTCACGATATTTTGTATAACGACACCTTTAAGTACGTGGGTAGGTGGATTGACGCCGGATAACCCGGCAGCCCAGTTGGCAAATATGCATACCATTTTTAATGTGGTAACGACGCTGCTATTATTGCCATTTGGAAGTGGGTTGGTAGTGTTATCTGAGAAAATATTACGCGGTGACGTGAAGGAAAAGATGAAAGAAGATGGGCTTATATATATACAGAACGTAACGAATCATAATATAGGAGGGACTGCTATCCATTTAGAACAGCTTCAAAATGAAATTATGCACATGTTGATGGTTGCGAAAGAAAATGTATCGGCAGGCTTTGAAGCATTTCGGGATGGCGACAGCTCCTTGTTGGAATCAATTGAAGCAAGAGAGAATTATGTAGATTTCTTAAATAAGGAAATATCTCAGTATATATCAAAAATGATTGTGCATGAATCAGATGAAACAGGGGGAACTGTGTTCAATGATTACTATAAAATTACGGGAAATATTGAACGTATCAGTGACCATGCTATGAATATCAGCGGGTATTCAAAAATATTAGAGGAAAAGAAGATTCGGTTTTCTGATTCGGCTATTGAAGAAATAGGCGAAATGCAGGATATCTGTGATACATTGCTGACTATGTTGTTGGAGAACAAGATGAGTGATGTAGACGACATTTGCAAGATATCTGCATTAGAACAGAAAATTGATGATATGACCTTGACTTACCGGAATGAAATGTTAGCAAGATTGAAAGAAGGAAGTTGTTCTGGTGATGGCAGTATCATTTATTCTGAGATGTTGACTGATTTTGAGAGAATTGGTGACCATGCATTAAACATTGCTCAGTTGTTTGCAGACATAAAACTGGTGAAAAATTAAATAAAATAATAGGATGAGTGACAGCATCGAATGTAGAGAAATCTGCGTTTGGTGCTGTTTTTATATACCAGTTATTTAATTTACGATGTACCAGGAAATCACAACGGTTTATTATGTTATATAAAAATCTGGACTCCTAAAGAAGTCCAGACATAAATCCTTGTTATGACAATAGTATTTACTTAGTTTTGAATCGGTGCACTTTGATTACTTTCTAACAATGCATGTAGGCGCGCAATTTCTTTTGCTTGTTGCTCAAGTTGTTGTTCCTGCTGCTCAAGTTGTTGTTCCTGCTGCTCAAGTTGTTGTTCCTGTTGCTCAAGTTGTTGTTCCTGCTGCTCAAGTTGTTGTTCCTGCTGCTCAAGTTGTTGTTCCTGCTGCTCAAGTTGTTGTTCCTGCTGCTCAAGTTGTTGTTCCTGTTGCTCAAGTTGTTGTTCCTGTTGCTCAAGTTGTTGTTCCTGTTGCTCAAGTTGTTGTTCCTGTTGCTCAAGTT
>JBGVMW010000200.1:0-1756 GCA_045125095.1 Lachnospiraceae bacterium
CCTGGTATAATTAAATCATCCCCCAGCCGAAGATTCAATTACACAATCCTTTCTAAGAAGTAATGTTTGTGGTATAATAGAGATGCTTTTACTGCACCGGAGGATAGGGCAACGCTGGGGAGCGACCTGAGCGCCGATGCAGGTTTGGCGAAGGGGGATAAGTCCCCGAATGGAATAGGAGTCGCCCTTTGGAAAACCAAGGCGATAAACCCATTCCGAACTTTTTTGAAAAGCCTCGTAGTCCATTTGATTTATTTACCTACAGCAATTTTTATTGACTGGTTTTGGAGGTTTTGGCTACGGGCTTTTCCCTCGAATGGTAATGAGTTGGTTACGGCGTATTTTTTACGACCGGTTATAAGGAACCAGGGTACATAGGGAAAAGTTCTGTAGGGAGTACCGAGGCTCAGAATGATCAAAGAACAAGGAGGAACCACATGATTTACGTCGGCATTGATATCGCATCTGAAAAGCACGACTATTTTATGCTTCAGCAGGAAACAGGCGTTATTTTCAGCCGTTTTGCCATCACGATCCCGAACTCTGAGGCGGGATACAAAAAACTCCACTCGGACATTTCTGCCTTTTGTGGAGCTACAGGTGATTCAAAAGTACGTATAGGACTTGAATCCACCGGTATCTACCACACTAACATCATCCGCTTCCTGCTGGAACAGAATTACGACGTGATGATGATCAATCCGATTTTAACCAATATGGCTCGCAAAGCAGCCAAAGTTCACTCTGCCAAGAATGATAACCTGGATGCGCAGACCATTTGTAAGTACATGATAGATCACTCGGACAAATTCTCGCCCTATACGCTATCATTATACCACAAAGAAGCGCTAAAGTCACTATCTCGGAAAAGATTTTTTATTGTTGAAGACCTAAAAAAAGCAAAATTGGCAATCAACAGCCTTGTCCAGGTGATTTTCCCTGAATTCAAAACGCTGTTCAGCAACATTTACGGAGATTCGGCTATTTCTATTCTCAAAACCTATGGCACACCAAAAGCTCTTGCCAGAGCTCACGTAGGCAAGGTTGCTTCTCTCCTACACGGCAGATGCAAGTGTACTGCCGAGCAACTGATTGCCACCGCAAGGTCCTCTGTAGGCATTTCCGAACCCCATTATGCTTTTCAGCTCATGGATGCTATTGAGGAGATGGAGCATATTTCCCGCCGTATTAAAAATTATGACGTACAAATCAAGGCTTACGTGGATATGCTATGTCCAAATCTTTTGAGCATTCCCGGAGTGGGCTATACCACCGCCGGATTGATCGTAGGTGAGATCCGCGATATTGATCGATTCCATTCTGCCGAAAGCTTGATCTCTTATAGCGGAATCGACGTTACCGTGTATGAATCCGGCAAATACAAGGCGAAAAACTGTATGCCTTCCAAAAAGGGATCCAAATATTTGCGTTATGCTCTCTTTCAAGTGGCACGCATTATTTGGCAACATGACCCTGTCTTTCGGGACTACTATGAAAAGAAGCAATCCGAGGGTAAGCACTACTACGTCATTCTCGGACACATTCAAAAGAAGGTCGTCCGGGTGATTTATTCCATCCTCAAAAACAATTCAACCTACTCGGTGATTTCTCCTACATAATTCCTTGAACTCATATCCCAAAACGGCTACTCGTGGGTAGTCTGTTTTGCTATGCCTTTATCCGACTTTCCTATGTGTGAAGATTTTTCTTCACTTTTTTTCATTTACCTATTGACTTTTTTATAGTTGGCTCCAAA
>JBGVMW010000201.1:0-1729 GCA_045125095.1 Lachnospiraceae bacterium
TAATGCCGGAGGTTCAATGGAATGGTTTATGGCTATTGCAGGTAAGTTAGCAGAAACTACCAATATGACTGGTAACGAAATTGGTGCAGCTATGCGTATGATTACAGCACGTACACTTCGTCAAGGTGAAGCAGTTGAAGCACTTGGAGAAAGTGCAGACGATTTAGATTTTAAAATGGCAAAAGCCGAAAAAACATTGGAAGAAGTTGGAGTATCTATTCGTGGTGGAACTTCAGATGAATTATTAAGTATTGAAGAAATCTTAAATAGGGTTGCAGGAGCATGGGATACACTCTCAGACTCTCAGAAACAAGCTATTGGTGAAGCTATGGCTGGAACAAACCGTAGTTCTGCTTTCCAGGCTATTATGAATAATTATGAAAGTATTGCACAGTTAGCACAGGAAGCAAATCAAGCTGATGGGGAACTAATGGAAGCTAATGAAAAACGTGTTGAATCATTAGATGGTAAGTTGAATCAGCTAAGAACAACGGTTGAAAAAGCATATAGTAGTTTCCTAAACAGTGAAGCAGTTATTGGAGCCATTGAAGGTATTGATAATGCTTTACAATGGATGATGGAACATAGTGAAACTGTTGTAGCAATAGTGATTGCTCTTGGTGGAGCATGGATGGGTATTAAATGGGGAAGCATTGTTAATAGTCTTGGTTCGGTAATTGAACAAATTATTTTGATGGGTACAGAGAGTGCTATTGCTACTGGTGCGGTTGCAGCATTACAAGGAGCATTAATTGCTTTAGGTGGAGCAGCAGTTATTGGTGCTATCGTATTAGTATGTAAGAAAATACAAGAAATCATCCCAAATGCGGATAGAGCAAGAGAAGCATTAAACGAATTGACTAATAACTACAATGCTTACGATGAAGCAAAAACAAATACAAAAACTCTTTCCGATGATGTACAAGCATATTTTGATGCACAAGATGCCTTGAAAACATTAACAGCAGACACAGAAGAATATAATAACATGGTACAATTAAGCAACGAAAAATTAGCAGCCATAGGAGAATCATATCCTGACATTAAAGGTATTCTTGAAAATGAAAATATTAGCCTTGAAAATAAAAAATTAAAAATTGACCAAATACTTACTGCTCTAGAGCAGGAATATCAATTAAATATGTTAAATAGTTTAGCATCGGAAAAAGATTTAGGTGCGATGAATCAACGTATTGCAGACAATATAGAATTGCTAAATCAATACGATGAAGCGGTAAAAAGATATAATGATGGCGGAGCAGAAGTTCAAGTTATTGGCAATAGCGAGTTTAATATGACAGACCCTAAAACTGCTGAATTCTTTGAGAATATTAGAAAAGATATTGCTGGAACTGTTGCTGATGTAGAAAACTTTAATAGTACAGTACAGGATTTACAAAAAGATGGTTTAGCACTTGAAAGAGAAGTTGTTGAAATCAGTGACGATGCTTTAGAAATTAAAAACGAACAAATTAAAAAACAAGAGGAATTAACAAAAGCAAAAGAAGAAACTGCTAAAGCAGAAGAAGAAGCTAATGGTGGAGGTAGTGCGGAAGACCAATCTGAAAGACTAGCACAACTTGAAGCCGAACGTGCTGCAAATGCTAAATTATTGAATGAAGAATATGCTAATACATTAAGTCAATTATCAGAAGCAAAAGGATTATTAGACCAAGTCAATGAAGGATTCGAAAACATGGATTTGACAAAATTAACTGGTTCTGATTTA
>JBGVMW010000202.1:0-2001 GCA_045125095.1 Lachnospiraceae bacterium
GTATATGATGAATATGCATTATATGCAGCATATGATGATGCTAACTTGTATATCGGTTGGCAGTATGTAAACGTTCGTGACGTAGTAGCTTCTGACCAGCAGGGTGCAGGTACAAACGAAGCAAAACCATACAATGCACCAATTCCACAGATGCTTGCATTTGATCTTGGAAGCGCAAAGGGTGCATACAGCACTGGTGGCATGGATACAGATTCTTCAAAGAGAGTATGGGGCATCAATGTTGATTATGATACTAATGTAAATGCAATTATGTGCTTTGATTCAAAACCGGGAAATGGAACACCAGCATTGTTTACAACCAATAGCAAAGGTAAATTCTCGTATGAAGATAAGTACTGCAACAGCTTCAAAACACTTGGTATTACATACAAGCATGAAGATGGTTTATTTGCAGGTGTTACATCCTTAAACGGTATTAAAGGTAATGGATATACAGGATATACTCCTGATGCATTGCTTAGCAATAGTTCAGCATGGACAGATTTAGCAAAAGGACATAACAAGAACTTAGATACATTCTATACAATTACAATTCCATATTCTGCATTAGGCATTGATAAAAATTATATCAAGACGAACGGAATTGGCGTTATGCATATCTCTACATACGGCGAAAGTGGTGTAGCTTCTATACCGGCAGATGCTTCTATGTACGACAATGCAACAGAATCCTACTCAAAGGATGGTTCTTCAACAAAAGAAAAAGAAGATACGGATGTAATTACAACATCATTAGCAAGAATTGGTAACAGTTCAGGTACACCAACACCTACACCAACACCTGCACCGACAGGTTTAGAATTAAACTTCGGAGCAGACCGTTCTTCACCACAGGTGGCAGGTACAAAATTAACTCTGAAAGGTATCGCAGAAGGTGGTACAGCGCCATATACATATAAGTTTTATGTGGATGGTGAATTAGTTGCAACAAAGACTGGAAGCGGTGAAACATCTACAAGCTGGACACCAAAAGCTGCAGGACATGTTATTGTATGTACTGTAACAGACAGCAAGGGTAACGCAAAGACGAGTGTAAAATACTATGATATAGAAGGTCAGGGAACTTGTACACATGGTAATCTTGTTCTGAAGGATCAGAAAATACCAACCTGTACAGAGTCCGGATACACAGGAAATGAATATTGTGGATTCTGTGGTGAAATATTTAGAACTGGTACATATTTATCAGCTACAGGACATTATTGGGATGAAGGCGTTGTTACAAAAATGCCAACAACAACAGAGACAGGTATTAGATTATATACATGTACCACATGTGGTGCAACAGAAGAAAAGGTAATTGATAAAATTAATTGTAACCATGCAAACATAGTAGTGAGAGGTGCAAAAGCAGCAACCTGCACAGAAAATGGTTACACAGGTGATAAGGTTTGCGGTGATTGTGAACTTCTTATCGAATGTGGTACAACAACAGCAGCTCTTGGACATAGCTGGAATAACGGAGTTGTTACAAAACAGCCAACAGCAACAGAGTCAGGTATCAAGACTTTCACATGTAATGGCTGTGGAACAACAAAGACAGAAGCAATTCCGCCAACAGGAGAAATGGAATGTAATCACTCTTATGTAATCCGGAATCAGGTAGCGGTAACATGCACACAGAATGGATATACAGGAGATGTATATTGTGGATCTTGTGGAGATTTATTAATCCAGGGTAAGGTGATACCTGCAATTGACCATGTTTGGGATGATGGTGTTGTAACAATGGACGCAACAGCAACAACTGACGGTGTTTTAACATATCATTGTGTAAACTGCTCTGAGACAGTAGAGGAACCAGTTCCTGCAACCGGCGAAGAGGAAGATGGAGAAGAAGAAGAAATCTCTGATGAATTAGAAGTTGGTGATACTGTTGTAGTAAATAAGGCTACATACAGAATTACAAAGCTTTCTGATACAAACAAGACAGTAGAATTTGTTGTATCTAACAGCAAAGCAACAACAGTAACCGTTCCA
>JBGVMW010000203.1:0-27246 GCA_045125095.1 Lachnospiraceae bacterium
ACTTGCTTCTTTCCCTAATCGTTTCATGGCTGTTTTGGCTGAGCCTACTAACCCGGTTACTTTGGTGTCTATTTTTTTGATGGTAGACAGTAAATCTTCAATTTTTGCAACCCTTCGGAATTCATATATCTTGTCAGAATGCTTGATTAAGAACATAGCTGTATCGCCCTTTGCCAGCACTCCGACGATTGGTACCAGCCCCAGTCCGTCTAAGGCGGTTTCTCCTACATGTCCCCATGACCATTCCCAATGTGTTACGTCATAGGATAAATCTCTTACATCCTGTACAACATCGACCCCCGTAAATGCAACACCAATTTCACCTATCGTTCCTGCTGCGTTTGTTTCTTCTGCATATTTTCCCTTACCTATTTGCTCTATTGCTACAAGAAAATATTTTCTCCAGGATTCTCCTGCTGATTCTAATTTGAAATATTCCAGTACCTCATCCACGGTAACTGTTTCTGTCTTTTCAAACAAGAGGAATTTGTATTGCTTTTGTGTGGTTTCTATTCGTGGTTCTTGTCCTACTACTCGTTCAAACAATGCACATTTTTCTTTATAGCTTTTATCCTGTGCGATAAATTTCATGACTCCTTCATCTAACATACCTATGCAGACTAATTCATCTCGATTGAAATTATATCTTTTATAGGATGCTAAGGTGTCATAGATTCCTTCTAAATATGCTTTGTCTAATTGCAAGGCTTTTGTATTGTATTTTCTTAGAAAATCATTAATCGTATAATCTGCATTGAAAAAGACCTGAAATGCTTTTCCTGTATTCAAGGTTACAATGGGATTATCCAGGTCTGCATTTACTGCTTTGACGGTGACATTATAGGTTAGTGGTTGGGAATCTTCACCGTCATCAATGCCATCTCCATCTGTATCTGCTTCTAACGGATGAGAGCGGTATGCCCGCATCATAACTCCTATGGTATCACTGAATTCTTCTTCACTTACTTCCATTCGATCCGGTATGCCATCCCCATCACTATCTACTGTTGGATCTTTGCTTATTTTTACCAATTCATAGTTGGACAGTCTTACCCATTCGTAATCTTCATCATTTACCTCTTTATCAATCTTGTCTAATAATGGATTGATTTCCTCGAAGAAATTTCCGGTTATATCTGCGTAGATTCCGTTGGTCGAATTATATAAATTGGTATATGTACTTTTATAGTACGAATAGCTGACAACAGATACAATGTAATTTTCTTTTTGCAACTCCTCAATCATGGTACTCATCGGATATGAGGCATTTGTTGCTGTTCCATTTTTATATGGAGCATCGGTAATGAGAACGATATATTTCCCATAATTTTTGCGATATGTCATGCTTTTGACTTTATCTAAAGCATCTACTGCACTTTCCGGTCTATCTCCTCCACCAGCTACACTTAATGCTCCAATTTCTGTCTTAAATGCTTCCGCACTGGTAAACCATCCATGGTCTTTTGTGCTATCTTTTCCGTCTACCGTAATATCTCTATATTCAACCAGACCAAATCGAATATCCAAATCCTTTTCATCTAATTTTGCTGCAATGGATTGCAGATTATTTTTTACATTACGGATGGTACTTCCCATGGAACCTGTGGTATCTATGGCAAATACCACATCTGCCTTACCCTTTTCAATGACACTGGACAAATTCGTAATGTCTGTGTTGTATTCTCTTTCTTTTTTGTTCTCAACTGCGTAATCACACAGTTCGTCCACCTTGGCACTGATAATACTCTGCTCTTTGTTATATGTGGTATCTATGGGAATGACTTTATTTTCTTCTAAGCGAACAATGGACAAATCTTCTATTTTGTTATCTTTTAAAATTTCTTCACCGATGTGATAAGTAATGGTTGCACTGTCGAATTCCATGTCAGAATTATGAGATATTCTTGTGACTTCGCTTACCAGATAATCAAGAGAGGCATAATTTTCGTTATAAGAATAGTCTTCCATTCTTATCCGGAAACTATAATCTCCACTGCCTGTTATAGTCAAATCCGGCACGGCTGACATTGCTCCTGTATCTAAGCTTTCTCGGACTTGGTCGGTTAATATTTGGTTTTCTATTTTTTCTTTTCCATCAAGTGTTCCATTATTATCTGTATCTTTTTTCAATGGGTCAAATCCATTGACTACTTCTGTCCCATCGCCCAAGCCGTCTTCATCGGTATCGTAAAGCAATGGCTTGGTATGATACTTTTTCACTTCCTCGTAGTCGTTTAATCCATCACCATCCGTATCTTTTGCACCTGGGTTGGTTCCTTCTTCATATTCCTCCCCGTTTGTTAATCCATCTTCATCATAATCGTCTTCTGGATTTATTTCTTCTATATCATGTAATCCTTTTCCTTGCAGTATCAGAATAGGATATAATGTATCAATTTCATAATCATCCGGCAACACGTCATTATCTGTATCTTTTTGAACATATTCTGCTACATTACCTGCATCATTCCAGTCTATAACCTTTATACAATTGTTTCCTTTTGCGTATTCTTCATAGGAAAGCTCCACGGAATAATTCCATAATGTTGTCTCATTTCCTCTCCAGAATCGTAATTCTGTCGTTCCTTCGTCTTCCGCCGTGACTACATATTCATATATGTATTGTTCTGCTTCTGTATTAACAATTTGGGGATTATACTTAGCTGATTCAGCCGTTGAAATAGTAATATCTTTTCCACCATTTTCTTCCTTTGTAGCATCTGTAAAATTTATATACATGGATGCGCTGTCAGTTGCCCATGTTGTAAATTCGGATATATCAAGATATACCGTATCTCCTACATGGAAATACTCGTCACTTTCTTTTACAACTTCCCAATGACCATACTCACTTCCATCTGCATAATATGCATTATTAGCATCTCTGCCGCCTGCACTCCATGAATTCCACTGGGTTGTCTTGTCTGCATTATAGCGGTTAAATGTTATGTTATACGCACTTTCCGGCACGCGTACGCTCCATGTTGTGTCATCTATTTTTTTCATTATATAACTGTCATGTCCGGAGGAATTGTCTACCAGTTCGATGACGGCATTATCATTTCCAATCCATTTTTCGGCAGTGTTGTCCATCAGATATAATGTTACATAGGACTCTGTCTCCTCAGCGTTCACTACAAATGCATCTAATTTGATGCTAGTAAGCAGGACAACCATAGTTAATACAATGGATAGAATCCGTTTACTGTTTCTTTTACATAATTTCTTCATATATTTTCCTTTCTGCTTTTCTGTTTACTGGAAAGGCATGTTCGCCACACTACATATCGCAAGCAACTGTGGTGATTCCTAATAAAAAAAGCCACATTCACATAACGTAATGCAACTAATCCTAAAATACCCACTATACTTTTTTTGATATTATTCTCATCTTAGTTACAATACAATATGCCCTGTATGTAATTATTCATCCTTTATAACAGTATCTCTTTTTCACAAAATGTAATATACCACTTCATAATAATTTCGTCAAGTTTTTTTGGCAGATTTTGTTACGAACAAAGCGTGCAAGCACGTTCTCGCAAATTCAACCAACCCGTATGCTTGCACTCTTTGCCGCTCCGAATTTGGCACGCAGTGCATCTTCCTTTCAAATTCGTGTGCATCCTGTTTTATATACTAGAGCGTGTTTGAAAATTCATTCCTGCAATCTGTGCGCCCCACTTTGCGGTAGAATTCCAAGTACTCTCTTATCCAATAAACTGTTGTAATTTCCTAGTATATAAAAAATAAAGCTGTCGCTTCACGAATTTTCATTCGTGAAAACGACAGCCCCATCCACTTACGAAACAGTCTGTACTTTTATCATATTTGTAGTTCCAGAGCATCCTAATGGGACACCTGCTGTTAACACAACCAAATCGCCGGATTCCAGCAATTCTTTTTTGCGTGCTGCTTCAATTGCTCCATTAAACAATTCAAATAAATCGCTTTTTTCCTCTAAATACATTGGATACATGCCAAAGGATAAATTCAGCTGGCGACATACTTTCTTATCTGTCGTACATGCAATAATCGGAACAGATGGACGATATTTTGAAAGATTCCTTGCCGATATGCCCGATGTCGTAACTGTCACCATTGCCTTTGCATTCAAATCATATGCTGTTGTACAAGTTGCATGACAGATAGCATCTGTTACATTTGGATTCGCCTTATGGGTATCTCTAAAGAATTTATCACGATAATCAATATCCTTCTCTGTACGCTTTGCAATTTTTACCATTGTCTCTAATGCTTCGATTGGATATTTTCCTGCTGCTGTTTCACCAGAAAGCATAATCGCTTCTGTTCCATCATAAATAGCATTAGCAACGTCTGTCGCTTCTGCTCTGGTTGGTCTTGGATGCTGCATCATGGAATCTAACATCTGTGTAGCAGTAATAACGATCTTACCGGCTTCTTTTGCCTTATCAATCAGCTTTTTCTGCAATACAGGAACTTCCTCATACGGAATCTCTACACCCATATCACCACGAGCAATCATGATACCGTCTGCCTCCTCTAAGATCTCGTCAATATTATTGATTCCCTGCATATTTTCTATCTTGGCAATGATACGAATAGAAGAACAATTATGCTCCTTTAAAATTGCCTTGATATCCAGAATATCCGCTTTTGTTCTTACAAAAGAAGCAGCAATAAAATCATAATCATGTTCGATACCAAAGATAATATCCGCTCTATCCTTTTCACTGATATATGGCATAGAAATGTTTACATCCGGAACATTTACACCCTTGTTATTAGACACAGCACCACCATTTAATACAGTACATACAATATCCGTATCACGAATGGCAGTTACTGTCATACCGATTAAACCATCGTCAATCAAGATTTTTGTACCAACTGCTACATCCTTGTACAAATTCTGATAAGTGACAGCTACTCCTTGTTCTGTGCCTGCAATATCCTTATTACAGTATAAGGTAAATGTTTGTCCTTCCTGTAAGGTAATTTTCCCATCTGCAAACTGCTTCACTCGAATCTCCGGTCCCTTTGTATCTAACAGAGATGCCACATGTCTATGCTCCTGTCTGCGCAGGGTAATCAGACTATTTAATCTTCTCTCCTGTTCCTCATAACTTCCATGAGAAAAATTAAATCGTGCGACATCCATCCCCGTATGAATTAATTTTCGTAAGACTTCATCGTTGTCCGTTGCTGGTCCCAATGTACATACAATTTTTGTTCTACGCATAGTCTTCCCTCCTGTTTTTTCTTTCTAAATATCTGTCTTTTATTATGCCCGAAAATTCCTCCTACCGCTATCATAACTTTTATAAAAGCGCATGTCAATATTACACCAAATACAACAAGTAAAATCTACGTATTTTTTTCACGTGTTTCTTTCATTTCCATTCTGGACATAAAATATAGCAAACATGCTCCCAGCACTGCTCCCATTACACAGAGCAACGGATTGTCTATTGTTCCCTTCGGTAGTAATTCCCATACAGAGCCAACAATAAATCCAAGAATGAGTAAATATGTTTCCTGTGGAAAACGCTCCAGCAGCTTACCAATCACTCCCGTTGTCAGAAAGATTCCTGCCAACACACCTACTGCCAACGGAAGCAGTGCAACTACCTGAAGAGTGCTGATATTTTGCATTACCGTCTCATAAATTCCCAATGTGCAAAGCATCTGGGAAGCACTGATACCAGGTAATACCAATGCCACTGCTATCACAACTCCACCAACAAGCTGTAACAAGATACCACCAACTCCGCTTTCTCCGCTACCGGAAAATATGCCATCCGGTAGCAAAGCAAGCAACGAAACCAGTAGAATCCCCATAACAGGGTATACAATCATTTTAAATGAAACTTTTTTTATTCCTGCTTCATGAAAAATCAGAGGCACACCGCCTGCTACTGCACCAACAAAGAAAAACTGCAATGGAATGCCCCATACTGGATCTTCTAACAGAGTTGTGATAAGCTGAGCAAATAAAACCACTCCTACCATACCTCCTACCGCAAATTGTAGCAGGAATTTGATACTTTCCCATGTTTTTTTTAAAATGTTATTAACCGAATCCATCAATCGGCTATACACCCCCATAATCATTGCCATGGTACCACCGGATACTCCCGGCACCGTCATGGTGGCGCCTACCCAGATTCCTTTACACAATGTCTTCATCTGATTTCATTCCTTTCTCATTTATTTTCAGCTTGCATTGTGACATATTATTTTTTTATCAGTTCTCTGATTACTTTTATCAACTGGATAATAACAGTTGGAATCACTGCAAGACCAACAATCTGTCCTAACTGTGTAAGATTCAACGGTGCAACACAGAATGGTGCCTGTAAAAATGGAACAAATAAAACACATAACAGTAATACAACACCTGCTGCAAATGCGCCAAGGCTATACCAGTTGTTCTTAAATCCTAATTTAAAGATGGAATGCTTACTTCTGCAGTTAAATCCATGGAATAAACGAGCCATGGTAAGTACGGCAAATGCCATGGTACTTGCGGTTGCTTCATTTACACCTAATCCAATATGGAATGCTGTCATCGCACTTATGGCAATCAATGCTCCCTGACCGAATAAAAGCAACATGAAATCCTTTGTCATAATGCCTTCTTTTGGATCTCTTGGCTTCTGTGCTAACAAATCTTTCTCTGCCGGTTCCATACCAATTGCCAATGCCGGAAGGGAATCAGTTACAAGATTAATAAACAACAAATGTACTGCTTCAAATGGTACCGGCAATGCCAGAATAGATGTGTATAATACGGACAAAATACCAGCCATATTACCGGATAACAAGAACTGAATCGCATTTTTAATGTTGCGATATACGTTACGTCCATTTGCAACTGCCTTAATAATGGTTGCAAAGTTATCATCTGCCAAAATCATGGATGCTGCATCTTTTGATACTTCTGTACCAGTGATACCCATTGCCACACCAATATCTGCCTTTTTCAGGGCAGGGGCATCGTTGACACCATCACCTGTCATAGATACAATTCTTCCCTTTTCCTGCCATGCATTTACAATACGAATCTTATTTTCCGGTGAAACACGGGCATATACGGATATCTTTTCGATATTTTTCATTAATTCTTCTTCAGACATAGCATCTAATTCCATTCCGGTAAGTGCCATATCACCTTCTTCAAAAATACCAATCTGTGTTGCGATTGCGGTAGCTGTAATCTTATGATCACCTGTAATCATAACGGTTTTGATACCTGCTCTCTTTGCATCTGCAACTGCTGCAATAGATTCTTCACGCGGTGGGTCAATCATGGCAATCAGACCTATGAAAGTATAGCCATACTCTGTCTCTACACTTAATTCTTCATTGGAATCCTTGTAAGCAAATGCTAATACGCGAAGTCCACGTTTTGAAAATGCCAGATTCTGATTCAGAATCTCATCACGATCTGCATCTGTCATATCCATGATACCTTCTGATGTACGGATGGATACACAACGCTCTAAGAGCACATCTAATGCACCCTTTGTCATAATTACCGGTTCTCCATGGAGGTGGTATTTTGTACTCATTAATTTTCTATCAGAATCAAATGGAACCTCCTCAAGACGTTTCATCATACTTCTGATTTCTTCTTCATTCATAAATCGTCCGCCTAAATTTACTTTACGGAACATTTCCAACAATGCATATTCAGTTGGGTCACCAATTCCTTTTCCATCAACAATGCTGGAATCATTTGTAAGAACGGCATTATATAAGAGATAACGGTGAAGTTGTTCGTGACTATCAAGTGCTTCCGGTTTCATTGTCTTTCTATCAATGTATACTTCCTGTACGGTCATTTTATTCTGTGTCAATGTACCTGTTTTATCAGAACAGATTACAGATACACAGCCTAAACTTTCTACCGCCTTCAAGTCCTTGATAATAGCGTTTTCTTTTGCCATCTTCTGTGTTCCCATTGCCTGAACGATGGTAACAATGGAACTCAATGCTTCCGGAATCGCTGCTACTGCTAACGCAACGGCAAACATCATGGCATCTAACATTGGCATATCGCGGTAAATGCTAAGACCAAACACAACCACACAGATAATCAGTATCAACATGGCAAGCTTACTGCTGAACGCATCTAAGCTGACCTGTAACGGTGTTTTCTTTTCCTTTGCCGCATTCATCAGACTGGCGATTTTTCCCATTTCTGTCTGCATTCCGGTAGCTGTTACTACTATCGTTGCTCTACCATAAGTAACAAGGCTTCCGGAGTACACCATATTAACACGATCTCCTAATGGTGTTTCTCCTTCCAATATGGTATCTGCTTTGTCAATATTGGTAGATTCACCTGTCAATGAGCTTTCATTTACCTGCAAGGAAAAATTTTCTAAAATTCTTCCGTCAGCAACAATCATGTCACCGGCTTCTAACAGAACAATATCTCCAGGTACTACATCCTTGGAATCGATCTCTATCTTTGCACCATTTCGCATTACCTTAGCACTTGGCGAAGAAAGCGATTTCAAACTTTCTAATGACTTCTGTGCTTTACAGTGCTGCACCGTTCCTAAAACAGCATTTAAAATGATTACTACAAAAATTACAACCGTGCTTTCGATGTTATCTGAAAACAAAGAAATGACCGCTGCTATGATCAGTATGATAACTAACAAATCCATAAACTGACCTAAAAACACTTGCAATACACTTTTCTGTTTCCCTTCTTGTAATGCGTTTTCTCCATACTCCTCTAATCGTTTTTGTGCCTCCTCATTAGACAGACCATCTTTTGTTGCACGAAATTCCTTCAGAATCTCGTCTTTCTGTGACTGATACCACTCTTTCATAATATTCCTCCTGTTTTTAGTAAGTAGAGTAACTATAACGTCTCGAAAATCCTCTATTAAAATATTTAGCATATTTCGAATACATTATACCTCGTACATCGTATTCGAAATAACTTCACCATATCACTTATCTATTTTCCTGATAGCACTGGAACATAGCCTCAGCGTAGCCCGCTACGTTTTTTGTCCTGTGCTCTCAGATAAATATTCTGCGTGAATGGTATAGTTATTTACAAAACGATGTACTGGATAATGACAACAAAAAAGAGACTTTCCACACAAAATAGAAAGCATGTAACATGCTCTTTATTTTGTGTGAAAAGTCTCATTACCATCTATCATTATCCGGTTTGCACCACCAGGCAATTACGCCGCGTATGTTGACAGTGCAATTTAATTACTCCCTTTTCTATGAAGTTGCAATACAGCTTTAAACTGTGAATTAAGTATAACTATATGGGTGGTTGTTTGTCAATTATTTTTTCAGTTTTTCATATATCTAATTGTTATGCACTCATTCTGCCAATATGCGACTTAACCATCTGCACAGACTAAGGTAACTCATTTTCTTATGGCTGTTCCACATCTAACGATTTCGCCCCAATCGAAAGTTCTCTATCATCTCATTTGTTAAACTGATTTTTGAGGGATTAACCGGAATTTCCTCCCGAGTAAACCAACCTGCATAGGATAATTCTGCTTCCTCACGCGTGATAGTATCATCACCATCCACTTCACAGGTATAACCTACCAGTAATGTATCTGTAAAAGACCATGGTTGTGACTTATAGTATCTGATATTTTTTACTTTCAGTCCAACCTCCTCCATCACCTCACGTCGAACGGTATCTTCTAGTGTTTCTCCCACTTCCGCGTAGCCTGCCACCAATGCATAACGCTGATAACTGCTATGGGATGCGTTATATTTGGTAAGCAAAATCTTATCGCCATTTGTAATCGCAACAATTACTGACGGCGAAATAACCGGATACACTGTCTTTCCACATTCCGTACAGATTAACGCCCTCTCCACCCGACTCCTTCTCAACGAATTTCCACAGCAACTGCAATACCGCTGGTTCTGATACCATCTGTGAATCTGCACGCCTGTAATCGCCGCAAAACTTTTCCACATAGGCTCTGCGGTGCGAAACAGCTTCGACTCCTGATAAGTAAACGTTCCAAAGGGCTGCAGCGAATCCTCTATCATAAAATAATTCTTATCATCTACGGAAAATAAAAACTGCATCTCCTCTTTGTTACACCCAATATCTTCCCATGTTGGAAATGCCAGCTCCTCATCTTGCATAGATACTAACAGGCTATCCCCCTGAAAAGAAAATACAAAATCTCCGGATGCTGGCTCTTTTTCCTCATATGTCACGTAATACTGGTGTGGATAAATATCTTGAATCATATTTTTCTCCTCACTTATGCTTAATATTTAGATAATTGCGAAACGCCAACAAGGTAATGAATTGTTTGTGACAGATCGCGATTTGCTGCAAACAATTCACGCATGGCAACCTCTTAATTTATAGCACATATCCCTTCTACCTGCAAGAAATTTCATACATTACGTCATGCAACGGACTGTTGTAATTTCCTAGTATATAAAAAGCACGGAAATGGTGTAACAATCACCATTTCCGTGCCAACACACAAACAATCTACTCCAAAGATATTACCTATATTTACCCTAACGCTTCCACTAACGGAATCAAATGCTTGGTATTTGGAATCACATAATCAGCTCCAGCCTGCCAGTAAACCGATTCCACCTTCTTATATAATTCCTTATATTCCTCTAAAGATAGTTTATTAAATTCTTCCTCTGATAATGCCATAATGGAACTTCCTTCTACAATACCAACGGTAATCACACCAGCATTACGTCCTTCTGTAATATCTGCTACGGTATCACCAACTTTGATTACATTTGCAGCAGAAGTTAATTTCAACGCTTCCATATTTTTGTAAATCATATATGGATATGGTCTACCCATATTGTTTACAGCATTGGGGCTGAACCAGCAATCCGGCTCATATCCGGCTTTTTTTGCCTCTTCTACCACAACTGCCATCATAGCATCTGTATATCCTGTTGTAGAACCAATTTTGATGCCCATGTTACGAAGTTCAGCAACTGTCTCTAACACATATGGCTTAGGCTCTGCAAAATTATGTACAATGTCTATGATTCCATGTTCACTTTTCCGGTATACACGGTCAACATCCTCTTCTGTCCAGTCTCCACCGTGTATAGACTTCCATAATTCATGGATTCTAGGCATGGACATCATAGCCTTTACGTGATCGCGCTTTAACATACCCATAGGTTTTCTTACTTCTTCGATAGTTGGTTCAATTCCCTCCGCCTTAAATGCTTCCACAAACGCCTGTACTGGTGCAAAACATCCAAAATCTACTGTTGTTCCTGCCCAATCAAAAATTACTCCTTCAATTCTACTCATACGAATCTCCATTTCTCCGCTTTTGCGGTATTAAACCTCTATCGTTACTTATTCTGCTTTCCCTGCTAAAAACTCTTTCATGATTTTATATAATGTTTCCATATCTTCACAGTAAATCTCTCCGATATTACCAATTCGGAATGTTTCCGCTTCCGTTACCTTTCCCGGATAAATAGCATATCCCCGCTCTTTTATATATTCGTACATCTCACTAAAGGAATAATTCGCATTCTCCGGGAATAAAAAAGTTGTGATAATTGGTCCCTGATGAGTTGCATCAATATAAGTATCATACCCCAACTCCTTCATGCGTGCAATTAAAAGCTTATTATTATCCGTATATCGCTTATTTCTAGCTACAATACCACCTTCCTGGTGTAATTCCTCCATTGCCTTTGCAAATGCAAGAACTACATGTGTCGGCGAAGTGAATCTCCATTTTCCATCCTTTTCCATCGTAATCCACTGGTCATATAAATCTAAAGAAAGACTTCTTGCTTTTCCCTTACTTGCAAGTAACAAATCTTTTCTTGCAATAATAAAGGAGAATCCAGGTACGCCCTGAATACATTTATTGGCTGAACTAATTAAGAAATCAATCCCCCACTCCTTCATTGGAATATCCACACCGCCAAAACTGCTCATAGCATCTACAATATAGACTTTTCCACACTCATGTACAACTTCTCCCACCGCTTTGATATCATTTAAGATACCGGAAGTTGTCTCACTGTGTACCATGGAAACATGAGTAATTGCACTATCCTTCTGCAATCGTTCTCTGATAATCTCTGCATCCGGAATCTTATTGTAAGCTTCCTTATAGATATCATATGAAATACAATTATGCTCTGCAATATCTGCCATACGCTCGCCATAGGCACCATTTGCAGCAATTAACAGCTTATCCTCTGTTCCTACCACACTGGATAATACAGACTCTACACCAAAGGTACCGCTACCCTGCATCAGAATTACCGTATATTCAGATTCCTCTACATGCGCTAAGGATAATAATTCTTTACGAATCTTCTGTGTAATCTGCTTATAATCATCGTCCCATGTGCAGTGGTCAAATAACATTTCCTCTTTTACAGATTCTGTTGTTGTTAACGGTCCCGGTGTCAATAACTTGTAATTTTTCATTTTTTCTCTCCATTCTGCCGCTTGCAACGGCTTCTCTTTTTAGCATCTTCCCTTCAAATTCGCGCGCACTTTATTTTACTTACTTTGTTTTACAACTTTCTGATAACTCTTGGTGCTTCTTTAATAAATCTACTGTCAGCTTTTCCGGAAATACCTTAGCGTTTGCTGATGCATGTTCACCATCCGCTTCTTCTCCTTCATAAAGTGGGATTGGATAATAGCTAAGTAATTCTTCTCTGGCATTCTTAATGATACATTCAGCCATTTCCATGGCTTTGTCATTACTCTTTTCACCCTTGTCTACTACAGCTAATGATTCCGTTAAGCTGAAATTACCTTCTGTAGGGTCCACAAAATCGATTGGCAGACCATCTTCTTTATCAGCAATTGCCTGCTGACGAAGTCCGAATCCGATTGCCACTTCTCCTGCACGTAATTTTTTTAATGGACCGGAACCGGATTCTTCAATATGTGGTCCTGCATTTTCATAAATGCCTGTCAACACTTCTTTTGCTCCATCTTCACCATATTCAGATACTAAGCCTTGCAGCAACAACCATGCAGTCGAAGAAGAACTGATATCGGTAACGGATAAAAACCCTGCATAAGAAGGATCTGCTAAATCTTTTAATGAGGCTGGTACTTCAAGATTATTTTCTTCTACCATTTCTGTATTATAGATAATGGTACCTTCCTGCGCTGTAATTGGCGCACAGTAAGACGGATATTCCTCCAATGTGCCAGCATCAAAGGTTAAATCCTTAAACATACTATTCTGATCCTGTGCACTTTCTACATAAAAGGTACTCATAGTAATCAAATCTGCTTCTAAATTGTTTCCCTCAGCTAATAACTTACCGCCAAGCTCTGACGTACCAAATGTCTGAATCATATACTGGTCTTTGTAACCATTATTGTCTAATGCATGTTTCATTGCTTCTACGGCTTCATCATCTGCATTGGAATAAATAACAACCATATCATTTGCTCCGCTACTACAGCCACACAATGTACTACCTGCCACAGCAACGGTAAGCCCCCATGCCATAAGTTTTTTAATTGATTTTTTCATTTTGAATTTCTCTCCTTTGGTTTCGTTTTGCTAAATAATTCAACAGTTGTTTTCCAACAACATTTATAAATAAGATAATCAGTGATAACACAAATATCTCATTAAATTTGTTATAATACTGCAATTCCTTTATTTTTGTGGTCACCACCATAGTTCGTGCTCCTGCGATAAAAATAACTGCACTGATGGTTACCATTGCATTTATAAAATAGTAACTGCATACTTCTAAAATTGTACCTAACATATTTGGTGTTACAATGCGTATTATGGTATGTATCCACTTGTCACCCATGAGCATTGCTGTTGTTTCCCATGAGGAATTCAGCTTTAACAACGCATTTTTCATCATCAGATATGGGGTAGAATAATAATGTACAATATTACAAATTACCAAAATCACCAATGTTCCCTGTAAGGACGAACCAGAAAACAGGAACAGATATGCAAGACCTAACACCATACCCGGAATGGTATTTGTAACCATGGCAAAGCCATCCAACAGCTTTTTCATCATTGCCGGAAGCTTACATCTTGCCGCTGCAATTGCTCCGGCATAAGCAAGAAAGGTACCAACCACAGCCGTTAATACTGCGGTTATCAGGGAATTTTTCATAACACGGACCAGTGCCGAATCTGCAAATACATCCTTCACATGCGCAAAGGTGAATGCTACCCGGTAAGGCCATTCCTGCACAAACGGAACTACAAAAATAACTGCAAAGATAGAAAGTACACATACCATAACCAATGCAGCCACCACACCTAGCACACCATCACGGATATAATTTTTCTTCATTTCAATCTCTGTTACTTTGTGGTAACGTATATTGTATTTTTCCAGAATGTGCAATACGACAATACTAACAATGGACGGCAGAAGCATACAAAGGGCTACTACTGCACCTCTTCCAAAGTCAGGTACGCTTCCTAACATCTCTTTGTACAATACACCTGCAATGGTTTCAAATTCTCCTCCCACAGCTGCCGGAATACCAAAATCTGTAAAGCAGAGAAAAAATGTCTGAATAAAGGATGTTATCATCGTTCCTATTAATGGACGCAAAATCGTCATAGAAAACATACGAATCGGTCCATCCTTCATAAGCTTTGATACTACCATGTAATTCATGTCAATATATTGCATGGCATTCTGCATCAGCATAAAAGACACTGGTAATGTATAAATGATATATCCCGTCAGCAAACCATTAAATCCATAAATATCAAACAACTGAAATCCCAAAAGTTTCGTAATCAATCCCTGTTTACCAAAAGAATAAATAATAGCAAATCCGTAAGTAATAGTTGGCAATAACATAGGAAGCTTTGCCACACCACCAATCAGCTTTTTGAACCACACCGGTACATTGGTGTACCGGATGGTCAATGATAAGAGAAATGCAAGCAATGTAGTAACAATGGCACTGACTGCTGACACCAGAAAACTGTTGCCTAACGCCATCAAAATACTGTTTTCTGTCATGACATCATAAAAATTGCCAAGTCCTATTCCCTGTTCCGTGGAAAAGGCTTTCAACAGCAATACCACAGCAGGCAATAGCAAAAACGCTGCAAAGAACAAGAACAGAATGCAAAAAACAGTTACGCCTTCTTTATGAATATGTTTGTTTTTCACAGTGTTTTCCTCCTCACATTCCTACTGCCTGCATGTGAAACAGAGAAAGGATATTATTTTTTTTAATTTGTAACTGGTTTAAAATAAATTTCTCCACAAAATGATTCTCTGGCTCATTGATTATTTCATCCGGTCTTCCATACTGGGAAATAGAGCCTTCATTTACAATCAGAACACGGTCGGACAAGGTCAACGCTTCCTCAGGATCATGTGTTACAATAATCGTTGTTAAATGATACTGCTTTGCAATCGTTTGAATTCTATCTTTAATGGATTCCTTAATTACTCCATCCAGCGCACTTAATGGCTCATCTAACAGAAGAATCTTTGGTTTCATTACCATCGTTCTTGCCAACGCCACTCTCTGTTTCTGACCACCAGAGAGCTGGTCAATCTTCTTATTCAAATGCTCCTCTAAGCCTAGAAGATGAATCAACTCATCCACTTCCTCTTTGGTTGATACATTTGGACAGTTACGCAATCCGTATGTAATGTTCTTATATACATTTAAGTTTGGAAACAATGCGTAGTCCTGAAAAACAATATTAAAACCTCTTTTTTCCATTGCTACATTTGTAATATCTTCTTCATGAAAAATAATCTTTCCACTGTCCGGCATGGTAATTCCCAATATCAGATTTAATAAGGTAGTTTTTCCACAACCGGATGGACCTAAAATTGAAACAATCTCGCCTTCACCGATTTCCAATGAAATGTCATTTAAAATTGTTTTTCCATCATAACTTTTCTTTATATTTTGTAATTTGAGCATATTGTATCCTTTCTAAAATGTGTTTCATATATTTACTCCCACCAGCAACCGGGTAGCTTGTTGCTGACATGGTTCATTTTATCAATGGATGCAAATGTAAACTATCATATTTTTGTTTAGACAATGTAAAAAGAATGTAAGACTTATACTTTTGCTACAAGCTTATAACAAACATAGAATAGATTTCGGTAACGAGTCAGTACTATCCCCAATAGTTACAAACTTTTTTTCTAAGCATACACTAAAGCAAGAGCAAGTTATCGCGTTTCGGTGGATGATTTAAACGCCGCTTACGCGCCGGAATGGAGTTTATTATGTATCACCAATCTCTCTTTTTTCAAATGATATCCAGCAATATTCCTGTTGCTGCTGCTATTATAAATGGCAATCCATCTCATGAGCATCTGACTGGCATTGTCCAGTTCTATTATGTACCTTTCGGCGGCATGATTATTGCAACGGAGCTTGCCGGCCTGCCGTCAAGTACCATAAATGGACCGGAATTTCTTGGTTTCCATATTCATGAAATGGGCGATTGTTCTGATGATTTCACCCACACTGGCAACCATCTTAATCCAGAAAACCTGCCACATCCACACCATTTAGGAGATCTTCCCCCTATTTTAAATAACAATGGATATGCCTACTCTGTAGTGTATGATTCCCACTTAAAAACTTCTGATATATTAGGGAAAGCAGTGATTATTCATAACCAACGGGATGACTTTACCACGCAGCCTTCCGGGGATTCCGGTACGAAAATCGGGTGTGGGTTAATTGTTGCAGTAAAAAGATAAAATATAGAAACAATTGTAGACAAAAAAAGCAAGACTCCTTAGTGCAACATTACTAAGAACTCCTGCTTTTTTCTGATTGAAGCGTAGTTACTTTCTCATTTTTTAATCAATTAACAAAAGTTATTCACTAAATTTTTTCTCCCACAACAGTAGAATTTCTTCACCGGATTCTATATCCATTTCCTCCATGGCATCTTTCAATTTCTCGTACAACTGCTGTTGTTCCTCTGCATATTCATATTCTTCCATTTTTTCCATAACAGCGTCCATTTGATCAATATCCAAAGCGTCAAACGCTTCTCTTAGTTCCTCAAATAGTTGACTTAAAATTTCCCATGAAATTGCTTTTCGTTCCCCTTTGTCCTTTGTTGCATTTTCCTGTATAAAATATGGTGCTAATATTTTCTGATACTTACCATATAATTCCAGAAGTTCCGGTGTACATTCATGAATCAGTTCTGCATTTTTTTCATTTCCTGCCTTCTCCATGCGCTCCGCTTTATCTGCCAGTTCCAATGCACCAATCTGTCGGGAAGCACTTTTTAAAGCATGTACTTCAATGGTATACTCTTTCCATTCCTCTGCTTTTTCGTATGTTCTGATAAGCTCCATTTTCTTTTGGATTACCTGATAATAATCTTTTAATACAATCCAATATAAGTTTTCTTCTCCAACGAGACTTAGCGCATATGCCGTGTCCAGTCCTTCAATCTGAATCTTGACACTGCCTTCTTTCTTTTGTGGTTCTTCTGTTTTTTGACCTTTTCTCACTTTTTCCTTTGGAAGCCAATGTCTTATCTTTGATACAATAATTTTATATTCGATTGGCTTTGCCACAAAGTCATTCATTCCTTCATTCAAAAACATTTCCCTTGTTCCTGACACAGCATTTGCAGTAAGGGCAATAATAGGAACGTCATTATATTCCTCATAAAAACGTCTGATAATATGGGTGGTTTCCACACCGTCTACTTCCGGCATCATATGATCCATAAATACGATATCGTATTTTTTTTCAGAAATTTTGTCAATTGCCTCTTTTCCACTTGCCGCTGTATCAATTTTCATTTGTAATGGCGCTAACAGTCCTTCCGCCACCTTCAAATTAATGGTATTATCATCTACAATGAGAATTTCCGCCTCTGGTGCAATAAAATCAAGATTTTCCGTATCTTCTTCCATCTCACTGCCATAGATATCTTCCCGATTAAATATCTTTTCTAACTCCAGCGAATACAAAGGCTTCTTCACAACAATTAAATTTTTAAGGGGATATGTTTCTGTAGAATAATAATCTACTAATAACACTCCGGTAATTTCCGGTGTTTGTTCTAACATTTCCAAAATTTTTTCTGAACACAGCGCATGTTCTATAAATAAGTAGTTTGCATCTGTACCTGTCAGAGATAGAATCCGTTGCTCTGATAGCCCATCCTCATACGTGATACCTAATTGCTTTAAATCAATTTCTAGTTGCTTCTTCACATAAAAATTATCAATAAATGATACCACCTTTAGCTGTTCTCCATTAGAAACCTCTACATTTGGTTTCTCTGTAACAATCTTCTGTGGCAATGTACAGGTAAATATGCTTCCTTGTCCATATTCACTTTCCACAGTGATATTTCCACCCATTAACAACAATAACTGCTTTGCAATAGAAAGTCCTAAGCCAGTTCCTTCAATATTACGGTTTCTCTTGCTGTCCACTTGCTGGAACGAACGAAATAACTTATCCAGATCCTGTTTCTTTATACCGATTCCTGTATCTTCTACCGCAATCTTCAATAGAATTTCCTCTTCAGAAGTACGTTCATAGCCAATTGTCAATTTTACCATTCCCTGTTTTGTGAACTTCACTGCATTATTGGCAAGATTTATGATGATCTGCTTGATGCGTATACTGTCTCCTAAAAGTTCATAAGGAATATCCGGTGCTACATCAATAATAAATTCTAAATTTTTATTACCAATACGCGTTATAATAATATTCACAACATCTCGTATAATGGAAATTGGCTGGTATTTTTCTATGGTAATATCCATTTTTCCAGATTCGATTTTGGAAAAATCCAAAATATCGTTAATAATGGAAAGTAACGTCGTTCCAGAGGATTTTATCTGCTCTATATTATCCTTTTGCTCTTTTGACAACTCTCCCCGTAATGCAATCTCTGACATACCGATAATGGCATTCATTGGAGTTCTGATTTCATGGCTCATATTGGCAAGAAAATTGGACTTTGCCACATTTGCTGCTTCTGCTTCATGTTTTAATTCCAACACCTGTTCCATTTGCTCTTTCATTTTCTGGTTTGCTGCAATCAACTCATTTTTTACTTCCAGCCTTCCAATGGCATTGGAAATCTGACGAAACACATATGTAAAAATCTCCAAATCACTTTCCGTTAGAATACTTCTTTCCTTAGAGGATGTCCAGTTGTTCTTTATTTCTATATAAACGATAAACACACAGTTTAATCGCTCCTGTTCAAATAAAGGAACTGCTGCAAAGGAGAATATCTGCTCCTCTTCAAAACACGATACTACTTTATTATATTCCTCATGTAGTATTCCATCTTTTGACACTACAAATCCTGCTGGCTTTTTCTTAAAATATTCAACGATATAATCTACTGCTTTCTGGGAAACCTTGTACTCTAAATCACTATATACTACTTCATTTTCATTTTTCATGCATCGAATCAAGAATGCCTTATCTATGAAAAAATAATTTTTAAATACAGGAAGCATACTGGCTACTTCTTCTTTTACCGTTCTTGTCATATTATTGGTAAATTTTTGCAGCACGTTAAAAAAGCCGATTGTTTTTACCATTTCCTTTTTTTCTTTTTCATCCACTTTTCTTTTTATCAGTTCCGAGATTTTTTCTAAAGTAATTTCGTGCAATGTCATATCAGAAAATTCTATATTTCGTTCCTTTACTTTTTCTCCCAATACTGCACTGATTTTCTGCAACCGGTAATGGTACTTATTTTTTTCGCAATACTCTCTAAAGTCCAGCAATATCTTTTTAGCCTCTGTCTCTCTTCCCATTTCCATTAGCAGTTGATAACAATCAAACGCATATTCAGGATAATTAAAAAACATGCCCCCCGTAGAACGCCTCATGAAAAACTCTGACCGATGAAAGCACAGCCTTGCCTCCTCGTAATTGTTATCGTATTTTTTCATTAACCCACTGACAAAATATACGAGAAACATGCCGTCATCTTCTATGTATTCTGTTTCTTCATTCTTTTTTCCCAGCACGTGCGACAGGAACTGCTTGGCTTTATTAAGATATAAACGAGCATGATACATAATCCCCTGTCTGAAACTTGCCAATGCAATCAATCCAAATAACTTAGACATATTACATGTTTTCATTGTACTTCGTTTTAACATGCGAAGAATATTATCTGCCTCTATTAAATAGCTACCTGCATTCTTGTAATCTCCTGCAAGCATTGCATTAATTCCAAGATTGTAAAGCGTTTCTACAATTTCATCTGCCAACTGGTATTTATGATATAGAACCAAGGCTTTATTGTAGTAATCATTCGCTTCCTTATAACGTTCCAGCCCACAATTGCTATATCCCATTCCGTTATAAATTCCAGCTTCTTCTACTTCATCTCCAGTTCTTTTCACCACTTCCAACATCTTCTCATAGAAATAAATGCACACATTAAAATAGCCATGAACAGAAGCAATCATCACATTTTTTCGATAAGCATTTACCAAAAACTGCTCATTTTGTAATTCCTGTCCCAAAGCAATACCCTTATTAAATTCCGTCAGTCGTTCTTCAATGCCTTCTATTGTACTAAAGCTACGATAATCGTTATTAAAGCTATATGCATAAATATGTGCCAAATGATTTAAATAGCCATCTTCATGGCATTTTTGCACCAGCTTCATGGATATTTCTGTATCATTTTTGGTCATCCAAATGGTATTCCACCCAGAATACATTACTATATTTTCCAATAATTCTACATTAAACAGCAACGTTTCATCCTTTTTTGCAGCAGCTGCTTTTTTACATGCCAGTATACCAGCTTCCATCTGTGCTTTGTTTCCATTATGCAGATGTACTCGTGTTTTTAATAATTCAATTTCAAGTCCTGGTTTCTTTTGGTCTTCAGATGCCGTCGTTTGAAGCTTTTCCATTCTATCACAAATGTACAGCGCATCAGCATATTCTTCCGCTACCAGTTTCACCCAGAAATATACATTTAACAACTCCAATTCCTGCTTGGGTTCTAAAGGTATTCTTTCTTTTTCCATTTTCCCCAAAAACATTTTTAAGTAATATTCTGCCTGTTCGCATTCCAAGGTATGAAACATATTTTTTAAGGTTTCTATACATGTTGCAATACTCTTTTGTTCTGTTTGCACACTGGCACGAACATTACTTTTCTGTTCTTCTTCAAATATCCAGTTACAAACCATATCCGCTTCTTCGCATGCATGAATAAATCGTTTTAAATCTTTTCCGGCAAAAGGTAATACTTCCCCTTCTTCATTCATAATTGCGATTACTTTTATATGATTATAATTTGAATTCTTTGAAATCTCTTCTAAGATCCAGAGAGCTGACGAACCAGCTAGATTCACTTCATCTAAAATAAGACAAAATGGCTTCTCTTTTGCCATTTCAGACAGCATATGCAATACTGCATTCTGAAATTTCTTTTTCTCATATAAGTATTCACGGAGAAGTAATTCTTCCTGTCTTTCACAGGTTCCCTTTTGAAAATATTCCTTAAATATTTTCCGATGAAGCGGATACACCTCTGCTTTATCCAGAAAATCTTCTATGGAAAAATCTTTGCATTGTAACATTTTTTCCTTCAGATACTCTTTTACAATATCCAAAAATGGTTCATATGGTTTTCTCATATCTGAAAACTTATAAGAATGAAACATTCCCATGCCTTCCATGTCACGTTCATTTAAGCGAAAGGCATTGTTATGCTTTACCATTAAGAAATTCTTATTGTAATCATATTCGAGAGGTTTTAACACCATATTTATATATTCCAGAAAATAATACCTTTCTTTGTCCCTCATATGCACTCCCCCATAATTAAATCATATAAATTTGTTATTATACTCAGTCCCCCATAGTTACGCGCAAAAAACATCTACAGTGATGGATTTTTGCTTGTATTTGTTACGTTTTCATATGGACTGTACTATGCAGCACAGTCCTGAATCGTTATATAACTTTTTTAATTATCTCCATTAATTTTACCCTATTAATTGGCTTTAACAAATATCCCTGTGGTTTCATTAATAATACTTCCTGAATTTTGTCACTGTCTGCTACTCCTGTCAGAAATACAACCGGTATATCTTTTGTTCTCTCATTTGCACGTAATTTTTTCAGCACTTCCGGTCCATTCTCCACCGGCATCTTATAATCTAAGAGAATTAAATCCGTTTTTTTGGTTTCTAAAAATTTCATCGCCTGACTTCCAGTAACTGCAGTTGCCACATCGTACTCTCTTAAATATGCTTTTAAAAATCGCAATATCCTTACATCATCATCTACCACCAAAATGTGTCTTTTCCTCTCATCCTCCGCTTTTATTTTTTCAATTTCCCCTATTACCTGTTTAAGATCAAAGTGTTCCATAATGTCTCCCCCTTTTTTTTCGTGTTTTTATAATGATAACATATTTTTTCTCTTTTGGCAATTTTGTTGTATTTTTTACTCTATTTCTATTAATCTGTCATAAAAACTTACAAAAAATGGCTTAAGTTTTTCTCTTAAGCCATTTTATCTTCACGACAACCTACTCGTTGGCGCAGCACTTTTCTTATTTTATTCTATTTACTGCATCTACCAACTTCTGTGCTTCCTCATCACTTAATGGTACTGCCTTTCCGCAATTCTGTGATATTAAAAATTTTTCTTCATGCAGGCAGACATGAAACAACCGCCTACTGCACCCTGCTCTATAACCTCCGGCATTCTGGCTAATGTGATACCACCAATGCCATATACAGGAATTGAAGTTTCCTCACATACTGATTTCAGAAATGCTAAACCTCTTGGCTGTAAATCCTTTTTACAATCGGTCTGATAAATGTGTCCTGCTGTAAGATAGGAAGCCCCTAACTGTTCGGCTTCCTTGACTTCCCGAATGGTATGGATTGATGTTCCTATCTTTTTAAATCCGTCTAACCGTTCCTGTTCCCGACGAAGTACTGGCAACGGGAGGTGAATACTTTCTACACCTAATTCTTTGGCTACATTTACATATGTGTGAAGAATACAGGATTTCTGATACTGGTTGCATATTGCCAACACTTTTTCAGCCAGTTCCTTATATTGTGCTTCTGTCATATCTTTTTCCCGAAGTATGATATGTTCTACATCAGAAGCTGCAATTCGCTCTATCTGCTCAAAATAGTCACCTTCACATAGATGACGATTGGTGACCGCAATTATTTTATACATACACATAATCGTTCATAACAGGCTGCAAACCATAGTCTCGCAATGCTGTTACTACTTCCTCCAGACTTCTTTCATCAGCGATTTCAAACTGACCATCTCCCTGTTCTTCTTCCTCTCCATGTCCACCGATTCCTGTGCTGACTCCAGCTGATAGTTTCGTTGCAGCCAGACCTGCCACATGGTTACGAAATTCGTCGCGCTCTCTTGTTGAAATGGTAATTCCTGCAAATGGCATAAACAACCGATATGCTAACATTACCTGTAAAAGCTGTGTTTCATGCACATTCTCCGGGTGAATGGTTGTATCCCCTACAATCGGGCGCAGTCTTGGGCAGGAGAAAGAGATTTCTGCATGTGGGTATTTTCGTTGCAATAAATAAGCATGAATTCCTGTTGCAAAGGCATCTTTCCTAAAATCACCAAGCCCTAACAATGCCCCAAACGCAACACCTCGCATCCCACCCATAAGCGCACGTTCCTGTGCGTTAATTCGATATGGAAACACTCTTTTATGACCTGCCAAATGCAGTTTCTCATAGGTGTCAGAACAGTATGTTTCCTGAAACACAGTTACATAGTCCACGCCACATTCATGCAGGTAAGTATATTCTTTGGAATTCATTGGATAGACTTCAATTCCTACCATCTTAAAATATTTCCGTGCAATTTTACAAGCTTCTCCTATGTACTTCACATCAGACATATATCTACTTTCTCCGGTAAGAATAAGAATTTCTTCTAACCCGGTTTCGGCAATTGCTTTCATTTCACGTTCAATACCGTCATAATCTAACTTTGCCCTGCGTATTTGATTTTTGCAGTGAAATCCACAGTATACGCAATGATTTTCACAATAATTAGAAATATAAATTGGCGTAAACAGGTACACAGAATTGCCAAAATGCCTTCTTGTTTCTTCTTTTGCCAGCACTGCCATTTCCTCTAAAAACGGTTCCGCTGCCGGAGATAACAGTGCTGCAAAATCCTCTGGTGTACGGATATCCTGACTCAATGCTCTTTTTACATCTTCTGCTGTATACAGATTGTAGTCGTATGCTTTAAAACGCGCTAACACGTCTTCCATAATTGTGGAGGGTATCTGCTCCATATCCGGAAGGTATTTCATGTGATTGATTCTCTGATTCATCATTTCCTCTCCCTAATCTCTTAAAAAACCGGTCAATGGAGAGGATGCTGACGCTCTCCCTTCTTTTACTCTGCCTAGTCCTGCCAAATATGCCTTACGCCCTGCTTCAATGGCTTGTCTGAACGCTTCTGCCATTGCCGGAATATCGCCTGCTGTGGCGATGGCGGTATTAGCCATCACAGCATCTACCCCCATTTCCATTACCTCACATGCCTGGGATGGTCTTCCGATACCCGCATCTACAATGATTGGTACATCAATTTCTTCCACTAAAATACGAATGAATTCTTTTGTGCAAAGTCCTTTGTTGGTGCCAATCGGTGCTGCTAGTGGCATGACAGCTGCCGCACCTGCCTGCACTAATTCCCGCGCCACGTTCAAATCCGGATACATATACGGTAGCACTACAAAACCTTCTTTTGCTAATATTTCTGTGGCACGGATTGTCTCGTAGTTATCTGGCAGCAGGTATTTTGCATCGTGTATCACTTCTATTTTTATAAAATTACCACAGCCCATTTCTCTGGCTAGTCTTGCTATACGCACAGCTTCTTCTGCATTTCTGGCTCCCGAGGTATTTGGTAACAATGTGACACCTTCCGGTATGTAGTCTAATATGTTTCCTTCGCCGCCTGAGTTAGCTCGACGTAGTGCCAAGGTGATAATTTCTGCTTTTGCCTGCTTTATGGCTGCCTCTATCAGTTCTACATTGTATTTTCCAGAGCCTAAAATAAAGCGGGATTGGAATTCGTGACCGCCTAAGATTAATTTGTCTTCATTCATTATGTCTGCCTCTCCTTCTGTTCGTTTACTTGCTTATAATTAATGTTGGTATTTTACAATACACTATGTTCCATTGTAATTTCTAATGTGACTATTCAATACCCTCATAGTTACTTTCTGAGATATCTATCAACCGCCACCCACAAAACTTACCACTTCTATTGTGTCTGCCTCTGTCAACTGAACCGTGTTATACTCGGTCTTAGAAACAATCTCTCCGTTCCGTTCTACAACTATGCGTTCTATGCGATAGCCTGCTTCCTCTAAATAGGCTTGTAATGTCATTCCTGCTTTTCCCGTAATGTTTTTGCCATTTACTTGCATTTGTATTGTCCTCCTTGTACTGGTACATCGTCCATGAAATAACTGGTATATTCATTTCCTGTGTGATGAACAAAGCGTCCAAGCACGCTCTCGCGCCGAGCGCGGTCGCTTGCGACACACTACATTTCGTGCGAGTGCGCATCATTTTTTTATATACTAGGAAATTTCATACATTACGTCATGCAACGAACCGTCGTAATTTCCTAGTATACAAGAAAGAGTTCTGCTTGCAGAACTCTCGCGCCGAGCGCGGTCGCTTGCGACACACTACATTTCGCGCGAGTGCGCATCATTTTTTTATATACTAGGAAATTTCATACATTACGTCATGCAACGAACCGTCGTAATTTCCTAGTATATAAAAAAGACCGCACGAAAGCATACACCCGCGGTGGTGTACCCCTTCGTGCGGTCTTGTTCGTCACCGCTTCTTGTTATCTCTGAAGCATGCAACACAAAATTCACACTCTAATCGATATTATATAGAATCCTTTTGTAAAAGTCAATCCTGTTTTGAACACAAGAATCCATTTTCGTTTCTCCTTAAGTTGAAAATACCCATATATCCCCGTTCGCCATTCTACATATTTGTCCATCGAAATCTACAACAAGAAAATATAACATTCCATCCCAATATACAGGCGCTTCCACATATCTATTTTTCTTTCGCTCAGCATGCAAGCATAGCACTTTTCTTATCCTTTACCCTCAGAAAATATGGCTGCTTACATTTCTGCAACCAGCCATACAAACTATTTATTATATTTTTACTTACAACCGCAATCTGACTTCTGTTTGCAACCACAGTCCGGCGGACAATCAAATGCCGGGTTGAAGGCATAGAAATTCTTCTCATCCAATTTATCCTGCACTAAACGGAGAGCTTCACCAAATCTTTGGAAATGAACAATTTCACGCTGTCTTAAGAAACGAATCGGATCTGCTACTTCGGAATCCTTTACTAAACGCAAAATATTATCATAGGTGCTTCTCGCTTTTTGCTCTGCTGCCAGGTCTTCCACCAAATCCGTGATCGGATCACCTTTTGACTGGAACTCACAGGCGTTGAATGGAATTCCACCTGCCGCCTGCGGCCACAAGCCAAGGGTATGATCCACATAATATTTATCAAAACCGCTTTCCACAATTTCCTCAGGCGACAGATTTCTTGTTAGCTGATGCACAATTGTGGAAATCATTTCCATATGCGCCAGTTCTTCTGTACCTAAAGGTGTACCGATATTGCACATCTGAAAACGCTACTCTGCACATATTCTCATAAAGAATTATATTTACTCGTTTGCTTATTACTTCGAACTTCAAATTTTACCCTTTTCTTGCCACTACGATAGGCTGATAAAAACCTGTTTCATCCGGGAACTTCCATTCCACCTTACTACAGCCATGCGCAAGAAGTAATTCCGTCATTTCTGCTCTGCGAGTAGCTCTATACTCACACTCAAACTTACTTACTTGTAATGTTTCCTCATCATCAACAATATACTGTGTAAGTTTATAATTATCACCATTCCATATCCATGTTTGGAATGACACCCTCTGCCCTTTATCCGTATTATGAATGTAAGGTGGTGAGTATGGCGGCTTCTCCATCAACACAGTATCGTAATCTCTAATACTGGCAACAAATATGAGGCTTCTGGCATAATGGTGGAAGCCTAGCACCATAATTTTTCATTTTCATATTGAAAAAACCACTTGGGTTCCTTAATGTATTAACGACCAAGAAAACACAAAAGGAGATTCCACAAGTGGCTTCAGTTAATACATT
>JBGVMW010000204.1:0-43140 GCA_045125095.1 Lachnospiraceae bacterium
CGGACTGGGGCTGGTACCAATCGTCGGAGTGCTGGCAAAGGGAGATACAGCTATGTTCTTAATCAAGTATTCTGACAAGATATATGAATTCCGAAGGGTTGCAAAAATTGAAGATTTACTGTCTACCATCAAAAAAATAGATACCAAAGTAACCGGCTTAGTAGGCTCAGCCAAAACAGCCATGAAACGATTAGGGAAAGAAGCAAGTCTGTCATTATACAGAGCATTAGATAATTTGAAATATAATGATAACAGATATGCATTAGCAACTGGATATGATACAATAAACTTAAAAACACCACAGATACCTGTAAAAATAGGCATTTGTGGTGTTTCTTGTTACTAATTTGTTACTAGTTCAACGCTAAAAATATTATTTTAATAGGTTTATAGTATCTCGTAATTGCTCAACAGTCTTGTGATTGTAGACCCTGTTTCCTACGTCTTTGGACTTGTGTCCCATGAGCATATCAATACATTTTCTATTTGCATTTGCGTTATCCAGTCTGGTTTCAAAAGTGTGGCGTGCTTCATGTGGTGTCTTGCTTACATTAATTTTCTTCATGACTTCTTTCCAAAATACATAATATTGGGATTCGGAAATCTGCTTTCCCTGATAATTGAATAGGTACGTATTGCCTTCCTCAATCAGTTCTTTTACAAAGGGTTCAATGCGTGGGTGGATTGGTACAATTCTACCTTTGCCGGAAGCTGACTTGAGACCACCTTGAAAATACTTCTCTTTCATATTCACTTGTTCGGTCTTCATACACCTAAGTTCATTTAAGCGAAATCCTGTGTATAGATAAATCAAGACTGTATTCACCCAAGGCTCATCTTTGATTTTCCATAGTGATTCAATATCCGCATCAGTGAATGGTGTTCTGCTTGTTTCCGGTATCGGTGTAGTAGTGGTAAGAGTAGAATACATTTTATCAATAATATCACATTCAAATGCGAACCGGTCGAGGTGTCCCCAAAGATTTTTTATTACCCCTTGCGTGGAATATCCACACCCGCAGTTGTCAATGCAGTCTTGCATCTGATATGCACGTAGATTCCTGTATTTCACACCGTAATATTTTGCGCAATGCTTAAATGCTGTTTTTAAAGCTTTCTGAAGCGAAGGGCTGAGTTTTGGTAATTTGAACTCTACCCATCTATTATATAATTCCACAAGCGTCACTTTGTTTCTGTCTATATTCCAAGGGTTATTATTGTATTGAGCAAGAAGAATATTCGCTTGTTCTTCCGTTTCCGCATACCCAACTGGTACTTGTTTTGCGTGTCCTTCTTCATCATAAATGGTCACTTTAACACACCAGGGACGTGACCTGTTCCCTGATAGTTTGGTTACGCAACCGTAACCATTAGGGTTTCTTTTTCCCATAAAAATCAATCCTTTCTTTTAGTTGAAAAATAAGGACTGAAATGGTATAATCATATGTGCATAGCCTTTTTAACTTTTCATTGATTGCCCAAATCAGTCCAAGTTAATGAGGTACTTGAACCCTGACCGTTGCACCGGTTGGGGTTCTCTTATTTAAGTCCTACTTGTGCTTTACCAGTGACTAAATTATTAGTAAAAGTCACATTTGCATTTGAACCAGCAGTACCATTACCATACCAAGTGTACATTGAAATGGTTATGTTATTGGATGTGACAGTACTTGTAAGCTGACCATTCGAACCAATTATCTGTGTCACTTCATCATACGTCATATCTGCTTTGATTTGATTATATTCTGCCATTGTGATGTATTCGGAATCATTGGATGTACCAGATATTGATTTTTGAATACCATTATTTAGATTGATCGTTGCTACAACTCCACCGCAGATGATAATTACAAACATGCACAGACTGATAAGACAACCGTGTGAATTAAGTGTTCTCTTACAGTTTGGACATACTGTCGCTTTCTTAGGTATATCAGTTTGACAAAATTTACACTTCTTTAATTTGTTCTTCATAGTATTTTCCTCTCTTTCATCGTAAATAATTTAAGGTATCACTTAAGTAGCGGTTGGTAGCGCCGGGCGGTTTTCTTATTTTATCTTATTGTGAGTTTATAAGTATCTATTTACCACTTCGATGAGTTGCTTTTGAAAATTATATAAATCATTTAATGATGATATATTATATCGTTCAAATTTTTTATTTTCATCTGGAATGAGAATATATTTAGTTTTAGTATCTAAATTCAGACGACATATAGGTTTGCGATTATTATCGCGGTATAAGATGCCAAAATAACTTTCCGTGTCTCTATGTACAACATCCTCAACGGGGATAGTTCCAGCCAACATTCCTCTTATAATGTAAAATGATTCGAGTTCATGCTCTGTTGTAATAATTTTGCTTTGAGTCTCTTGAGCTAGTTCAAGAGGGGGTTCTTCCACAGGCTCTGGAGCGAGAGCGGAAGATATTTTCTGGTTAACAATGTCGTTAATGAAAGTGTTAAAAGATTTTTTTACTATTGGAGTAAATTTATCTATGGTTTTTTGTGTTTTTAGTCCATCATAAACATTATTTAAAATAAAACGAACAAAATCATCTGTAGGAGATTCGAGTACACTTGAGAGGTATTGTTTTATGAGATTGCTGTATTTTAATTCTTCAGCAGTACTAAAAATTCGTTCACTGTCAAAATTGTTTTTGCAAAATTTCTTTAGTTCGTTGATTTGAGTGTCTTTCATGTTTAATATGTCTAGTTCTAGAAATGGAACTAAATCCATTTTGTTTGCTTCTTCCAAATCGGTATAGAATTTATAACAGATACCATTTGTGAGTATGCCAAATTTGGCAGTTGTGGTGGAAAAGTAGCGAAACAATTGTGAGCCATGCTTATCCAAAGTATCGCCGCACCATTTACATTCGATGAGAACCATAGGGTTTCCATTATTTAATATTGCATAATCAACTTTTTCGCCTTTTTTGATTCCTACATCTGCAGTATATTCAGCACAAAACTCGCTAGGATTAAAAACATCATAACCAAGAAGTTGAAAAAAAGGTACAATTAATGACATTTTTGTTGCCTCTTCGTTTTGAATTGATTGAATCCTAGGTTCTACCTTTTCTTTAAATACTTTTAATTCTTCTGAAAATTCCATTGTCTTAGTTCCTCCTTATTTCTTAAGCTTCCCTCTAGTATCTATAATTCACGCATGAGCGTAAATTTCATCATTATAAAAATCAACCTAGGATTAGAGCAATTCCAATACACTCAACGGCTCAAAATAAATCACATAGTTATCAATTTTAGCACATACACCATATCTAACCTTATAAAAATCCAATGCTTCAATCAGAAAGCTTTCCGTCACATTCAGATATTCAGCTATCTCATATCTGTTCATGCAATGATTCTTATAGGCATTAATAATGCCATGCAGACCAACCATCTTATTGTAAGCCAGGAGCCTTGCTTTGTATTCCTGTTTGCGATTCGCAACTACGTTCTGGTCAATTATGTCACCAGAATTAATATAGTAGTGACTAAGTTCTTCTGCCAGAACACAAGCCTTTTGAGCCTGTGTCTGAATGTTTTTATCAATCACAATCAAATCTTTGTAGCAAAGGCCGTCATGTGCTTTGAGCGGTTGCTCTGTAACAGTAATTCCGTTACCAGCCGCTTCTGACAGTAATTCATCATATCTCATTCAATCACCTTATCTTTTATTTTTGTCTATTTCTTGTTTCAGCGATTTTATAAAAGCGATATCGCTTGCAACGTCATCATCGGTCTGGTTGTCTTTTGCGTGAGCGGCGAGAACGTCAAGGTTTGGTTGTGTTACATTATATGTATTCTCTAATTTGCTTTCTCTGCAAGAACGCTCATATTCTTTTAATAGTACAAAGTCGACCAGTTCTGTACCATGTTTATCCAGTTTACGATATTTTCTAATAATTTCTTTTTCAGAAACAGAGAAATCATCACTTTTAGAATTAAGTAAGTAGTTAGGGCTGATCTCAAGAACGCCACATAGTAATTCGATAGTGTCTGGATCTGGCTTATTTTTATCATTTTCCCAATCACTTACCGAGTTATGTTTAGCGTTGACAAATTCAGCAAGTTGCTTCTGAGTCAGATGTTTTTCATTTCTTGCTTGCCGTAACTTTTTACCGAATGTCATACATAACACCTCCTTTATCTAATAAGAAGTATAACACGATATTTCGAAAATGTAAATATAAATTTCGAAAAAATCGAATAAAAGTATTGACACTTCGAAATATCCGTAGTATTATAATATCAACTTCGAAACATTCGAAATTACGAAAGGAGGAAAATAGTTTGGAAGTTGGAGCAAAAATAAAGGAATATATCGAAAGAAACGGTATATCGCAGGCGCATATCAGCAGAGTGACAAATATCGGTGAAGTGAAATTAAATCTTGCACTGAATGGAAAAAGGCGACTTACATTTGAAGAATATTCATTGATTTGTGGAGCATTAGAAGTAAATACTGATTACTTTTTAAAACCACGAAAACCAGAAGCACTACTCACAAAATAAGTGGGATAAGAAAGGAGAATGATAGAGTGGAAGCTAATAATCTGAAAATAGCAGAGGGAGAAAAACTGTACTTGGATGGTGTGGAATTGAAGCATGTATCACTTCGCTGGTGGGTTAGCGGAGCTTACAGTTGTGATTGCGGTTACGGTGAACCAGTCTGGAGATATGGTAGCTGATTAATACAAAGGAAAGCGAGATGAAACAGTACTTTGTTGTTTGTGACTGAAATGGTAAATCGAAAAATGTAACTGTAAAAATTTATAAGTATTGTCTATTGAGAGATGGTCAACAGGTTTTGTCCGTTTTTAATGTGAAGGCGGTCAGCGGTTCAGGGAAAACAACGCTTGGAAAAGTCCTTTGTCGGTCAACAAGTTTTCTGGTTTTAATGTGAAATCTGATAAGGTTTGGCTGTTCCTGATTAAAGATATCCGGTGGAATGTATGAATCCACTTGAAAGATGCATACCCAATAGACAATTTATAAAAGAGTTGTTTAGAAAGTAGAACAACTTTCAAGATGATTGAAAGGGGTGATTTTATGCGTTTTCATGAGAAGTTAAAAAAAGCTATGCAGGACCTGAATATTACGCAGGTACAGTTGAGCGGTCTGACAGGTATCGGAAAGAGTTCTATCAGTCAGTATCTTTCTGGTAAGAATACACCTACTGCAGAGCGACAAACGAATATAGCAGTGTCACTGGGTCTTGCACCAGATTATTTTGAGAATGATGATGTAGAAACTGTGGTGATGCCAAAGGAAGCGCTTGAAGATGGTGTGATTAAAAAGTTAGATGTATATGATGCTGCGAGGATGCTTGGGATGAATCACACTACAGTCAGAAAAGGACTGCAGCAGGGGGTTTTCCCTTGGGGATATGCAATCCACACATCAGAAAAACATTGGGTTTATTTTATCAATGCTAGACGGTTTGCTGAGATTGAAGGAGTAATTGTATAAGAAAGGTAGGTACATGTAGATGGAAAATAACAATATTCAGAAAGTGGTTCATGGGTTTAAGGTGTTTAGACCGGATTGGTCTTGTAATCCAGATGGAGGTTTCAAGCAGTATACTTGCCCTGGGAAATTTGAAGAAGATGGTAAGCTTGATATTTGTGATCATGGGATGCATTTTTGTGAAAATCTTGCAGACTGTTTCAATTATTATCCTTTCAACTCTGACAATAAAGTAGCAGAAATTATTGCGTATGGGGATGTTATTAAGGGTGATGATAAGTCCTGCACTAATAAACTGGAGATTGTGCGTGAAATCACATGGGATGAAGTGTTGCGTTTGGTGAATACAGGAAAGAATTGCACAGGCCGCTGCAACACCGGGGACCGCAACACCGGGAACTGCAATACCGGGAACCGCAACACCGGGAACTGCAATACCGGGAACTGCAACACCGGGAACTGCAATACCGGGAACCGCAACACCGGGGACCGCAACACCGGGGACTGCAACACCGGGGACTGGAACAAATCTTCTTTCAATACAGGATGTTTCAATACAGAAGATCTGGATAACCTTACCATGTTTAACAAACCATCTGGTTGGTCACGTAATGATTGGTTGTATTCTGAAGCAAGACGTTTATTAAACCAGATTCCGAAGAATGTTGTTGAATGGATTTATTCTTCTGATATGACGGATGAAGAAAAAGCAGAACATCCAACACATGAAACAACAGGTGGTTACCTTAAGGTGCTTGATGAGTCAGAATGTGGCCAGTTATGGTGGGATGCGTTGCCTGAACGTCACCGTGACATTATTAGAGCATTGCCAAATTTTGATGTAGCTATTTTTGAGGAAGTGACAGGAATCAAGGTGAGTGAATGAAAATAACCGTAGAAAATATGCATCAGTTCCGTGAGATTCGAAAACTGATAGTAGAATTTATTAAGAGTAATCCAACAGAACGCGTATATGTGAGAGTTGGAAAGGGTTTTGAAGGAGGAAGAAAATGAATAATGGAGAATGGACATGCCCATTGTGCGGGGCAACCTTAGATGCTGGTGAAAAGTGTGATTGCCAGGATGAAAAAAGCCCCGCCACAAAGGGCGAGACCAAACAAAGCAGTATTAGTATAACACAGGCAGGAGGATTTGGAAAGTATGATTAAGAGAATTTGTATCTGCGACCGTTGTGGAGAACAGACTACTGCTCCGGTAGCGGTAACGTTTAACTCTCTGGATTTAGAGACTGGTGATATTGCGAATCATGCGGAGTTCACGCCTGAAAGACGAGAATATTGTCCGGGGTGTGCCTCATACATACACTCCGGGCTCGCGTTAAAACAACAGGCAATGGGTAAGCCTTTAGAGGAATCTGAGGATGATGTAGATTCGACAGGGCGTGAAATGGCTCCGGAAGCTATCGTGCCGGAAAAAAAACTGTAAGAATTAAAATCGATATTGGGAAAATAAAAGCTTTGAAAAATGCAGGGTGGAGCGTGAAAGATATTGCTTCGGAAATGCATTTAGAACCTAAGCAGGTATCACAAGCTATTTATTTAGATAAAAAGAAAAGAGAAAAGGAGAATGTGTAAAATGACTATCAACATTAATATCACAGGATTAGAAAAATTGGAACCTTATGTAGAAAAGCTTGCGGCTATCTTATTAGATGCAACAAAGGGTGTAGCCGTGCAGACAAACCAGACACAAATGGCGGAGCCTGTTGCGCCGCAGATGCCGGCACAGCCGACGATGCCATATCAACAGCCTGTTCCAAATGCGTCACCGGCTACACCACAGCAGCCTGTACCGGCACAAAATTCCACACCGAATAATCAGATAATGGGTGGGTTGCCGACTTCTGCTACACCACAGTCTTACACCCAGGACCAGATTGCTGTAGCCATGACGGGCTTAGTGGACAGGGGAATGCAGCCGCAGGTAATGGCAATCTTATCCGCTATGGGATGCCAGACATTGCTACAGGTTCCTAAGGAGAGATATCCAGAGCTTGTTACAAAACTAAGAGAGGCAGGTGCAGCAATTTAATGAGCGAAAGAGAACATGCACTCTTATCGGCATCCAGTGCGAAAAAATGGATTAACTGCCCACCGTCCGCACGATTGGAGGGGCAGTTTGAGGAACAGAGTTCTACATTTGCGGATGAAGGTTCTCTCGCACATGAGATATGTGAACTCAAGCTTCGGAAGACATTTCTTGAGCCGATGGGCGATAAGTCATATAAGACAGCATTAAATAAATTCAAGAAACATGAACTGTATAACCCGGAAATGGAGCGATATACAGAGGATTATTTAGATTATGTAAAAACAATTGCGATGAGCTATGATACAACACCGACAATTGCAGTGGAAAAGAAAGTAGATTATAGCCATGTGGCACCAGAGGGATTTGGAACTGCGGACTGTATCATCCTGCACAGTAACGAGATTCATGTTATAGATTTTAAATATGGAAAAGGTGTACCAGTTAATGCATCCGGCAATCCACAGATGGCATTGTACGCCGCTGGCGCGGTTGCTGCGTACGGCATCTTTTACCCGATTGAAAAGGTGTACTTCCATATTGTGCAGCCACGGATAAATAATTTTTCTAAATGGGAAACAACTGTATCAGAATTGCAGAAATGGTGTGATGTAATCGTAAAGCCGGCTGCGGAACTTGCATATAAGGGCGAAGGAAAGTTTAAGCAAGGAGAATGGTGCGATGGCTGTTTTTGCAATGCTTCGGGTTGTTGTCGCGCAAGAGCAGACGAAAACATGAGCCTTATAAAATATGCGAATCCGGAAACAGGAAATCTACCAGAATCACCGCTACTGACCAATGAGGAAATTGGTGCAATTTTATCCAAAGCACAATATCTTGCAAAATGGGTGAAAAAGTTAGAAAACTATGCTTTGTCTGAATTACTCAAAGGAAATCCGGTACCGGGCTGGAAAGCCGTTGCCGGTAGAAGTAACCGGGTGATAACGGATACAGATGCGGCATATAAGGAATTAATCAAAGCCGGATACAAGAAAGCCGTTCTGTATAATCAAGTTCCGGTTACCCTAACCGAAGCGGAGAAACTGATTTCTAAAGAGGACTACAATGATATTCTTGCAAAGTATATTGAGCGGCCAGCAGGAAAGCCTACACTTGCACCAGAGAGTGATAAAAGAGAAGCAATTCAACTAAAACCGACGGCCGAAGATGCATTCGGTGGAGATAATGCCTATAAGGAGGAAGCTTAAATGAGTCTAACAACAGGAAAAGTAAGAGCTAGTTTTGTAAATGTATTCACACCACAGGTTCCGGTAGGGGGCGGAGAAGCAAAATACAGTATCACATTGCTGATTCCGAAAACCGATGTAACAACATTAAATGCCATTCAGATGGCAATGGAACAAGCGAAACAGGAAGGTGTTCAGAGAGTATTCGGCGGTACAATGCCGGCCATGGTAAAGACACCATTATATGACGGCGATGGGCCGAGACCAAATGGAGAGCCGTTTGGTGAAGAATGCAGGGGGCATATGGTAATAAGAGCATCGTCAAAAGACCAGCCTTCTGTGGTTGATTTGAATGTGCAGCCAATTTTAAATCAACATGACGTGTATTCTGGATGTTATGTAAGAGCAAGTATAAATTTCTTCGCATATAATCAGAATGGCAATCGTGGAATCGGGTGTGGGTTGAATGCAATCCAGAAAGTAGAGGATGGTGAGCCACTTACATCACGTGTCAGCGCACAGGAAGCGTTTGGCGGGAATAATGCATATGCTGGGGGATTTAATGCGACACCATATACAACGCCAACTACTGGACAGATGTATCAGCCACAGCAGACGTATATGCAGCAGCCATACGCCACAATGCCACAGCAGACGCCAATGTATGATCCTATTACAGGAGCACCAATAGGTGGGGGAGTGATGGGGATTTGAGAACCCTTAGTATTGATTTAGAAACATATTCAAGTGTTAATATTTCAAAATCCGGACTGTATAAATATGTACAGTCCCCGGATTTTGAAATTTTGTTATTCGCCTATGCCTATGATGGCGGCGATGTAAAAGTAATTGATTTGGCTCAGGGCGAAGTTCTTCCCAGGAGTCTGATAGCTGATTTGAATAACCCAGAGGTTGAGAAGCACGCATATAACGCGGCTTTTGAATACTACTGTATTAATAAATTTTATCCATCAAAACTGGAACAGTGGCATTGCACAATGGTTCACGGATTGTATTGCGGATTCCCAGCAGGGCTTGCAGCAATTGGCAAGGCGATGGGGTTCTCCGAGGACAAACGAAAAATGTCAGTTGGTAATTCTTTAATAAAATATTTCTGCGTTCCATGCGCCCCTACAAAGCGGAACGGTGGTCGTACAAGAAATTATCCACACCACGATGTGGAAAAGTGGAATTTATTCAAAGAATACTGCAGGCAGGATGTTGTTACAGAAATGGCAGTGAAACAGCAGCTTATCAATTACCCTGTGCCGGAATCCGAACATCGTTTATGGGTAATTGACCAGTTGATTAACATTAATGGTGCTGCTCTTGACATGGAATTGATAGAGGGAGCCTTGGCAGTACATAAACACATGACTTCTGAACTTAGTGACCGTGCAGTAGGCATTACAGGGTTGGAGAACCCAAACAGTGTGGCACAGCTAAAAAAATGGGTGGAAGAAAACGCAGGACTTGAAATCGATTCCCTAAATAAACAGACAGTATCCGAACTGCTGGCGGACAAAAATACCGATGAAGCAGTAGCGGAGGCGTTAAAGATACGCCAGGAGTTAGGGAAAACATCGGTCAAAAAATACCAGGCAATGCATAATGCGGCATGTTTAGATGGTCGGGTAAGAGGATTATTACAGTTCTACGGTGCGAATCGAACAGGCAGATGGGCTGGAAGACTAGTTCAAGTGCAAAATCTACCACGAAACTATATTGATTCTCTGGATACAGCAAGAGAACTTGTGAAACATAGGAAAGTAGATGCCTTAAAACTGATTTATGGTAACGTGCCTGATATTTTATCCCAGCTTCTAAGAACAGCTTTCATACCAAGCGATGGTTGCAAGTTTGCAGTAGCTGATTTTTCAGCAATTGAAGCGAGGGTTATTGCGTGGATGGCACGGGAAGAATGGAGATTGGAAGTATTCCGCACGCATGGAAAGATATACGAAGCTTCGGCAAGTTCTATGTTTGGCGTTCCGATTGAAAAAATCAAAAAGGGTAATCCGGAATATGCGCTTCGGGCAAAAGGTAAAGTTGCGGAATTGGCATTGGGATATCAAGGTTCTTCAGGTGCATTGATTCAGATGGGAGCTTTGCAAATGGGCTTAACCGAAGATGAACTTCCAGACATTGTAGGGCGTTGGAGGGGTGCAAACCGGCGTATTGTTGATTTGTGGTATAAGATTGAAAGAAGCGTGGTTGAATGCATTGAATATGGTGTAATATCTACGCTGCCGTGTGGGGTTACATTTTTGCGGGATGCAAATGTGTTAGAAATACGACTTCCCTCCGGTCGCAGTTTGTATTATCAGAATCCATGTTTGATACCCGATGAGCGCGGCTATAAGAAGATACACTTTATGGGGCAGAACCAGACGAATAAAAAGTGGTCTCTCATCCCTACATATGGCGGGAAATTAACCGAGAACATCGTCCAGGCTGTGGCTAGGGATTGTCTGGCAAATGCTATGACAAACCTGTTTGCAGCAGGATACAAGATAAATTTTCACATACATGATGAGGTAATTCTTGAAGTTCCTAGGAATTCAGATAAAGGTTTAGATGATGCGGTGCGAATCATGTGCCAGCCACCTGCGTGGGCATTAGATCTACCTTTAAATGCAGATGGTTTTGAAGGGGAATATTATAAAAAGGAGTAAAGGCGATATGGTAAATGATAGACAAATAAAAATATCTGTCGGACAAAGCCGCAAAGCTACATATTGGAAACAATTGGATATGCTCTGGTCTGAATTTGTGTTGCGCCTGGCAAAGCCGGAACGGACACAGGAAACAATTGAGCAGTATAAGTCGTTTCCAAAGCCGAAACAGGATGAATTGAAGGACATAGGCGGCTATGTTGGTGGTGTTCTAAATAATGGACGGAGACGAAATGAATACGCAGGTGAAAGATACCTGATTACGCTGGATGCAGATAGTATAGAACCGGGAGCAACGCAAGGGATTGTTAATGCGGTAGATGCTCTCGGATGTGCATATGTAATCTATTCCACCCGTAAACACGAACCCGCAGCACCAAGATTAAGAATTATCTTTCCTCTTGATGTACCGGCAACCCCGGATGAATATGAGCCTATTGCGCGTAAAGTTGCAAGCTTTTTAAATATGAAGATATTTGACCCGACCACATTTGAGCCGGTTAGACTGATGTACTGGCCAAGCTGCAGTGTGAACAGCGATTATGTATTCGTATATGGAGATAAGCCTTTTCTTTCAAAAGAGGGTGTACTTGCCATGTACCAGAACTGGCATGATGTGTTGGAATGGCCGGAAGTGCCGGGAGCGGCGGCAATCAGAAACCGTTCCGCAAAGAAACAGGGCAATCCATTGGAAAAGACGGGTCCTGTGGGGGCATTTTGTAAGAACTACAACATATTAGAAGCAATTGAAAAATTCCTACCGGGAACATATGAAGTTTGCGGAGATGGAAGACTTACTTATACGGAAGGTTCTACAGTTGGTGGGGCGGTATTGTATGAAGATGGTAATTTTCTTTTCAGTCACCATGCAACGGATCCGGCAAGCGGTAAACTATGTAACAGTTTTGATTTGGTACGATTGCATATGTTTGGTGATGCAGATGCGGAAGCCTTGCCGGATACACCAGTGAATAAACTTCCAAGCTACAGTGCCATGTGCGAATTTGCCATGTCTCAAGAGCCTGTTGCTAAATTAATATCAACAGAAAGGTATGAAAAAGCAGTAGCGGATTTTGCGGATGTTGAGGGACTTACCAATGCAGATTTAGATTGGGTGGGTAAGCTTAAAGTAAGTTCACAAACAGGGCTTCCCAATAAGACAATTGACAATGTTCTAATAATTTTAGAAAACGACCCGAAGCTTAAAGGGCGGTTTTATCACGATGAATTTGGGAATCGGCCAGTTATTTGTGATTCTATGCCATGGGAAACGTCTCAGGCATCATATAAGACAAGACCGTGGGCTGACGAAGACGACGCAGGGCTTAGGCATTACATGGAAAAAGTATACTCTATTACTGGTAAGGAACGTATTTATGATGCCTTTGCCATTGGTGCAATGGCTAATAAGAAGCATAAGATTAGAGAGTTTCTCAGCGGTCTTGTGTGGGATGGTGAGCCTAGGCTTGACAGATTATTGATAGATTATCTAGGTGCAGAAGATACAGAATATGTTAAGGCTGTGACAAGAAAAGCATTGTGCGCAGCAGTCGCAAGAGCATTACGGCCGGGAGTTAAATTTGACTGTATGTTGATATTATCGGGCGCACAGGGGATTGGTAAAAGTACTTTTTTTAGAATATTAGGCAAAGACTGGTATTCAGATTCGCTAAGCACCTTTGAGGGTAAGGAAGCCTCAGAGTTAATACAAGGCTACTGGATTATAGAAGCAGGAGAGCTGACTGGTCTTAATAAGTCAGAAATGAATGCAGTTAAGCAGTTTTTAAGTAAGACAGAAGATGTGTACAGGGTGCCATACGGGAAACGTACAGGGGCATTCCCGCGAGGGTGCATTATAGTAGGAACAACAAATGATACCGAATTTTTAAAAGACCGTACCGGGAACCGACGGTTCTGGCCTGTGGATTTAGGTAGCGGAGTAGTACGCAAGAATGTATTTACCCAGTTAGCCGAAGAAGTTGACCAGATATGGGCGGAAGCGTTGGTTCGTTATCAGTGTGGCGAGAAGTTATATTTAGAAGGTACCGTTGCGGAAGAAGCGGTTAAGCAGCAGGAAGCACATAAAGAGAGAAGTCCTAAAGAGGGTATTATTATGGAATTTCTGGCACGAAAGGTTCCAAAGGACTGGAATAAAAGAGATTTGGCAGAAAGGCGGGATTTCTGGAATTTCGGCGGTAAGAATGTTGACGAGAGTACTTTGGTCGAACGGACGAGAGTATGTGCTGCAGAGATATGGTGCGAATGCTTTAATGGAGACCTAAAAACGATGAAACGCAGTGATTCCATTGAAATAAATGGCATCTTGTCCAATATAGATGGGTGGGAAAAAGCCGAAGGTGCGTTAAAATTTGGAGCGTTTTACGGTGTTCAAAAAGGCTATATAAAAAGGTAACTTTCTCAGAAAAAGGTAACTTTCTGGGGTAACTTTGGTAACTTTCTGGTAACTTTCTAAGTTACCCCTTTGACCGTTGAAAATACTGGGTTTATGGATAGGTAACTTTGGTAACTTTAATTTTATATAAAAGTATTAAATTAAAGGATTAAAGGGTAAATGTACCCTTTGCCCGCATATATGTATATATATATATATACGCGTAGGTTACCAAAGTTACCCCTTTGTGGAAAAGGGGGCATGTAAGTGTTAGAAAAAGATTTAGAAGCAAAATTCAGACAAGCAGTGAAGGAAAAGGGTGGCATCGCATTCAAGTTCGTGTCGCCCGGGAATGCCGGTGTCCCGGATAGGCTTGTAGTACTTCCAGGAGGTAGGATTGGCTTTGTGGAATTGAAAGTCAACGGCAATAAGCCGACAGCATTACAAAACCGGCAAATGGACAGGCTGAAAAAATTAGGCTGTTTTGTATGTGTACTTGATAGCGTAGCAGCAATTCCGGAAGTAATTGCAGGTATTAACCTTTGCACATCACAGACGTGTACACAAATGGTTATGCACATTTTGGAGGAAAACGGCCTGATGGTTGAGCCGGAGGTGGATGCAGATGGAATTTAAGCCGCACGACTACCAGAGGTATTGCATAAACCGAATGGTGGCAGAAAAGAATTTAGGCTTGTTTCTTGACATGGGGTTGGGAAAAACGGTTATCACACTTACTGCCGTGAATGACTTAAAATATAACCGATTCTGTGTCAGAAAAGTTCTGGTTATTGCACCAAAGAAAGTCGCAGAAGATACATGGACAAGGGAAGCTGACAAATGGAACCACTTGAAGCTGCTGCGTGTAATTCCTGTTTTGGGAAGCTTGACGAAGCGCATCCGGGCATTGAATACACCGGGAGATGTATATGTGATTGGCAGGGACAGTGTTCAGTGGTTGGTGGACTATTACAGGAACGCATGGCCGTTTGACATGGTTGTAATCGATGAACTGTCCAGCTTTAAAAATCACAAGTCAAAACGGTTTAAGTCCCTAACCATGGTGCGTAATCATATTGACCGGATGGTTGGTCTTACGGGAACACCGACACCCAACGGACTGCTTGACCTTTGGGCGCAGGTGTATTTGATTGACGGAGGTGCCCGTCTGGGAGAGCGGTTTACCAAGTACCGGGAGGAATATTTTGCGCCGGCATCCAGAAGTCGGGAAAGGATATTTTCATACGCACCGGTTCCGGGGGCTGAGGAGGTTATCCGTAGCCAGATAAAAGATATTTGTATCAGTCTTTCAGCAGCAGATTATTTGTCGTTGCCGGAGAAAATAGATAATGTCGTGTATGTACGCCTTGGAGATAAAACAGAAAAAGCCTATAAGGATTTTGAAACAGAGATGCTTCTGCAGGTAGACGAGGATATACTGGATGCCGGTAGTGCTGCAGTGTTGTCCAATAAGCTGTTGCAATTTTGTAATGGGGCAGTATATGACGCGGATAAGCATGTGGTCGAGGTTCACAATGCGAAGCTGGATGCCCTGAAGGAAATAATCGAAAATAATACCGGCAAATCCGTTCTGGTATTTTACAATTTTCAGCACGACAGGGACAGAATCATAAAAAGCTTGTCACGCAGCGGATTAAAAATTGCAGAATTGAACAGTCCGGACACCATTTCCAAGTGGAATAGTGGGGAAATTGATATACTGCTTGCGCATCCGGCAAGTGCTGCATACGGATTGAACCTGCAGGCTGGTGGAAATATTATTGTCTGGTTCGGGCTTACCTGGTCTTTGGAATTATACCAGCAGGCAAATGCGCGATTGTACCGACAGGGGCAGACCGAAGTTGTGACAATTCATCATCTCATTGCGGCGGGATGTCGTGATGAGGATGTGATGGATGCCATCCAGAATAAAGGAGCTTCGCAGGAGGCATTTTTGGATTCTTTGAAAGCAAGGATTAAGCGGGTAAAGGAGGAAGTTGGTAGTGTGGGATAATGAATGGATTCCGGTAGAAAAACGAACACCGGAGCCGGGACAAAAAATCATAGCAACATTACGGTGCAAAGGTAAGTCAATCGTGACAATCGTCAAGTATAATGGGACAAATATGGCAGAGGGATGCAGATTGACAGCTTGGATACCTGCTCCGGAACCGTATGTGAGTGATATTGCTAGAATGTATATGATGATTTGCATGTGCTGGAGAAAGAGTAGGGTTAAATAAGAATTTGGAGAGGTAAGAAAAATGGAAATAAGACCTATAACATTTAGAGAAGCAAGTGATTTCATTGAAAAATATCATAGACACCACAAGGCTACAGTAGGGCATAAATTTTCTGTGGGCTGTTATGAAAATGATATTCTTGTGGGGGTTGCCGTGTGCGGTAGACCAGTAAGCAGATATTATGATAATGGATTTACTTGCGAGATTAATAGATTATGCACAGACGGTACTCGTAATGCGTGTTCGATGCTTTATGGTGCGTGTTGCCGAATTGCTAAAGAAATGGGTTATAAAAAGATAATCACATACATATTGCGATCCGAAAATGGCGCAAGTCTTAAAGCGAGTAATTTTATTTGTGAGGGCGAAGCTGGCGGAACGCATTGGACTGGAACAAGAGATAAAGGGCAGAATATACCTAGTGAAATGAAAACTAGGTGGGTAAGGTTGCTTGTCTAAACTGAAATTAGTCAAGTAAAGTCAAGGATTTGAGCGGAAAGGAGCAAAGAATGAAAGAAGTATTCGAAAAGATAAAAGCAGAATTAGAGGAAGTAGCAGTACGAACCAAAAAAGATATTGATGTGTCGTTTTACTATGGGAAACGTCATGCATATAAAACTGCAATTAAAATAGTCAATCGGATAGCAGAGGAATATCTTCCCGACACAAATGTCGGTAACAATGGATGGATTCCGGTAGAAGAATGCTTGCCAGACAATAGCGAATATATCTTGTTATCCTTTGCGAATTTTTCTATTCCACTGGTAGGAAGATACGAAGAAGATAGCGATGGCGGAGCATTTTATGTAGGTGATGAGGAAGATAGTTGTGTGAGCCAAGACTTGTTTGTAAATGCATGGCAGCCACTTCCAGAGCCATATCGGAAAGGAGAATAATTATGTCGGAATTATATATTTGCAAGGATTGTGGAAAGCAAACAAATAACAAACACGTTATATCGCTAATGAATGGGGAAGATTTAATTATTCACAGATGCGATGATTGCAAAGAAAAGTTAAGTGCGGAGATAGAATGGGAAAATGAGCAATTTAGGGAAGATGATATTATCTGTCCGTGGTGCGGAGAACATTTTTCAGATTATGAGGAGATGTCGCAAGTTGTAGAAAATCCTTATGAGGAATCAGAAGGGAAAGTTAAGTGTCTGTGTTGTGAAAAAGAGTTTGAATTGGAGATTGAAACAGTATGCTATTACACAACAAGAAAACCAAGTGAGCAATTTGATTATGAGGCATACTTACAGCAGAAAGGAGAATAGTCATGACAAAATGGTACGACCGTATCGGGAATACAATTGAGATGAAAGTTGGCAGTAAATGGGTAAAAGGCGTTATCGTTGAGGGGTACAGAACGCATGATGGGGCTGTTAATATGCAGACATTAGCAGGCAAGAAATACTGGTGCTATACGAATGCAGAGGATTTGCATTTTAGAAAATGTGAGGGTTCTAAGGGAGATTTAATTACAAATGCAGACCGCATTAGAGCAATGAGTGATGAGGAATTAATAGACTTTCTTTGTTCAATAGAAACATACGAAGAAGGTAGTGCAATGACAATAGAAGGCGGCATTGCGATGTGTTCGGTTTCTGATGTTAAAAAATGGTTGCAGGAAGAATTGGAGGAATAGACATGGAAATGCGAAATAACAAAACATGTAGCATATTAAATGACGATTGCCCAGAGCGGAACTTAGATGACTGCGGATACTGTCAGCTTCATTCAGTAGTCGAGTATTATCGTCATAGAGTGTATGTGATGCAGGAAGAAAGTGAGGAACAGTCATGACCACTGAAGAAATAGCAAAGCGGGAAATGCTAAAAGAGTGGGATACTCTAATTGCATTAGTCAGAAAAGGATTAGATTAGATTTGAATGGACATGATATTCTGATAGTGCCATGCAGGGACAGCGTAAGAAGTCCGGTAAAGAAATAACAACAGAGGGGGAGAGAAATGGATAAGAACATATTGCAGGAGTACATAGATGCTTGCGAACTCATAAAAGAAACAGAGAGTGATATAAAGAAACTGCGGAAGAAGAAAAAGACTATAATTCAAACAAACGTGACAGGCTCTAATCCAAATTTTCCATATCAGCCACAGCACTTTCAGATACAAGGCACAACATTCACTGTACGAGATGAAAGTCATCTGCAACATGAAGAAAAGCTTTTGGAAGAAAGAAAAGCAAATGCAGAGCAGATAAAGCATGAGGTAGATGCTTATATGAATACATTACCGGTCCGGATGCAGAGGATTGTTAAATATAGGTTCTTTGAGGGATTGGAATGGGAACAGATAGCGATAAAGATGGGCAGAAAAGCAACTAAGGATTCTGTTAGAAAAGAGTTTGAGCGTTTTATGAAAATGGAAGATTAAGAACTGCAAAATTCCTTTTAAAATTATCAAAAAATCATTGACATAATGTACACCCTATGATATAATATAAACATAAAGAACAGGAAGGAGGTGTAGTTGCAGATGAGCAAAAAGAAAAAGCATAAAAAACAGAGCCCTATAGGACTTATAGCACAACTGTTAATCGCACTCGGAACGCTCTTGACAGGAATTGCAAGTCTAATAGAAGCTCTGAAATAGGGAACGGGGGGCGAAAGCCCCTAACCCTTGCGAATAGTATAGCACATCTGCACGAAAATGAATAGATTAAAGTTTAAATGGTTGTTTCTATTAACTGCATGGATTATCTTTATTGGAACAGGACGAAATGTATATGCTTCAATATTGCTGATTCTTGCAAGCCTTTACCAACTGACAGAATTGATTCCCGAAGTTGTGAAGTATATGAGAGAGGTGTATTATGCCAAAAGGAAATCCTAATCCACAGACAATTGCAACAGAAAAATATAATAAAAAAGCGGGTATTATAAGCAAGTCATATAAACTTCGTAAAGAGGTTGTTGAGCAATTCGCAGCTGCGTGTGAAAAAGCTGGGGTAAGTCAAGCCGCACAGCTTACGAAAATGATGAAAGAATTTTCGGAAAAACAAAATGAATTAAGTTAAAGATAAGGGAGTATGCATAAATGACATTTGTATGCTCCCTTATTTATTTTGTTATATATAACATGTTTAAACGGAATTGTTATATAGTTTTTGAAAGTTTGTCCGTTTTGTCCGCTTTGTCCGTTTAAAATATGTTATAGTATAAAATGCAGAAGTGTAAATGATATCGCCTTAACACTTCATCTTTGATATCATTTATACTTGACCTGTTATATACCTACTACGGTTGTTTCATTTTTTTTAGTTTCTCATTCATAATACTTTACTTTTACGAAATTACAACTGAGGCGGATGAAAGTTAGACCGCCTCTCTCCTTTTCAAGAATGAGAGATAATATAACAAAGTAATCAGAAAGACGTCATTATGATGTCTTTTTTTAATGCGAAAGTGTGGTGAGCCTGGATGGCAGATTATGAATATTCAGATTTGACAAAGAATCAGCAACGATTGATTGACGGATTATTGTCTGATATGACAAACGTGGAAGCCTATAAACAGGCTTACCCAAATTCAAAGATGACTGATACACAGATGGGTATTGAAGTTGCTAATATGATTAAAAACAAAGATGGTAGGTATCCTAAGTTTTTCCTAGTGTATCAGAAGATGAAAGCTGAGGTTGATGAAAGAGCAAAGGAAGCATCAATTGCCACAGCAGTTGAAGTATTGCAGTTTTACACTTCTGTGTTGAGAAATGAAGTGAAAGAAGAGGTGCCGATGGTCGTAAGCACTGGTGACTTCTGCTCGGAGGTGCAGATGGTTGAAAAAGGTGCGTCGTTGCGTGATAGAAAAGGTGCCGCGGATTCGTTAGCGAAGCATTATGGCATTCTTACAGATAAGGTTGCATTAGAAGTTGCGCCAATCGTGATAAAGGATGATGTGTTGGATGACAGCTAAAGAAATAAGCATCAAAGAGCGCATCGGTGGTGGATATAACGACTTCTGGAACACTAAGAAGCGTTATCGTGTATGTAAGGGAAGTCGTGGTTCTAAGAAATCAAAGACAACAGCAATCAACATGATAACAAGAATTGTACAGTATCCGGAAAGTAATGGTTTATGTGTTAGAAGATATCAGAATACATTGAGGGATAGTGTATTCAGTGATTTGAAATGGGCTATACATAAGCTGGAACTGGACGAGTACTTCGACTGGACAGTATCACCGATGGAGATTATTTATAAGCCAACTGGTCAGAAAATACTATTCCGTGGATTAGATGATGGTTTAAAAATCACATCCATTTCTGTTGAGAAAGGTGTTTTGTGTTGGGTATGGATAGAAGAAGCCTACGAGATAACCAGTGAAGATGATTTTAATAAGCTGGATATGTCTATCCGTGGACAGGTTCCGGATGGATATTTCAAACAGATAACATTGACATTCAATCCATGGTCAGCAAATAGCTGGTTAAAAGCTAGGTTCTTTGATAATGCTGATGAGAATACATTCACTAAGACCACAACATGGAAATGCAATGAGTGGCTGGATGATTCTGATAGAAATATCTTTCTGACAATGCAGAAAAACAACCCGAGGCGATATCGTATTGAGGGTGATGGTGATTGGGGTATTGCAGAGGGATTGATTTATGAGAAAGTAAAGATTGAGGATTTTAACATTGATGGCATCAGAAAGATACCTGGTGTCATTTCTTCATTCAGTCTGGATTTTGGTTTTACTGACCCGAATGCTTTTATATGCTGCATAATCGACCAGAAAAACATGAATATCTATGTATTTGACGAATGGTATGCAACCGGTGTTACTAACAAGATTATCGCAGAGCAGATTAAAAGCATGGGATATGGCGGTCAGCGTATTGTATGTGATTCTGCAGAGCCAAAAAGTATTGCAGAGTTGCAGGATGAGGGAATCAATGCAGAGCCGGCCAGAAAGGGCAAGGACAGTGTAAATCACGGTATTCAGTTAATACAGAACTATACCATTATCGTTCATCCAAAATGCGGAAATTTCAAGATTGAAATTGAAAATTACTGTTGGGCGAAAGATAAAGATGGCAAGCCAACAGATAAGCCTGACCATGAATTTTCACATGGCATGGATTCCATGCGGTACGGTGTTACTAAAGCATTATTGCCGGATTTATACAGTTGGGAGTGATGTCATGAAGAACAGGCATGGAGATGTCCCAAAAACGAAATATGAATATTTAACCATAGACGGCAACTGGACAAATCATCCGGTTGCTTTTTGCTGGTATAAAAAAGGTGTGTTGACAAGAGGTCTGATGCACACACATAAATGCTGTGATAAGCAATGTAAAAGATTAGACAAGAACTATAAATTTGAATAAGGCAGGTGATAAAGAATGCTACAGTTCGGCATGGAGACAAAGCGAATAAATGAAATTATCAATATGACAGCTAAGCCAATCGATGATAAGAAGTTCCTGCAGCGTGAGTTGCGAAAATTCATAAATTCATCAAAGCGAAAACACATGATAGATGGTGATTTGTATTATGACTATGAGCAGGCAATCATGCGGAAAAAGCGAATGGTGATAGGGGAAGGTGGTGTTCTGAAAGAGGACAAGAATCTTCCAAACAACCGGTTCACAGATAATCAGTATGCGAACATGGTTGACCAGAAAGTAAATTACCTGCTGAGTAAACCTATTACGTTCAAAACAGATAATGAAGCCTATGCAGAGGCTCTTAAACAGGTATTTAACAAGAGATTTCATCGTACTCTAAAGAACCTTGGCAAAGATTCCTATAATGGCGGTATTGGCTGGTTATACCCCTACTACGATGAACAGGGAGAGTTCCGGATTAAGAAATTTCATCCATGGGAAGTACTTCCGTTTTGGGATGATGAAGAACATACAAGGCTAGACTTTGCTGTTAGAGTGTATGATGTAGAAGTCTACGAGGGCGAATTAGAAAAGATTATTACCTACGTGGAAGTATACGATACACAGGGCATTCACAGGTTCGTACTTGACGGAAATACTTTAGTACCGGATTACAGCACATATTACTTTGAACTGAATACAGATGATGAGATTATTCCTTACAATTGGGATAGGGTGCCGCTGATACCATTTAAGGCAAACAATACCGAAACGCCTTTACTGAAAAAGTGTAAATCTTTGCAAGACGGCATCAATGAGATATTGTCCAATTTTGGCGATGGTATGCAGGAAAACGCATCCGGCAATACGATTATCATTATTAAGAATTATGATGGACAGGACCTTGGGCAGTTCAGACGGAATATAGCACAGTATAAGGCTGTTAAGGTCAGAACTGTTGACGGAGCAGATGGTGGCATTGATAAATTAGAGATTGAGGTCAACTGCGACAATTACAAGGCAATTCTGACAGAACTAAGGAAAGCACTGATACAGAACTGCAAGGGTTATGATGTGGAAGAACTTAAGTCCAGCGGTTCGCCTAATGAAATGACTATCAAAGCGGTTTTTTCAGCCATAGATATTGATGCAAACGAGATTGAGACAGAGTACCAAGCATCCTTTGAGGAATTACTGTGGTTTGTAAATCAGTATCTAAAGAATGCTGGTATGGGCGATTTCACAAATGAAGATGTGGAAGTCATTTTCAATCGTGACATGATGGTTAATGAGTCACAAGTTATTACAGATATTAATAACAGTGCTGCTATCTTGAGCAAAAAGACGCTTATCAGCCAGCATCCGTACATTGATGATGTGGATGCAGAACTTGAGCAGATCAAGAAAGAGCAGGAAGAAGCTGTTGAACAGTATGGCAACGCATTCATGCAGAAACCTGATGACAGTCAGGATGGTGATAATGTAGATGACGCAGAAAATTAATATTCTAGGAACTGAATACACAGTTGAATATAAGACAAATAACCAAGATGATATTTTGAAAGAAGCAAACGGTTATTGTGATATAACAAGTAAAAGAATTGTGATTTTGTCTGAAGAACGCAGTTCTGACGAAATTGATGATTTCCAATATTTGCAAAGAAAGACATTAAGGCATGAAGTAATTCATGCTTTTATTTTTGAAAGCGGTCTTTTTACAAACACATACTGTGTAGATGGTGGATGGGCGAAGAATGAAGAAATGGTTGATTGGATTGCTATTCAGTTTCCAAAGATTCAGAAGGTATTTGTCGAGTTAGGATGTGATACATAATGGCAAAGTCAAGTACATATTGGCAAGGTAGATTTGACCAGATTGAGCAGTCAGCTAACAACAGGTCAACCAAATATGTCAAGCAGTTGGAAAAGAAATATCAGATAGCTGCACAACAGATTGATGGTCAGATTAATGCTTGGTATCAAAGAATTGCTGCAAATAATGAAGTATCAATGACCGAAGCAAGAAAACTGTTGAGTAGTTCTGAATTGAAAGAATTTAAGTGGACTGTTGAAGATTACATCAAATATGGTCAGGAGAATGCAATTGATCAGCGATGGATGAAAGAACTGGAAAACGCTTCTGCAAAGTTCCATATTAGTCGTTTGGAAGCAATGAAAATCGAAGCAAGACAGCAGATAGAACTTGCAACCGGGGGAATGGTAGATGATGTTGATACGCTTTTGAAGAATGTCTATTCAGATACATTTTACCGCTCATGCTTTGAGATGCAGAAGGGCATCGGTGTTGGATTTGATGTATCTAAGCTTGATGGTGGTAAGGTGTCAAGGATATTATCAAAACCTTGGTCAGTAGATGGAACGAATTTCAGTGAAAAGTTATGGAGCAATAAGGCAAAGCTTATTAATAACCTTGACCAAGAATTATCCAGAATGATTTTAACCGGAGAATCACCAAAGAAAGCTATTGCAAACATCAAGAAAGTAATGGGGAGTTCTTTAGCATCTGCGAAACGTTTGGTAATGACGGAGCAGGCGTTTTTTACATCCGCAGCGCAGGTAGATGCCTATGGTGAATTGGATGTAGAGGAATACGAGTTTGTCGGTACGCTTGATGGAAGAACTTGTGGTGATTGTGGCGATTTGGATGGTAAACATTTCCCGGTTGCTGAAATGGCTGTTGGGATAAATGCTCCGCCAATGCATCCGTATTGTCGGTGTACCACATGCCCGTACTTTGATGATGAGTTTACCAATGGGTTAAGGGCATCGAGGGATGAATCCGGCAAGACGGTTTATGAAGTGCCTGAGAAAATGACATATAAGGAATGGAAGAAGTCATTTGTTGATGGTGGGGATAAGAGTGATTTGACACCGATGGCATCAGAAAGTGTCCTAGATAATGTACAAAAGAATGATGGAATACCTGCAAAGAAAGTGACAGAGAGAAAAACTGATGTACTTAATGACAATAAGGATATTGCTGAATACAAACTAAAAAAGAAAGAATATGATGATGCAGTTCACAGATTAGATGAATTAGATAAAGAATCTGATAAATTACTTGATGATTATATGCTTGGTATGGATACAGACAGAGCAGATGAATTAAATAAAAAATTTGAAGCAAAGTTTGTTGAAGAAGAAGAATATAAAAAGTATGTAGAAGAATTGAAACATAATCTTGCACCATATGAATCAAAAGCAATCAAATCAGTTGAAAGTGCACTAGCAAAACTTGTAGATGTGGATATTGCAAAGGTGAAATTAGAAGGTTTACCTTATGAATCGGCTGAAATATGGTATAGAAAGACAGATAGTATATTATCTAAATATCCACAACTTAAAGATAATATCACATCAATTAAGTATGATGCTGATATAACAAAGATGATGGATGCAGGTACAAAGCCACTTACAGGTGAAGTGTATATAGGAAAGCCATTTACTGATTATAAGAAGATGATGAAAGACTATGCTGAAGATGTTGCAAATGGTTATAGTCCACAGGGAACAAATGCAAGTAGTGTTATTACCCATGAATTTGGACATTTACTTGATGGATATTTAACTAAAACAAAAAAAGCAGGTCTTGTAAATCAGTATGGTGTAAAATATGCGTCAGAACACCTTGTAAATGATGTATTAAAGGATATGAACATCACCACCAAAGAAGGAATATTCAAAGATGTTCCTTTCAAGGAAAGATTAGCAGTCAGGGAAAAATGGATTGCTGAAAATATTAGTAAATATGCATCAAAAGACAACAAGGAAGCATTTGCAGAATTATTTGCAGAATATGTTGATAGTCCAAATCCAAGTCCTGTTGCAAAAGAACTTGGTAAAAGGGTTGAAAAACTACTTGGCAATGATATTGTTGAAGATGCACTTGAAAATATTGGTGATAGTGATATAATAGCATCAGGTGCAAGAATATTTAATCCTGAAAGTAAGGAAGGAAGAACATTTGCAAAGATGTACTATCCTGAAATAAGGTCTTTCAGCACTGATTGCGAACATATTGCAAAAAACATTGGTAAATCACAAAAAGATATTGAAAAAGTTAAGGAATACTTGTTCTTTACAGATGATTTTGAACCTGATTGCGCAATAGCACAGTCTTGGCAGCGACTGATGCAAGGAAACGATATTAAGAAACATGATTATACGTTGATTGAGCATGAATTGTATGAAATGGATATTAAGAAACAGAATCCTGATTTAAGTCATTATGAAGCACATGAGTTAGCAACCAAGAAGTATAATTATCAGAAGGAAGTGGATGAATACTATGGTGACCTTGACAAACCTAAGAAAAGTGAATAATAAAGTGATTACCGATTATTACCCTGAAGGAAATACTTCTGAAATCGGTCATATTGAATATGATATTACAACTTCTGAAGCAGATGTTTCGTTGTGTAAAACAGATTTGGATTCACATTTAAAGACATACTATCATAAAGCAGTTGCTGCAATAGAAAAGTTAGTTAAAAAGAATGAGTTCCCTGAAACTTATAAATATATGTGGTATTAGAAAGCATCCTAAATAGGGTGCTTTTATTATACACAAATTTAAGAAAGGAAGGATACTATATGTCGAATGATACATTTTTAGAGTTATGCAAAGATATTGTAGTTAATTATTTCAACGAACACGCTGACAAGACAGACAATAATAAGATTACAAAAGATGATGTATTTATTGTTTGGTCCTGCAAAACATTACAGAACAACAAAGCGTTAGTAAGCACTACAGTTTCCGATGGTATGTATTACGAGATTACGCACAATGGAGACAAACAGGAGACTTATGTTGACGCTTACAAGAAATGGGAAAATTTTACAGTAAAAGGAGAATAGCGATATGAAAAAATATGTAGGAACAAAATTTATTGAAGCAAAACCTATGAACAGAGGAGATTATAACAAGCATCGGGGCTGGACAATTCCGGCTAATGAGAATCCGTCTGATGAGGGATATTTAGTGAGGTATCCAGATGGATATGAGAGTTGGTCTCCACGAAAACAGTTTGAAGATGCTTACAAAGAATGCACAAATATGACATTTGGGATTGCATTAGAACTTCTGAAAAAGGGATGTAAGGTAGCAAGAGAAGGCTGGAATGGAAAAGGAATGTTTCTTTTCTTGGCGAATGGAGAAGATATCCAGTCAAGCATAGGAATTGAAGATAAATGTGTTGATGTAATTTGCATGAAAACAACACAGAACACAGTAGTCTTTGGTTGGTTAGCAAGCCAAACAGATATGCTTGCAGATGATTGGGTTCTCGTAGAGTAAAGTTGTGCTAGTGCAAATAGAGCAATAAAGACAGAATCATCAAATCTAAGAAGTGAAATGCGCAGATGTGACGCAGAATAGCTTTACTGGTGGTTCTGTTTTTTTTATTGGGGTGAACAGTGGTTGCATTCGGGAGTTCACAGGGTTAGGGGTTGCAACTGCATTTGAAAAGGTGGCAGAGTGGATAAATGTAATAAGCTGTATTCTTATGTGCGGAAAAGCATACCGATGGTTCGAATCCATCCCTTTTCATTCGTGTTGGTTACACGTTAAATAAACCAAAAGCCATTCAAATTCGTGGACTGAACCACGTAAAATAATGTATGAAAGGACAAAGAAACTATGAAAAAAGAAGATTTGATGAAAATTGAAGATATGACTGAAGACCTTGCAGCAAAGATTGCAGAACAGTCAGCAGAGGAGCTGAAAGGGTACATCCCCAAAACACGCTTTGATGAAGTGAATGAAGCAAAGAAAAATGCGGAAGAACTGGTCAAAGAGCGTGATAAGCAGTTAGATGATTTGAAGAAGTCATCTGGTGACAATGAGGAGCTGAAAAAGCAGATTGAGCAATTGCAGGACGATAACAAAGCAACTGTGAAGAAGTATGAAGCTGACATTAAGAAGATGCAGATTGACAATGCGGTGCAGGCGGCTTTAAAAGATGCTGGTGCTAAAAACGTCACTGCGGCAATTGCTTTACTGAAAGACCTTGACAAAGCAGAGTTATCCGATGATGGAACTGTCAAAGGCCTTGCAGAGCAGATTAAAGAACTCCAGAAATCGGAATCATATCTTTTCAGCACAAAGCAAGAAACGCAACCGCCAAAGCCATCAGGAGCAACTCCGGCAGGCGGCGGTTCTACACATGTTCCTGGCACTGTTACGAAAGAGCAGTTCAATCGTATGGGCTACAAGGAACGCAATGAACTCTATAACACAAACAAGGAACTTTATGATTCTTTGGTACAAGATTAAGAAAAGAGGTAGAAGATTATGGCATTAACAAAGTTAGAGAACTTAGTAAATCCGGAAGTCATGGCAGCAATGGTATCTGCAAAGCTTCCAAAGAAAATTAAATTCAGCCCAATTGCAAAGATTGACACAACATTAGTTGGCAGACCAGGTGACACTATTACGGTGCCCAAATATGCATACATCGGTGATGCGGAGGACGTTGCAGAAGGTGTTGCAATGGGGACTACTGTATTGACAGCAAGCACCACGCAGGTAAAAGTGAAGAAAGCTGGCAAGGCAGTAGAACTTACTGATGAATCCGTATTGTCCGGTTATGGCGACCCTGTTGGAGAAGCTACGAATCAGCTTACCATGGCAATTGCGGCAAAGGTTGACAATGACTGTCTGGATGCATTATATACGGCACCACTTACATATGACGGTTCCGCTGCGGTAATCGGCTATGAGGGTATTGTATTAGCAAACGCTGTGTTCGGTGATGAATCCGACGAAGCTATGAACAAAGTTATGTATATTCACCCAGACCAGGAGCAGACACTTAGATTAGATGAAAACTTCATGGATAAAAACAAGTATGGTCTTGAGGTTGTCATGAATGGAGCAATCGGTAAGATTGCCGGTATTGAGATTAAAAAATCTAAGAAGGTAGCAAAAGATGAAGCTGGTAACTGGAAGAATCCGATTGTTATCTTATCTGCATCAGACCCAAATGAGGACCCGGTGGCTGACGGAACAGCAGAGGAAGAAGCTGCATTAACAATTTACATGAAGCGTAATGTGCAGTTAGAAACTGACAGAGATATCTTAGCAAAGACAACTGTTGCATCTGCTGATGAGCATTACGGTGTTGCGTTAAGCAATGAATCCAAAGTTGTTATTGCGACATTTAAGGCTTAAGGTGGTGTGAATTATGTTATTGCGCAGACATAAACAGAAAGAGCAGGCAAAGCCGCTGTCTGAAAAGATAGTGGAAAAGCCTACTGAGGTGAAGGCTAGCGGCAGAAAGCCAAAGAAATAGGTGGTGATGCTATGATATTGGGAGAAGAATCCATCAAAGCATTGACCGAAGCAGTGAAAAATATCGTAGAATCCAGCATTTCAGAATCATTTATTGAGATGGTTTTGAAAAGACTGGATTCTTTTTGTTATGAGATAACAGAAAACGATGTCTTTCCGATAGGGTTTAGTGTTCAAAAAGTAGAGCAGACAATCAGAAATGAGTGTAACACGTCGGAACTTCCGGATGGATTGATATGTTATGCGGTGGATATGGTGTGTGGTGAGTTCTTAACCAGCAAATACAAAACCGGTCAGCTTGAATTATCATCACTTGACCTTGATGGCGCACTTGCGTCTGTGAATGTCGGTGGTGCGTCCGTATCCTTTGACAACAACACTTCTGATGATAACAAGCTGAATGCACTTATTTCATTGCTTGTGAATAGTGGAAGGGGGCAATTTGCATGTTATCGGCAAATCAAGTGGTAAAGGTCAGAAAAGCTATTGAGACCATGTATGACAGTGTATGCACCGTGGTAGTTCATGAAGAATACGAAAAGCCAAACGGTGCGACAGGATTTCGAGATGCAATTTTGCTGGAGGATGAGCCATGTCACATGCAGTATGCAAGTGTCAGTGAAGCAACGCAGGGCGATGCGGCGGCAAGGGTAGCACAGGAAATAAGGCTGTTTGTCAGACCAGACGTGGAAATCTTAGCTGGCTCAAAAATAACGGTTGATTCTGTCGATTACACGCACTCTGGAGTGAGCGCAAAATATAGTACACATCAAGAGATTGTTCTTAAGTTATGGAAAGGGTGGTCATAATGGGCGCGAAATATAAACAACTTGAGGAATTCTCGAAGAAAGTTGAAAGGCTTAACAATGAGCAAAGAGAGGAATTTATTGAAGCGTGCTGTAAGGAGTTGGCAGCAAGATTGTTGGCAAAAGCTATCAAAAGAACACCAGTAGATGGTGGAACACTTAGGAGAGGGTGGACAGCAGGAAAAAATCAGAATGCGACAGCCTATGCAAACAGCCTAAACGTCCAGAAAATTGGTAATAAGTACCACATTGATATTACGAACCCTGTTGAATATGCATCCTATGTGGAATACGGTCACAGAACTAGAAATCATGATGCCTGGGTAGAAGGACATCACATGCTAACCATTTCAGAAGCGGAATTGAACAGCATGAGTGATGCAATTTTGCAGAAAAAGTTAAACAAATTTATGAAGGATGTGTTTGGATGATACAGAGCATTATTGATGGCATAATTGCAGCAATCAGAACAGAATATGATAAGTCATTCAGAATATACACAGAATCAGTAGAGCAGGGTTTGACAGAGCCTTGCTTTTCTGTTTTGTGCCTGAACGCATCAGATGAACAGAATGTTTGTTCCAGACATAACAGAACCTATCAATTCAATATTACTTACTTCCCGGTATCTACAGATGAGCCAAGGATTGAGTGCTTGAAAGTAATGGAATCACTGTATGACCTGCTCAATCTGATAGATGCAGATGGTGACAAACTGCGAGGTGCAAGAATGGACGGAGACATAGTGGATGGAGTGCTACAATTTCAGGTAACATATGCGTTCTTCTTGCTTGCGACATCAACTGGAATCAGTATGGAAGAATTAGAAGTTAATACAAACGGAAGGGAATGATGGCATGGCTACAACAAGGAATAAAAAGACAACAGCAAAGCCGGCAGAGGACACTTTCACCAAGGAACAGATTGTGAAATCAAAAAAGTATGCATCCTATGTGGATTTCCTTAATGGAAATTTGCAAGATGGTAAGACATACACTGCCGAGCAGATAGACAAGTTAATTACAGGATTTTATGGAAAGGGTAAGAGTGAATAGAAATGTTAGGTGGCGGTACATACGTTACACAAAATAAGGTGCTTCCGGGAGCATATTTCCAGTTCATTTCAAAGGCAACTGCATCTGCTGGATTATCAGATCGTGGCGTAGCTGCAATGGCAATGGAGATGGACTGGGGAAAAGATGATGCAATCATTACTGTTGAGGCAGGAGATTTTCAGAAGAATAGTTTGAAAATCTTTGGTTATGACTACGCATCAGAGAAAATGAAGGATATCAGAGAAGTGTTCCTTCATGCAAATACTTTATATTTGTACAAGCTGACCAGTGGCGGTACAAAGGCAAGCAACACATTTGCAACAGCATTACATGGTGGTGTAAGAGGTAATGATTTAAAGGTTGTTATTCAGTCAGATGTAGATGATGAATCAAAGTTTGTTGTTTCACTGTACCTGGGTACAACTAAGGTTGATGAACAGACAGTCGCTAGTGCTTCTGAATTAGTAGCAAACGACTTTGCAACATGGAAAACTGATGCGGTGCTTGCTGTAACAGCCGGTGAAGCACTTACAGGTGGTACAAATGGTACATCTGATGCAACTGCACATCAGACATTCCTGAATAAAATTGAATCATATCCGGATGTAAACGCAATCGGCTATGCCGGTTCTGATGATACTGTAAAGGCATTATATATCGCATTTGCAAAGCGTATGCGCGATGAAGTAGGTATTAAGCTTCAGGCAGTTATCTTTAATAAAGCAGCTGACAGTATCGCAGCTGTAAATGTGAAGAATCAGGCAGACCTTGTGCCGTGGGTACTTGGTGTTGTTGCCGGAACTGCTGTGAATAAATCTGCAACCAATATGAAATATGATGGCGAATGCGCGGTCAATACAGATTACACACAGAAACAGCTTGAAGCAGCTATCAAAGCAGGTGAGTTTGTTCTTCATCAGGTAGGAACAGATGTACATGTCCTTGAGGATGTTAATTCATTAGTATCTGTTACGGATGAACAGGGCGAGGTATTCAAAGATAATCAGACTGTCAGAGTAATTGACAATATCGCGACGTCCATTGCGAGCGTATTTTCAACAAAATACATTGGCAGGGTACCGAATAATGCATCCGGTAGAACATCCCTTTGGTCTGATGTTGTAAAAATTCATAAGAATCTGAATGATATTCAGGCACTTGAAGATTTTGAATCTGGTCACATCACTGTAACACAGGGAGAAACAAAGAAATCTGTTGTTATAAATTCAGAAATTACAGTTGTTAATACAATGACCAAGTTGTATATGAAGACAGTTGTTGCGTAGGAAGGAGTGAAATAAATGAAAAACAAATGGTTTAATGCAGATGATGCGCAGAGTGCGAGAGAAGCGGAGTTTTTCTGTACGGTTGGAGATAGAAGATATACGATGCTGAATGCTAAAAACTTTGAAGCAAAGGCAAATATTTCACTTGCTGATGTCAAAACACTTGGCACTCTTATCACACAGAAAAAGCCAAAAGGTCTTGAAGTGAAGTTGTCATTCACAGTTTATAAGTGTTCACCTATGTTTGATGACCTTGTCAAAACATATAAAGACACAGGAAAACTTCCAAGATTTGAATGTCAGGTAACGCAGGAAGACGGGGCATCTAATTGTGGTCGTGATACGAAAATCTACAAAGATTGTATCATTAGCGGTGATGTTCTTTTATCCATGTTTGACGCAGATGGTGAATTTATTGAGCAGGACATTGAAGCATTTGCTATGGACTTTGAATCACCAGAAGAATATACAGAGCCTAGTTACATGTAATCAACAGGGGAGGATAGGACAATATGTCTGATTCCATCCTTTTAATATTAGAAAGGAATATTTATTATGGGAAATTTATCATTATTTTTAAAGAAGAACAAAAAGGCAAAAGAAAATGCATTTTATCCGGCAACAAAATCACTTTGCGATGAAAATGGCAAGCCATTAAAATGGGAAATCAAGCCACTTACAACCAAAGAATCAGAAGCCATTAGAGCTGCTTGTACAACAGAGGTGCAGGTGCCTGGCAAGAAGGGATTATATAGACCAAGGATTGATAGTGAGGCTTTTATGGCAAAGCTGATTTCGTCCTGTGTTGTATTTCCGGATTTACTTAATGCTGAATTGCAGGATTCTTATGGTGTAAAGACACCGGAGGATTTAGTTCGAGCCATGGTTGACAATCCGGCAGAATATAACGATTTTGCCGAGTTTGTGCAGAATTACAGTGGTATTGATGAAACACTGGCAGATAAGGTGGAAGAAGCAAAAAACTAATAAAGGGTGGCGATGGTGAGTTCAGCTATGCACATTTTGCATTGCAAAAACTTCACATATTGCCATCTGTTTTTGCAGATTTACCTTTAGAGGAAAAAGCAATTGTAATCGCTTCTATTGACTTAAGAATCGAATCAGAAAAGAAGCAGGCACAGGAAATGAAAAGAAAATCAAGGAAGGCGCATTGATGTGCGTTCTTCTTTGATAAAAGGACGGTGATTAATTATGGCCGGTATCAGTACGTCTATCAATATTACAGATAGAGTGTCTGGCGCGTTGAACAGAATAACAGAAGAACTTTACAGGGCGACAGCTGCGTTTGGTGCTGTAGATGCAGCTTCGGAAGCTACATTTAATACGACTGTAGTGGGTTCAATAGAAGAGGAGTTATATAGTTATGAACAGCGTGTTCAGGAATTAGAATCTGAACTGTCTGATGCGAATAACAGGCTAGCGGAAATGGAAGCTCAGACTACAAGAGCGGCACAGTCAGCTAACATGTTAAAAAGTGCGTTTGCAATGATTAGAAGTGTTGTTGGTGTAATTGGCATACAGAAAGTATTTGAGGCATCGGACTCATTGGTACAGACAGAATCACGTCTAAATATGATGAATCAGGCATTTAACGAGATTAATGGTACCGCATATGAAACAAGTAGTTTGATAAATATGGTATATCGGTCGGCACAGGATGCAAGAGGTTCATTTTCACAAATGTCTGATGTTGTGGCACGTTTTGGTAATAACGCAAGAGATGCGTTCAGTAGCGCGACTGAGGTTGTTGATTTTGCGGAGCTTGTTCAAAAGCAGATGACAATTGCGGGGGCATCCACATCAGAAGCAAGTGCGGCTATGTTACAGTTGTCACAAGGTCTTGGTTCCGGTGTTCTTCGTGGTGATGAATTGAATAGTATTTTTGAACAGGCACCTAACCTTATTCAAAACATTGCAGATTATCTGGATGTTGGAATTGGTGAGATTCGTGAAATGGCAGCAGATGGTGAATTAACTGCTGATATTGTAAAAGCTGCTATCTTTTCCGCATCAGATGAAATTAATGCGAAATTTGCTGAAATGCCTATGACGTGGGGGCAGATTTGGCAGAAATTTCAAAATTCGGCTTTAATGGCATTTAGACCAGTATTGCAAAGGATAAACCAGATAGCCAATAGTGATGGTTTTCAGGATTTTGTAAATAGTGCAATTAATTCAATGGCAACCCTTGCTAATGTTGTGCTAAACATTTTTGATTTGGTTGGAATGGTAGGAAGTTTTGTGGCGGATAATTGGTCGGTTATAAAGCCGATTGTTGTTGGTGTAACAATAGCGTTGGGGCTTTATACTGCTGCTTTAGTTGCAAATAATATTGCACAGGGAATACATAATGTACAAAAAGCTATTGCTACAGTGCGTGAATATAGTCATGCCAAGGCAATTCTGGCTAATTCAGGGGCATATAGTAAAGAGACGGTGGCAACAGCATCGGCAACAGTTGCACAAGCATCATTTAATACTACCCTATTAGCGTGCCCAATCACATGGATAATCATAGCCATTATAGCTCTAATTGCAATCCTATATGCAGTATGTGAAGCGGTTGCACAGCTAACAGGGGTAGCGAACAGTGGTTTTGGAGTTATTTGTGGTGGAGTCAATGTAGTAATACAGTTCTTTAAGAATTTGGGATTGATGGTTGCCAATATTGCATTAGGTATTGGTTCCGCAATTGGTGCATTGGCCACTAACATTATGACAGCATTTCACAATGCTATTTGTTCAGTGCAGGCATGGTGGTATGATTTGCTTTCTACAGCATTGACCGTTGTTGCAGGAATATGTGAAGCATTGAATAAACTTCCATTCGTGGAATTTGATTATTCCGGAATTACCGCTAAGGCAGATGAATACGCAGCTAAATCAGCTGATGCGGCAGGACATAAAGAAGATTATACTTCTGTTGGAGATGCATTTGACAAAGGAATGTCTACATTTAACACGTTTGAAGATGGTTGGGTTTCAGATGCGTTTGATGCCGGGGCTTCATGGGGTGATGGTGTTGCAGATGGAGTTTCATCTTTCGTAGATGGATTATTTGGTGGCGATTCCACTTCGGCACTCACAGATGGTATAACAGCAGGACTTGACAGTGCTTACAAACAGAATGATATGACTTCTTTGGTAGGCAGTTCGGCAGAAACAGCAGGTAATACAGCCGATATCGCGGATAGTATCGACGTGTCAAATGAGAACTTGGAATACTTGCGTGATATTGCAGAGAGAGATACCATTAACAGATTCACAACAGCCGAAATTAAAGTAGAAATGACAAACAATAACAATGTATCATCAGATACGGATTTGGATGGAATGATTACGAAATTGAATGACGGTGTTAAGGAAGCCATGGAGAGTGCGGCAGAGGGGGTGCATAAGTAATGGCATATGATTTTTATTTTGGGAAATTGTTGTTACCGGTTGCACCTGAAAAGCTGCAGATGAAAATAAACAATGCCAACAAGACATATACACTGATTAATGATGGCGAAATTAATGTTTTAAAATCCCCGGAACTGACGGATATTGAGTTTGATTTGCTGTTACCTAATTCAGAATACAGCTTTGCCAGATACAAAAGCGGATTTAAGGGAGCAGAATATTTTCTTGCCAAACTTGAAAAGTTAAAGGCAAATATGAAGAAGTTTCAGTTTATCGTCACGCGAGAACTGCCAAATGGGACGCCACTTTTTGGAACAAATATAAAGGTAAGTCTTGAGAGTTATACAATCAAGGAAGATGCCGACGAAGGTACTGACGTTATAGTATCTATAAAGTTGAAGCAGTATAGAGATTATGGGACAAAAAAATATAAAATCAAATCCACTTCATCTAAGAAGAAGGTGGCAGCCAAAAAGACAAGAGCAACAAGTGACAATGCACCATCGGCAAAAAAATATACAGTAAAAAAAGGGGATTGTTTGTGGAAGATTGCAGCAAGATTGCTTAATGATGGTTCAAGATGGCGAGAAATCTACAATCTTAATAAATCAGTAATTGGTGGGAATCCAAATCTGATATATCCGGGGCAGGTATTGACGATACCGGAAAAGGGGTGAGTATCATGTCAGCAGAATTATGGATCCAGAACGGTAAGAAGATATATGCCCCTGCTGTTCTGGATGATATTCAGTGGTCAACAGAGCGTACCGGCTCTCCGGGGCAGTTGACATTTAAGGTATATATTGATGATAAGTTAAATATTACAGAGGGTAACGCAGTGCGGTTCAAATGGAATGATAATAAGATTTTTTATGGTTTCATTTTCAGTAAGAAAAGAGATAAAGAGAAATTCTATAGTATCACAGCATATGACCAGCTACGTTACTTGAAGAATAAAGATACTTATGTCTATGAAAATAAGACAGCAAATGAAGTTATCAAGATGATTTGTGATGACTTTAATATGAAAGCAGGCACCTTGGAAGATACAAAATATAAAATTCCATCAAGGGTAGAAGATAATCAAGCACTTTGGGATATTATTCAGAGTTCGCTCGACCTAACTTTGACGAACAAAAAGAGCATGTATGTAATGTATGATGATTTTGGAAAAGTCACATTGAAAAGTTTAAAGAATATGTATGTGAACCTTTTGATTGATGAGGAAACCGGACAAAATTTCGATTACGAATCCAGCATTGATGACAGCACATACAACCAAATAAAGTTGGTGTATGACAACGAGAAAACCGGAAAGCGTGATGTTTATATTGCGAAAGACAGTTCCCATATCAATAGCTGGGGTGTTCTTCAATATTATGATACGCTACAGGATGGCGAGAACGGAAAAACGAAGGCGGATGCTCTGCTTAGTTTGTATAATACGAAAACACGAAAGCTGTCTATTAAGAAAGCTTTGGGGGATTGTCGTGTACGCGCCGGTTCCATGGTTGGTGTAATCATGGATTTGGACGACGTCAAAGTAAAAAATTATATGCTTGTAGAAAGCTGTAAGCATACTTTTAAGAATAATGAGCATTTAATGGATTTGACATTGCGAGGAGGTGAGTTCGTTGGCTGATTATAACGATTTATTGAAGTTGATGAAGAAAGCAGCAGTTGAAGCGGTTGAAGCCAGTATGCCTGTGAAGGTTTGCATTGGTAAAGTTACAGCTACGGCACCACTAGAGGTATCAGTTGACCAGAAAATTCATTTGAAGAAAGCACAACTCATTTTGACGGAGACAGTGACGAAGGAACCACTGCAGAATGATGATGAGGTTATTTTATTAAGACAACAGGGCGGTCAGAAATACATCATTATAGATAGAATCGGGGTGCTTGAATGATTCCGGAAGTAAACGATTTATTAACAACAGACTTAGAAGTAGAAACGGAGCCATCGAAAAATTACAAGATGTGCATCCGCGACAATGCTATCAATGGTACCTGCGAAAATCTGGATGCCATGGGACAGGTTATCTATAAGATTTTAAATACAGAGCGTTACATGCACTCTATTTATTCGTGGGATTATGGTGTTGAATTAGCAGATTTGATTGGCGAGCCGATATCTTATGTATGTGCAGAGGTAGAAAGGCGAATTACAGAAGCGTTATTGCAGGATGACAGGATTGAATCTGTCAGCGATTTTGAATTTGATATAAGCAAGAAACATGAAGTGGTATGTACATTTGTTGTGCATACCATTTTTGGTGATGTGGAAAGTGAGAAAGGGGTGACATATTAATGTACGAAGCAATGACATATGAAGTTATTCTGCAACAGATGCTGGACAGAGTGCCGGATGAATTTGATAAAAGAGAAGGTTCTGTTATTTATGATGCCATGGCCCCAGCGGCGGCAGAGCTAGCGCAGTTATATATCGAACTGGATGTTGTGCTTAATCAGACATTTGCTGATACCGCAACGGATAAATATCTTGAAAAGAGATGCTCTGAACGTGGAATTAGTCGAAAACATGCTACTCATTCTTTGGTACAAGGGGAATTCACTCCGCAAGACATTGACGTCATTGGAGAACGTTTTAGTTGCGGTGAATTTAATTATGAAGTAACTGCTAAGACGGATAATGCGGGTGTGTATCAATTGACTTGCGAAACATCTGGAGCAGAACCGAACGGTGTCACGGGGCAGTTAATACCTGTCAATTATATTTCTGGATTGGAAACGGCAGCAATTACAGCAATATTGATATTGGGGGAAGATGAAGAAAAGGATGATAGCTTGCGTGAAAGATACTTTAATTCACTCAACAGCCAAGCCTTTGGTGGCAATGTGGCAGACTATAAGGAAAAGACAAAAGCCATTGATGGCGTAGGTGGTGTGAAAGTTACACCAGTATGGGATGGTGGCGGAACAGTCCTGTTGACAATTATTGCAAGTGATTTTTCGGAACCGACAGATATACTGATTGAAAGTGTTCAAACCACAATGGAATCCATAGCACCGATTGGTCATGTTGTGACAGTTGATGGTGTTGTCGGTGCAACAATAAACATCACAACAGAGATTACATATCAAGATGGATGGGATTGGGCCTCAGCAGGTTCATATATTGAGAAAGCAATTGATGAATATTTTGTATCCCTTGCAAAAGAGTGGGAGGGCAGTAACAATCTGGTTGTACGCATTAGCGGTATCGAACAGAAAATACTTGCATGTGCTGGAGTTCTGGATATTCAGAATACAATATTGAACGGCACATCAAGAAATCTACAGCTTGGTGAATATGAGATACCAGTAAGGGGTGATGTTGTTGGATAGAAAATTAATAGACTATCTACCATTATTTGTTCAAGAATATGCAGAAATCAAAGCAATTATGAACGCAGAGCAGATGGCCGTTGTGAAAGCCTGGGCGGATGCAGAGGATGCCGTGAATGACCAATTTATCCTTGGTGCGACGGAGAACGGCGTAAATAGGTGGGAAAGAATCTTAAAAATTACACCAAAGGCAACATTTACATTGGATGAACGAAAATTTCAGATCCTAGCGCATTGGAACAAAAAATTACCGTATACGCTTGAGGTATTAAAATATGCACTTGATACATTATGTGGACAAGATGGTTACATGCTAAAACTGGATCCGGATAGATATAAATTAATTGTTAAGTTGGCACTGGAAAATGAAAACAATATGGATGCAGTAAGGGATTTGCTTGAAAATATGGTACCGGCAAACATTATTTGTTCAATCCAGATGTTTAACACGCAAGATATTCTTGTAGATTTTACGCATGGTCAGTTGAAGAATTGGACTCATGATGGACTGAGAAAGGAAGTTTTGTGATGCAGTATACAAAGAATTATGAATTTAAAAAGCCTGAATCGGACGATTTTTATAATGTAGAAGATTTCAATGAAAATGTAGAAAAAATTGACAAGGAATTAAAAAGCAATGCTGAGAAAATTGACACGGTATCTACTAGTGTAGATGATATTGCAAATGCAGTTGGCACAGAAAAGCTCCAAACGACTGCTCAGTCAATTATTCCGGCGATTAACGAGGTATCATCAGTTGCAAAAGGAAAAAACCGGGCAAAGGTATTCGCAACAACTGAATCGATGAATGAGTGGTTGTCGAATCCAGCTAATGCTAGAGTTGCTCAGGTAGGCGATAATCTTTATATCGTCGATGTGGGTGTGTCAGATTGGTGGATATCAGAGGTACTGACTGAACCAGATGAAGCTGGTCGTTATTATAAAATTGCGCAACTTGAAACTCAAAAAGTTGATTTGACAACATATGAAGCGAGAATACAGAAGAATGCAAATGATATCTCTGCGTTAAATAATGATTTAGCGAATAAAGGTATTGTGCGATTTGATGCAACAGGTTCTGAAATAATAGATTGTACTGCCTACAATGGGAAAATGGCTATAATTTCTGTTACTGTTGACGGCAATGGGTATTTGAACATCACAATGCCATGTATAATAAATAATTACGGCTCTTTTGCTGTAAATGGAGCTGGGGACAGCATAGACGCACGGGTGATGATGGATGGTGGTAAATTTCATATAGAAGAAGCTCATTGGGGAACAGATGATAAATTATCTACATCAAAATTAATTGTGCGAGTATTGAATTATTAAGTGTGCTATATAATTTATTTTATTCCATAAGCAGCAACAACATAGTATGCTGAATTTACAAAAACATAAATACCACTATCATACCTAACTTGAGCTTGATAACTTCCAAAAGTTAGTTTTATAGGATAAGTACTACAATAATCAGTAAATAACTTTCGTGGTAATATTTTACTATCTAATATTTCGTTAGCATATATGAAATTGAAAATAAGATATCTGTATGCTGATAAATTAGCAGAAATAATACCTGCTTCATTTCCAACTGATGAATGATATCTGCCTAATTCTGTGTAATTTCCTCTATTACTTAGAGTATTCAGATTAGATTGCAAATTAGTCACATCAGATATGGAATGAGTATGCCCTGTATTGCTTTTTTTCGCCAAATCATTATTTTGTGAAATCTACATAAAAAGAAAGAGAGGTAAAAATGAAAATCCGAGATGAACCAAATTAGTATGTAGCTAATGTGAGCCAAAAGGCTCTTTTTTTTATATCCAAATAGGAAAGGACTGATATCATGAAAGAATTCATTTGCACAGTAATCGGAGTAATTGGAAGCGTAATCGTATCACTTTTTGGCGGGTGGGACAGCGCACTGACAACGTTAATTTTGTTTATGGTTATAGATTATGTAACAGGATTAATTGTTGCGGGGGTGTTTAAAAATTCGACCAAGACGAGCACAGGTGCGCTAGAATCAAAAGCGGGATGGAAGGGATTATGCAGAAAGTGTGTGACATTAGTATTTGTGATGGTTGCATACCGTTTGGATTTAATTCTTGGCACAGAATACATCAGGACAGCAGTAATTATTGCATTTATAGTCAATGAACTTATTTCATTAGTTGAAAATGCCGGATTGATGAGAATTCCATTACCAGGGGCAATTACAAAAGCAATTGACATTTTGCAGAAAAAGTCAGAAAGCGAGGGGAAATAATATGGCAGTTAGAATAGGACATGCATCAATAGATGAGAATAACAAGGCTACAGGTGGTAAAATTGGTGACCAGACTGGCAAAGAAATATGCATCCGCACATGGTACAACAAAGGTTGGGACTATTACATCGAATGTACAGATGCTGAACTTGCAGAAAAGGCTGCAACAATCATGGAACAGGTATGCTCTGACAAGAACTTCGGATATGACCAGAATCAGCGTCTGACAGGCTATAATGCTATTGTGAAAAATGGCAAAAAGGTCAAAGGTGCAAAAGGCGAATTTGATTGCTCGTCATTAGTGGCTGCGTGTTACAAGCTTGCTGGACTGGATGTTTCGCAGTCATGCACAACAAGAAATCTCCGTAAAGCATTGCTTGCAACAGGCAAATTCAAAGCATATTCAAGCACAGAATACGCATGGTCAGAAGATTATGCAAAGCGTGGTGGTATCTATCTGAAAGAGGGCAGTCATGTTGTCATGGTTCTGGATGATGGCAAAAAGGCAGCAAAGAAAACAACACCTGCCAAAAGCAGCACATCTACATATACAGTTAAAAAGGGCGATACCTTGTCCGGAATTGCAAAGAAGCATAATACAACTGTCGCAAAGCTTACGGAATTAAATAAGATTAAGAATCCAAATCTGATATATCCGGGGCGGGTTCTCAAATTAAAATAGTGTTACTAATTTGTTACTAAATGGGAGAGATTTTAAGGGATTTTAAGAGATTTCAAAATTGAACTTTCCAGCAAAATCAACGGTAATCGGGTCTATAATTTTAAGATTAGATATGATACAATTTTTGCAAGTGCATTTGACGATCTGGCAGATGAAGCAAAGGAATTGTATGACTTAAGTCCCACAGCCGTACAGCAAGCCTACCGAAAAGCCATCCTGGAAAGCACCGATATGACTGGAAAGGTAGTAAAGAGCGAGGATGAGATTACAGAAGCAGGACGGAAGGCGATTGCTGAGAAGAAAGCGGAGGTGTTGGCTGGAAAGAGTGGTGCAGGTTCTGTGGATGATATATTCACAGCAGGAAAAAACGCTTTTGATAATTTTGATATTAATAATGCATATGTAAAACCTAAGCATTTATCAACGACAGGTGGAAATGGACAAAAATTTATTGGAGCGAGTAAAACAGATGCCGAAAGTGTTTTGAAAGATGCACTATCAAATGGTAAAATAGTTTCAATATCAGATAATGGTTTAACAAAGGCAGGAAATGCAAGTTATGAAATTATAATTGATGCAGAAAAGACAGTCGGAACTAAAGGTGAAAATTTGGTAAAAATTGTAATTTCAAGTGATGGTGGTATGTTAAGTGCATATCCAATAAAATAGATAGGAAGGAAAACAAATGGACATATTAAACAAATTTTTGCAAGCAGAAGTAAATTCAAAAGAGTATTATGAGAGTATTACAAATTTCATTAAATTATATGAGATAAGAAAAGGTGAATTTGAAGGAAATGAGTATGTTATTATGAAGGTGGATAGAGATAATTTTATATTATTTCCCGAGTATGATGATGGGGAAGATGGAATACAAATTCCATTTTCATTATCAATTTATAAAAATAAATTGTTGGATGCAATTAATAACTATGCTCAAGAGAAAGGTATTATTTAAGGACGCCACCACTAAAAAACTAACTACGGCCTGAATCCGTGAAACTCATTTATTCTTACTTCATGATAACTCTTGAAAATTAAGGCTAAAATGAGCTTTAATTAGTTGATTTCATTTTCACCCAGTGGGTGAAGAAAAAAATGTGAATACCTCGCCTTTTTTTATTTATTTCATACGCCTCATATAGTAAAATATAGGTATTAACTATACGAGGTGAATGACAATGCAAAAGCTTATTATTGAATTCTCTGATGAACGTTTAATTACTCCGAGTGGTCTGTCACTTGTTGGGCAGATGCTTGGGAAAAGCAATTTTATAAAAAAATGCAACAATATGAAAGTTGATGGTAAACGTTCTCAGAGCCAGATTAAAAATGGCGATATCCTTCTTTCGTACATTGGTCTGCTCTGCCAGGGCAAAACCTCTTACGAGGATATTCGCGAAATGTCGGCTGACCCTGATTATTACAAGCTTGCACTTGGGATTACAAGAACTATTCCGTCCGCTGAGACATTACGCCAGAGAATGGATGATATCGGTTCTTCTCTCAGAAAGGAAATCCTTGATGCAAATGTTGAAATGTTCAACTCTTATAACATTAAGCCT
>JBGVMW010000205.1:0-3867 GCA_045125095.1 Lachnospiraceae bacterium
CAGTAAACTGATTACAATACCATCCAGAGTTGCAACAGTCTGTGAAGGTCGTACAGCCAGAGACATTGAAGAGATTATTGATATAGAAATCAATAAGGCACTTGAAGAACTTCAGAAGCTGTTTGTTCAGTTATAAAAAAAACAAAACTTTTCATAAATAAAATAAGATAGGTGCAATACATATCTTATATACCCTAAAATTTCAAATCTAAGCCACCTCAGACGTGTTTCTTTATAAAAATGTGTAACTGTACCACAAAGACATTAAAAATCTCTCTATGAGCGTTTTAGAAATAGATCGTTTTTGGATCGTTTTTGGATCGTTTTTCTGTTTTATACTTATAGACAATACAGTGGCAAACTGTGATTAGGTGGTAGGCCTCTCAGATTCTTTGAGAGGCTTTTTCTTTTTCTGGAGATTAGATCATGTTGCCTTCTGAAGTAACTTTGTTCGCATTAGGTGGCATGGCATGTAGTGTAACTTCATTTTTGGTTTCGTCATTTTTCAAAAAACCACCTGAGTTTATACGAAGAATTTATTATGCGCTGATTTCAGGAATTGGAGCCATGGCCATATGTTGGTTAAGCTACAGATATTTTCCTGAAAGATTTGAGGCATGGGATGCAGTTCCTTATGGAGTCATGATCGGACTGTTCGGCATTGGCAGAGTTTTAAATTGGATTGCTAAAAGATATGGGATAGACAAAAATGAGCGATAAACATAAACGTTATATATCTCAATGGCTGATTCCGTTTTGTTACTTTGCAGAATTCTCCTGGGCATTACTGAGTATCGCATTAGGAATACCTTTTTTAGTCTATGGAATATGCAATATTGTAGGTATTTTGGCAATTAACTATTTAACATCAGGAATTCATTAATATGCACGTTTCTTCTCATGCGATTGCCCTTATTCAGAAATTTGAAGGTCTTAGAACCAAAGCTTATAAGCCTTTTCCTCATGAGAAAGGATACACCATTGGATATGGTCATCATTCCCCAGCTGTGTATGAAGGTATGGTTTGCACTGAAGCTGAGGCAGAAAAATTTCTAAAAGCAGACATAGCTAATTATGAGTATCAGATTGAATCAGCGTTAAATATTGATGAGATTGAAGTTACTCAGGGCATGTTTGATGCCTTAGTCTGTTTACTGTTCAACTTGCAGGGCGCGCTCAAGAATGGTAAGCGCTTAACTCCTCTTCAGACTTTAGTCAGTTATAAGCTCTGGAAGAAAATGAAGGCCGGCGATAAAGAAGGCGCTGCTAAAGAATTTCTGGATATTAACAAAGCCGGTGGTGTTGAAGTTGCAGGTTTAACTAGGCGCAGAAAAGCAGAAGCTAAATTATTTCTTTCTTAGTATAAAAATGTCAAAAAGAAGCTCACAGAAATGTGGGCTTTTTTCGTTTCTGGAGTTTCCCAATGTTATCCATTAAGAATACATTGATTGCTGGTGCATTAGCTTTTGCTGTCGGTTTTCTGACCGGCTATTCGGCAAGAGACGATCAGGCTGAAATTGAACGTCTGAACGTTGCGAAAAATGCACTGGAGCAAGAAAGAGCTAATTTGATTCAACAGCTGGAGGTTGAACATGAACACCAGAAGACAGCGCAAATCAATGCAGCAAAAACGCAGGAAGACTTGGATGATCTTGAAAAACGTTATGCTAGTGCTATCGATGAACTTAATGCTCTGCAGCTGCAGTTCTCAGAGTACACCGATTCCGACACAGCAACACTGCCCTCAGATGCCACCGCTTCCTCAGCAGTATCACAAGGTAAATGTGACTGCAGTGGAAAAGACAAAAGAGCATTTCAGAAATTACTTAATGACCAGATGATTGTGGCAAGAGACTGCGATATTAACGCAACTTACTACAATCATTTAATTGATTGGTACAACAAAATATCTCAGGAGAGTATTCATGGAAATTAATTCAGTAGGTGAATTAAAGAAATTTATTGCAGATTTAGATGATGATTTACCAGTAATGGTTTTAAAACCAGGGGCACATCTTACTGAATCAGGTAAATCTGTTTCTGTAGCAGAACCCTTTGAGATTGTTGATACTGTAGAGGACAACAATGCATTAGCTCTAATTATTTCCCAGGATAGGCTTGCAAAAGAAGCTTTAGAGCATCCTGATGATATTGTAACTAATGAAGAACTTGAGAAATTATAAATGACTTTTTCTGATGGTGTTACACAATCATCTTTAGCAAAACGTCAACCTACTATAACCATCTGATTGAGTGGTATGGCATGATTTCTCAGAAGTTAAATGTAAAGGAATAAGTCAAATGAAACTTCTAACCATATGTTATACAGTGATTAAACTGGCTATTTATCCAGTCTTTTGTGCTGTCGTAAGTGTTGTGATTTATTCTTTATATAAAAATGGTCTTCCGGACCTAATTTCCTTAGCTTATTCTGGAGAAACAACTAACATTTATACAGTGCAGGTAGATTCCTTTTTGATAGTGCTATTTGTGGCATTATCATTCTTCTATCTTGGAATTCTTGCTGTTGCTGTGTCTCGTCTTGTTTATGAATTTCTTGTTGTACGCTCTGTTCGTAAACTGTTTGACAGTATTGATAAATCTCAGAAAATCCATAAATAAGTCCGTTAATTGCAAGACCTATTAGAATCTCTTTAATAGTTACCTGGTACAGAGGTTTAGGCTTTGTATTCTTTGCAATGACACTTGATTGATTGGATATTTTCTTAAGTTCTGCTTTGATAGCAATAGGATCTAAATCTGCAAAACCAATCAGGGTTTGAGTTGATTCCTGTATTGATAACTTTTGCGTTGCATTATCAAAGTCTGTTTTGGATTTGTCGTCAAGAGCTTCAACTTTTTCATAACCTTTAACAATACATTGAAAATCTTCTTTCTTTAACCGTTTTATTTCAGAACAGAGTTCATTCTGAGAATTGGTATCTAACGTATTGATGATTGAAGATAAGTATTTAGCATGTTGAGCAAACTGAACTGCTGCTTTAGCCAGGGAAGGAGAAACAAGTTCTTTTACAGCCATTGCCAATTTTATTGATGGTTCCATGGCAACGAATGTTGTTCTGAGAATAGTTTCAAACTCCTGAGAATAAAATATCTTGTTGACTGAATAAACTGTTTTAGCGAGAGCCAGCATGGTCGGATTATATAACTTATACATGCTTTCAATAGCTTGTTGTAGAGAAGGATCAATTCTCAATGTGAGATTGTTCTGATTCATAAAAAATCCTTGTATATAAAAAGTCTAAGCACAGATGATTGTCGCAGATTGTCTGTGCTTTTCTCTATTTTAAGCCTATTAAGCTTATGAATCTATTTTTTACCGCTCTAAATAAAACTTTAAAGCCTAGACCTAGGCTTACTGGTTCGGAGTGGTCAGATCAATACCGTTTTGTAGCACCTGGCACTTCTCCTGAACCAGGTAAATGGAGAACTAGCAGAGTTCCTTACATGAAGGAGCCTCTGGATATGGCAACATCTCACAGTGTTGAAAAGGTTGTGATTATGGCTGCTTCTCAGGTTGCCAAATCAGAACTTCTCATGAATGTGATGGGTTACTACATAGATCAGGAACCTTCGTCAATCATGATGATTCAACCTACTGTAGAAAATGCTGAAGCCTTCTCCAAAGAACGTATTGATCCTACCATTCAGGCTTCACCAGTTCTGAAAGAAAAAATGAGCGTTGCAGTTTCAGATGAAAAGGGTCGCTCAAGAAAATCAAGTTCAACTATCCGTATGAAGCATTTCACCGGTGGTTATCTTGCAATGGTAGGTTCCAATTCACCTTCTGGGTTGGCATCTCGTCCTATACGTGTATTACTTTGTGATGAAATTGACAGATATGGC
>JBGVMW010000206.1:0-4078 GCA_045125095.1 Lachnospiraceae bacterium
TTATTCATCACACCAACTCCAATCAAATATCATCACAGACCAACCAGTAAAGGTCAGCCAAAATATGCCAAGTTCCAATAACTACACCCAGATAGTTCCTTAAAATAACTGCCACCACCACAGAACCCACCAGTACCGCCACAGTTCCTAAACCAGTACGAATAAGCACTTTGCTACGAAGCCGTAATTCGCCCAAATTTGCCACCAAAGACAATAGTGGCAGTAGTTACCACCAAAGACAATAAAACGGAACGTAGGGCATTGTGTGCAGGCGTGAGGGGCAAGCCAAGCGGAAACCGCAAGACCATACCCCAAAGGCAGGAGCAGTGCGGAAAAGCCTGCAAATTTACCCCACAACCAATACGCACCGCCAAACTTACCAGCACCTGTCAGCTACCACGTTTTAACACACCATCAGCAGAAAACGTATGTGCCAGAATATCAAGGTTCATCATCTCGAAGCACCGATAGGCATACTCCCACTGGGAATCACTCATCTTGAATCCTTGTGCCATCATTCCCTTTGCTTTCTGCTCACTCTCTACCATGCTGGCAATGACTTTTGCAACAGCTGGTCTCCACTGCTTACCATTGCCCATATCAAGATAGGGTTCAGCCATAAAATGAAGAACGATACCCCTTTCATGACAGAACCTTGCAAAGGTATACACCTGCCGCACTGAAGCAAAACGATTACAGCTAACTGTATATACTACATCTCCACTCTGCAGAACCGATGTAAGTGCACCAAGACTTCCAGCATTGTAAATGTTATTGCCCCGAATCTTCTTACGTCTGAAAAACACCTTTGTTGTCTCATCATCGAGTGATGATATAAATCCATATATCATAATAGCCAACCTCCTTTTTGTTGTTGGTTAACTTATGCCTATATGCGTCGTACTGAAAACAATCTATGGTTTCCAAAGTTCCTTAAAGTCGGCAGGAAATGTTTAAAAGATTTGTTTAAATTTATGCACCTTTTTTATCTTAATTCTTGGTCGCACACTTTATTCTTCAGAAAATACGCAGAAAATCGAACATATACAAAATTTCAAATACCACGATAAAAGAAATATTCTGCGGATTTATGGAACTATACAGTATCGGTAGATGAGCAGGTTGTTGAAGATATTGGTTTGATTTATATTCGGAAAATTAGAATGAATCAAAACAGAGATGTGATGTTAGAAAGTAAGGATTAAGATTGGAGAATTTCAGTGGTATCAGATACAGATAGTTCAGATTGATGGGGATTATCAGTCATTATCTTAATTGTCTGTATTTATGAGACCCCAGCGAATTGTTTGTAGCCTGTCTGTAAATGTCATAATTCATCTTGAAGTACAACTGAATTGCCATTAAATCTTGAAAAACACTTTCCTTCCTTAGTTTTCAGTATACATTCTGGCAGTTCTTTGCTATAAAGCATTAGCAAACGGATATCCTACTTATACCACCACAACATGAAGAAATTTTATATAAATCCTCGTATCGAAATAATAATGCAGGGTTGCATGCTTCTTACGTAAAATCAGACAATATACGGTTTTCAAACAGCTATAAAAACATCAGTTCCGTGGAGCAACTATATTTCTCCATTAGCAGAAATGCAGATACTGTATAGTTTTCTAGAAAAGGCTAAAAACTTTGTCCGACACTTTGGTCTAAATGCATTATTCAAAATAAGGGGGATACATCTCATTCCACTACCGCCATAAAGAAGAACATCTTCCTTTGGCTTACCGCTTTTTAGACCGATTTTTGTATCTGAAATACCGCTTGTAAGACTGACTTTTATAAAATACCCGCACCGTTTATAATAATACTTTCACAGGAAAACGCACCCTTTTGCAACATTTTTTTGTTGCTAAGAGTGCGTTACATCAGCATATTGAATTCACAATGTCCTTTCGTATACCCAACTCGGCAAAATTTCGCTAGTGTCTAATAATTAACATCATGGATTCTTAATTGCTTCGCAACAGCCATGATGGTTAATTATTAGACGGGCATGAAGTTTAGGTTGTTGGGAGTTCGAAAGTATAACCATAATTGAATATAACAGTAGTGTTTGTTTTATGCTTGATGAAGCACTATTCAACAACCATCGCAATAACTTCTAAATTTCTAACTCATTTACATAATATCCGACCAAAATGGGATAGGTGTAATATTTTCAAATTCAATTTCATTCTGTGTTTTATTGCCAAATTCAACATATAAATAATCCTCTAAATTTTTACCATAATATATAATATCAAGGTCATGTATAGAAATTATTGGCGGATTCCCATCTAATATCATTGGCATATATCGATGAGCATATATCGGTAATAGTTTAGGTGCTTCCTTAAGTCGTTCTCTTACTTTTTTCGAGATAACCACCTCATCCTCAGGTTCCTCGCCCCAATCATCGCACCAATAGACTTCTTCTGCCATATTATAAATATCTGATAATGGCTTATTTATAATATTTTTTATGAACTGCACATTATCATCTTGCATATTTCTCCAATTATAAAACCCTTTTGAAATCGGTAATGCCATCATTAAGAATTCTCTTAAGCTACTAGGGAATTTAATCTGATAAATATTTTCTATTTGCTTCAATTCATCTAAAGTAAGCCCTCTCTCGAATTCAATTCCTTTCGTTTTTAATAAATTCAAGCTATTTTCATACATTAACTATTTTACCTCTTTCTATTCAATTTGTGTAAATGTATAATAGTGGTCATTTGTATACCAAACAGAACCATCATCACCAATTACAATTCTCTCAGTACCTCTATTCTGTCCTTTGATATATGGGTTAATATCATATTCTTTATAATTAACTCCTTCTGGCAGTTTCTGTGCTCCATCTTCCAATGGTATATTTTTATATGTTCGTCCTCCTTTATACCCCTTAGGCGGTGCACCATTATTATCTTTTACTTGTTTTGCTATATCTCTTGCTTTATCTGGTATTGTCTTACTACCACTCTTACCATTATTATAATTTGGTCCTGCATTATGCACCAGCACTTCCATCTCACCCACATGATATGTGTGCCAGTCCTCTACTTGGAAGTTGTATACTGTTACTTCTTCGTCTTCTTCCAGATATTCTTTGTATATCTGCTCTACTTCAAGTATCTTTCCATCTGCATTCTGCAAAGGACTTCCTATGCAAAGCTGACCTGCATTTACAAAACCTCTTCCCACTACGAAATATGGATGGTCTGCTGTAGAAACTATTTCTTCTCCACCAACTACTATATGTACAAGCTCCCTTGTCTTTCGAACATACTTCTCAAGCACTTTTTTGTAGCCTGTTTCCATTGTATCAACATTTGTTGATAATACAAGGTCTCCCGGCTTGATATTCTCAATTTTTGACAAACCGTATCCTGTTACTATTAATGTTCCTGCTATAAAACATGTTTTGTTAGATGCCACTCCACCTGTAAATGCTGCAACTATATTTGTGCCAAATTGAAAATAATTGTACACATCGTTACTATGACATGCCATATTTAACTGATATATTGGATTATCTTCTCCACCAAGCTTATATCCAATCATTGATGCTATGTCAAATGCAAACATTCCCCCTGCTATTTTTCCTGACACCCTACTTATTTTATAACATATATTAACAAACGTAGATCCACATCCAAAATAAGAACCAACAGCACCACCTAGTCCTCTAAATCCACCTATTATTGCTCCAAATTTCGCTCCCCCCTTAATTCCTTCAAAAATATCTTCTCCCATAAAAGCAGACAGTAAACCTCCTGTGACGCCTCCAATTATTGAACCCAGTAATATTTGCCCCGCCATATTACATAAAAATCCAAATACTGTCACTGGACCAAAAAGAACGCATGCAACTATTACCACCACAACTATTGCAACTAATAATTCCCAGTTTTCACGACACCATTCTGCTGCGCTTTCAACTGTATCCACTACTTTTTCAATAAAACCTTTTTCGCACTCAGGCTTTAAGTATGAATATTTGGTGTAAAAGTCTTCTTTCGCCTTGTTTAACTCCTCTTTTGCGGCGTTATCCCTATTTACTGTTACTGTTATA
>JBGVMW010000207.1:0-4123 GCA_045125095.1 Lachnospiraceae bacterium
AGTTTCCCGCTTTGGCTCAGCTTGCGAATACGCTGCGCCTGGGATAGAGAGGGAGTTGCCTGCTCACTTTCGATGGTGTCGTAGAGCAGATTCTGACTTTCCTGGGGGAGTGCGGCGATCTGATAGGCAGGGCTGAGTGCAATTTTCTTTTCATCCACCATGTCCATCAGTTCGGGAATCAGATTTGTCAGGGAGATATAGTTGCGAATCGTATCGCCACTGACGCCAGCCAATTCGCCGATGGAATCATCGCTGCGGAAATTCGCCGAAATTTTCGGCGAATTTTGATCTTCCTCCTTTTGGGGCCTTCCGGCCTTCTTTTTGACCGCTTCCATGCGGAGTTTATAGGCTTTTGCCCGTTCAGAGGGAAGAATGTTTTCTCGCTGGATGTTGCTGTCAACAAGCTGGATGATGGTGTCGTTGTCATCGAGATTCATCACGATCACCGGCATGGAATCCAAACCGGCAAGCTGACTGGCTCTCTGACGGCGGTGACCGGCAACCAGCTCATAGCCGCCATCCGGCTTCGGTCTGGCAATCGCCGGAACCAGAACGCCGTGTTTCTTCACGCTATCAATAAGTTCCAACATGGAAGGGTCGTCCCGGATACCGAAGGGATTGTCCGGATGAGGATGGAGCTGATCTATGGGGATGCTGTAGATGCTACCTATCGATTCAGGGGATTTGCGAGGGATAAAGCGAGGCTCCTTTCGTAAGAGTGTATATGAAAAAAGCACCCAACCGGGTGCTTTAATCATTTAGGGAAGTATGGAGGGATCGGGTTTCACCATTTCATATAATATAAAAGCATGTTATGAATGCGATGGCTTTGTATTGAAGATATTATGGGGAAATTCCAAGAAATCTCTGTTATTTTTTTGTATTTTGTGGTATACTTAGAAATAAGTATATAAATGCACTTTTTATTCAAAGAAAGAGGTGGCACATATGAAAATAGTGAAATTTTGTGAAATACAAGCAGAGTTAGTAAAGAATTTTCAAAGAAAAATGCTAATTCCTGTTATTGGTTCAGGTTTCACTCGGAAGTGTGAAAGTATTAAAGGTAAAGTACCTTCTGGAGAAGACTATAAAATACATATGGGCAATGAAGTCTCTAGAAAACTGAAGCTGTCACGAGAGAAAGGGGATGCCTTTCTTAAAGAGTCTTTCTCAAAGGTATCCTCAGCTTATAATAGAGTAATACCGCTCGAAGAAAGGAAAGCGTATTTGTTTGATAATTTTACAGGAGTACAGCTTGACGAGTTGAAAAAAGATTTTTTGACCATTAACTGGCCATATATCTACACCTTGAACATTGACGATGGTATTGAGAATAATAGTGTTTATAACTTCGTGATATATGCCAATCGTCATGTATCTGATAGTATTTTTGCTGGAAAGAAATGTGTAATCAAATTGCATGGTGATGTTGCGGAAATGCTAGCATATACAGACTCGAAAAGTGAAATTTTTACACAAGAACAGTATATTAAAAGTTTAAGAGAAAATGTATCGTTACTTGACAAGCTGAGTCATGATATGCAATTCCAAAATATCATTTTTATCGGTTGTAGTTTGTCCGATGAGATAGATATTATGTTCTGTTCTTCGACAAATGAGGTAGATAACACATCAGCTAGATACTATTGCACAACTCAGGAACCTGAAGTGTTGGAGCAAATCCAATTAGAGCAATATGGTATCACACATTGCGTTCTGTTTAATACCTATGATGAAATTTATGATGGATTACTCAAGGCTAGTGAAGAGGCGGCCAAAATCCAAGTTGATGATCTGACGCCATTCCAAAGCGGTGATGTAACGCATCTTTCATCGGATTATGATAAAAATAAGGCATATCTGTTGTATGGGAAGAGTTTGCTTGGAAAGGATAGGAAAATAACATTTCCATATTTTTATATTCATAGAGATATTACTGGTTTGATTTTTGAAAAGGTAGACAAAACCCCGCTTCAATTTGTATTGGCTAGTGGCTGTAGTGGTAGTTCTTATGTAGCAATTGACATAGCTAGTCGTATTCGAGATCGCGAGGTCTTTATTTTTGAATCTAAAGATAGGATAACTGAGGATGCCTTCTCTTTACTGCTTGAGAAACAGAACTGTGTGGTCATAGCAGATTGCAAATCCTTTTCTAATGACCAGATTGAAAAATTGATATTGTCTCGGGATATATTGATTGGTAACGGAACCCATGTGCTAGTTTTTGCAGAAAAAAGCAATAGGGACCTAGCAAATACTTTTCAACTACTGGAATATAGAGGCGTGCCAAATCTTTCTGAATTGCAGCCAATACCGCTTGGAAAAAAATTTTCACAGCCTGAACTTGTGCGTCTAAATCCTTTATTAACTGCAGTTGGCGCTGGCGTATTTTATTCTGAAAAAACAATCGTTGATAATATTATTACTGTCAGTGAGACATTGAGAGAGCGTAACAAGTTTTATTCCCTTACGCCGCGTTTGAAAGATATAAAAGAAATTGCAGCCTTAATTGCATTGGCAACAGAAAAGAAACTGTATTCGGCAAGAGTAGTTCAATTAGATATTGCTTCCGAAATTGAGTACCAGCAGAAAGCAACTGCTCCATTAATTGAACGTGAATCAACATGGTCATTTGAAAAAGATGATGTTGATAATTCCCCAGCCAAATATGTTCTGAACGCTGAATTTTGGCTGTACAGAAAATTAGGAGAATTTGCAAAGTATGAACGGAATCACCAGAAGATTGCACAAGCATATAAATATATTGTTGGAAGAATAATTGCACATGAAGGGCCACCAAATCTAGAGTATAATAAAAAAGATGCCACATACAAAGAGTATATTATGTTCGATAATATAAATCGGATTTTCTGCTCATATGGATATGCAGGGACAGAGTTGATTCAAAAGATATATGATAGCCTTAATGATGACTTATCTTCAGATCCCAATTATATGCATCAAAGAGCAAAATGTAGAATTAAAATGGCATGCAAAACAAAAGATGTTTCTGCGCGGAAAAAATTTCTCGAACAAGGATTCCGTGATGCAGGTGTTGCTCTGCAGGTATTTGAGCGCCGCTATTCACAGCAAATCAACGAAAAAATAGCAATCTCTATTGCTCATGTAATGTACACAAGAGCACTCATACTCTGCCACGAAGCCAATGCAGATGGTTATTCCAATATTTCTACGAACTCTGAAGCGATTCGAGTCTTGTACATTGCATTGAAATCTCCATACAATACATATGCATTTGCAAAGGGTGATTCCTATAATTTCAGAAATGTAATAAAAAGAACGATCCTTAAGGCAATGACCCAAAAAGACTTGTTTACATCCGATGTGTATGGCTTAGTTGAGGAGCTTTTTTCAATTATCTCCGAAAACGAGAAAAGAGAATGATCCTTAAGCAATACAGTACAAGAGAAATACATTTGCGTTTTTAAGTTTTGAGAGGTAGCCGCTTGGCTAGAAAAGGACAGGCGGCTACCTGGGAGCTTTTGTGTTATTTTCATCCATAAGAGGGTATATTTTGCTTGTTAACAGAGGAATCTGAATAGAAAAGTATCAGTTGATTGACTGGTAAACGATGCTGTCTATAGATTCAGGGGGGTGGCGAGGGATAATGCGCGGCTCCTTTCTTAAGAGTGTATATGAAAAAGCACCCAACCGGGTGCTAAATTCATCTTGAAATTAACTGTGACAGAGGGTATAATCAAAAAAGTAATACTGCTGTTGTATTTATAGAGAAGGCAACGGATTATTCAGAAGCAACGAATATGGGATTATCTTAAAAGATTCCGTAAAAGTTCGGAATTGCTGTTTTTTGAACCTGAGAAAAACAAGCCCGAATCCTTCCTTAAAAGTTGGGAATGTCAAGCCTGTCAGTACCGGCAACCTTTTCGGAAACAGCACTTGGCGGAAACTTGGCGTTAATTAGGCGTTATTTTTTCTCAAAAATGGCTTAATGATACCCCATAAGACGGGATGACACAAAAGCTGGGAATCGGAAAAGTGCTTGCAATACAAGCACTTTCCGCAAGTTACGGGAAGCTGCCGAATGCTTTAGCGCGCGCTCGTAATGAGAAGGTCGCCTGTTCGAGTCAGGTCACTAGCTCCA
>JBGVMW010000208.1:0-2589 GCA_045125095.1 Lachnospiraceae bacterium
GCTTTAACACATAGCTGGAGATTCCGAGGCGGATTGCTTCTCTTGCATATTCAAATTCTGAATATCCGGTTAAAATAATGGCTGCATAATCAGAAATAAATTTTGTTTCGGCAAGCATATATTTTATTTTGGCAATATTTACATTAATAATTACATTAGCAATTTGGATCGGGAAATAATAGAATTTAATATTTCTACTATGGGAAATATTGCTAATTAATAATAAGTTTTGAGTTTGAAAGGATTGGTGGATTCACCAATCCTTTTTTGAGTAAAAATATTGACATGCCTAGAAAAACTAGTATAACCGTTATTAATTAACTGGACTTTTCAAGGGTAATGTATCAACGACTAATGCTTCGCTTGAGTCAATCTCTTCCAACTTGTATTTCCAGTGATAAATGACAGGATCCTCATTTATTTCGTCAAAATATTTATATATACGCTGAACCAGTTCCTCTTTCGTTTTTACACGAATACCTTTCAAGGACTGGCGGGTAAGTTTGCTAAAGAACCCTTCGATAAGGTTCAGCCACGAACCATGTTTTGGGGTAAATACAAATTCAAATCGCCCAGGTACAGTTGCAAGATATTTTCTTGTTTCCAAAGAGGAATGAACTTTCAGATTATCCAGTACCAGACGAATCTTGTCCTTTTTTGGATATTTGGTGTCAAGCAATTTAAGGAATTCTATGTATTCCTTGCTGCTGTGTTTATCCCTTACAAGCGGAATGGCTTCTCCTGTCTGTAAATCTATTCCGGCAAGCAGAGAAACGGTTCCAAGACGTTTGTATTCATAATCACGGCTAAAAGTCTTGTGTTTTTTATCCGGTGAAAGGTCTTCTGACGTATTAGCAATTGCCTGTATTCCAGGTTTTTCGTCATAAGAAAGCACATGAACAACCTGTTCATCTTCCTTAAATGGGATTAACTGTCCTTTTTCATCAAACTGCAAAGACAACTGTTTATATACCAATAGAACATTGTGCATTTTCTGGTCGAAATTGGGATCGCGATTTTCGCAATAATAGGCTATTTTATTAGGCTTAATATCTGCCTCTTCAAGTATTGTGCGAACCTTTGACTGACTGATTGTTGATAACCTTGTATGACCGGCATCTTCTGCAAATTTATTGATATGTTTTGTGAGAAGAGCTCTTGTCCATACTTCTGCAGAATAACCGAGATTGACCGGCTTTTGGCAGGCTATATTTATTATCCATGCTTTTTCGTCATCGGTTATCTCAGCATTTCTGCCACGACCAGGTGCATCAAACAGGGCGTTTTCAACGCCACCTTCAAGGTATTTATTGATGCATAGCATGACACTTTTGCGGTTCATACCTACTTTATCTGCAATATCATCAATTGAAATACCATCCGCTTTGAGCAACAGAATCCGCGCACGAGTTACGGTCTGTGCCTGAATGGTTCTGGCACGGGTTTGTGCTTCAAGATACGAACGGTCGTCTGTGCTAAGAGTAATGGTGGATGCTTTCTTTCCCATAAAATAATGCTCCTTTTCATCTAATAAGAACATTATACTACACGACAAGAATATAGTCCACTTATTTAAAAACATCTATACTAGTTTCTTCTAAAGATGATGGAAGTACTTATGTTGGATATTTCTACAATAGTGATCTTTCTACGGGTGAATTCTATGGATTGAATGCAGATAAAAACTATACAGCACGCTGGTATAATCCGCTGACTGGTAAATTCATAGATATTGAAAATGTGGAAATTACTGCAGATGGCAAATACGTGATTCCAGAAAAACCGACCACCGGAGACTGGGCGATTTTGGTTACATGCAAAGACCTGGGAGATTATGAGACGGAAGAAGCGTATGAAGTGATTGACGTGGATGAAGATACGTTTGAACAGAAAAATCTTGCACTCGGTGTAGGTGCAAAAGCCAGCACAGGTAATGTTGACGCTAATACTGGAGTTTCTTATGAAGCGGATAAAAGCAACGATGGTGATGAAAGCAGCTATTGGTGTGCGACAAGTGGGTCTTATCCGCAGTGGATAGTCTACGACTTGGGAACAAAACAGGCATTTGATCATGTAGACGTTCAAATGAAAGCGGCGATAACAGGTGTAAAACTGACTCTTTATGGTTCCAATGAACTTTCCGCATGGAATGCAGCAGAGAAGGCTGCCGGCTGGACCACAATTTATGAACTTCCGTTGAGCGGCGGTCTTGATTTTTCGATGGTCATTGATGAAGTGGAATATCAGTATGTGAAAATTGAATTTACTGGTGATAGCAAGGACTGGGCGACATTTACGGAAGTAGAGATTTATAAGTATGAAGAGCCGCATGAGGAGTATGAAGAATTACCTGAATTTTCAGGAACTGTACAAACTCCGACCGTTAAGTGTTCAAGTGGTGCAATCTATTCAGCAGACGGTGTTTTAACAGACACAAAGGATAATTTGGTTGATAAAAATTATGATACTTGCTGGGTACCATTTTCTCCATTCTCATCACAGACCATCATCATGGATCTGCAGAAAGAAATGGATCTGGGTGGTATCATTGTTACATTGGGAGAAGATGCATATTTGCCGCAGTACCGA
>JBGVMW010000209.1:0-30870 GCA_045125095.1 Lachnospiraceae bacterium
GCTCAGCAAATGTATTACATAAGCTCGGTTTTAAAGATGAAAAAGAAATTCCTTATGAATGTAGTGGAGGCGATATAATAACTGATGGCATATTGTGCCGTTATGTTGTTTGATATAATAGCTATAATTTGCTGTAACAAATGGAACAAATTTGAATTTTACTAAGATTCTTTAATATCAAGTTAAGGGAGGTTTTTATGAAGGAGAATTTTAACACAAGGCTTTATGGTTGGTTTTATGGTTCTTCATGCAAAAAGTTGATAAGTAATCAATTTGGAAAACAGAAGTACAAAGAAATTAGCAAAGAATACCGTAGGATTATTGTAAATGCAAAGGATATAGGAAAATCGCGGTTAATAAGTGCATATTGTATGGCTGCATACTTTATAGCTCTTAATCGTAAGACTGGAATATCAGCAGAAGACAATTATCAACTGTTCAAAAATGGTTTGTACAGCAGCAAGTTGTTTCATAAAGCATTAGGTGATGCCGAGAGCTATCTTGATAAGAAAAAGCTACCGGGCAGATTAAAATGGTCAAAGGAGTCACATCAGCGTAAATACGAAAATGATTGGGTAGTTGATATTTTAGGTGAAACAGACAATTATATATTGGGTTATGACTATTTAGAATGTGGAGTATGTAAACTGTGTAAAGATGAAGGCTGTTTTGAATTAGCTCAGTACTTATGCAGATTAGATTATGTGTTGGCAGATATTATGGGAATGAAGCTTGAGAGAACAATAACAATTGCGGAAGGATGCGAGAAATGTGATTTTCGGTATAGCCGAAAAGGGTGAAAGAGAACGTGAAACTTTCAGTTCTCAAATGACGAAATTTATGGGATTTAATAACTGTTATATTTTGTTATAGAAATCTTGTCAAACCTTTGGAAACACTAAACTTTTTACCGGTGTCCTTTCCATTACATCTTGTATCGTGTTATATCGTTCTCCCCTTGTTTTCGAACCCTCATAAGGGAAAAAATAAGGGAAATAAAATCTGGTAACAACTCATAACAAATTATGAAAATGATGATTGGGACTGGATGAAATGCTTATAATACATTTTCAAGAAAGGATGGATAAGATGAGATTGATATATGCGGAGTATAACCCTATTACGAATAGTATTGATGTAACCACATTTGAGAATTACATATTGCGGATTGATTGTAACAAGGCAGAGGATGGTTTGAAAACCACTCCTTGCTCACAGAATTCGCTTAACGCATTGGCAATAGATGAGCCACTTGAATATGCTCGACTTGCTCTAGATGAAGAAATGCAGGCATGGGTGGATGCGATTGATTGTTTAGAGATATGGTGAATTGAATCTTTTGGTGAAATGACGATAGAATATTGGGACTTGATGTGATAAAATTAATGGAAGTACTCTATTTGAAAGAGGTGAGAACGATATGAAATATATCCGAGATAACTACTCAGTACAGTTGATGTAAACTGTTGGCAGATTGTGCTGAGGTTAAAAGAAACTTGCTAGCAGTCGTTGACTGTACTGTCCTAATGCTTGAAATACAATCTATAAAGGAGTACAGTTATGCGTTATATAAAAGAAATATTAAAGAAAAACAGAATATGGGTATTAGTCTACATTGGGCTAGGTATATTTAATGCATTTATGGCTAATTACAAGGCTGACTATTTCCAAAAGGTCATTGATGGATTGGCTGATAGAACACTTGCATTTGCAGGAGTTGCAACATATGGTTTTATTTTACTGGTAAATTATTGTATGAATTATCTAGATAATTATCCTGAAAAGAAATTGGAACATGGTATTTATCTGGATTTTAAGCTTTTGTCCCTTAGAAAAATAAGTACAATTGATTACACAGAATACCAGAAAATAGGTACGGGCAAACTTGTTCAAAGGATTGAGAATGGTTCAACAGCAGGAAGAAATGTATTATTCCATTTCTGGTTGCGTTTGATTCGAGACCTACTTCCTACCATTGTTTTTAGTGTATACTTTATTTGGAAAATAGATAAAAAAGTTACTTATGTATTGTTTGTAGGCTATATGCTTATTTTTATAATAACCAACATTCTACTAAAGTTTTTATATAAAATAAAAGAAAAAATTTTGAACAGTGAAGAGCTATTAAATCATTATTTGGCCTGAATTATTCACCGTTGTACGGTGAATAATTCAGGTTAATTCTTTATTTTTGAGATGACTTGTGGTAATATGTTAATATGTGCTAATGTTTTAGGCAAAAATCATGGAAATTATTGATAAGTTTCACAAAAATGAAGAGGCATAGTGTATGGAAGTAAGTTATAAAAAATTATGGAAAATCTTAATTGACAAAGATATGAAGAAAAAAGATTTACAATCCCAGGCTGGTATTAGTTGGGCCTCAGTTACAAAAATGTCGAAGGGCGAGACCGTCAGTATGGACGTGTTGATGAAAGTATGTAAAACGTTGGAATGTAATATCGGCGATATTATGGATTTGGTTCCCGCAGAGGGGGAAATGAGGGGCTGATGGGGGATAAAAACTGATAAGAGGTATTAAGATTGCATTCAGTTTTTTTGTTGAGACACAATATTAAGTATTAAAGATTGATAAAATCAGATTGGAGAATTCATGAGTGAAAAAGAAATAAGGAAACTTCTTGAAGTAGGCATCTATGATGATACAAGAACCGTGAATCTCATGGATCGCTTTGAGGGATTTGGAAAAGGCATAGCATATGTACAATTGGTGTTAAGAAATATTGTATATCTTAATATTGATGGGAGTTATGAATATTTAAGTCTTGTGGTGGAGAGAAGCAAGGATTACAGGTATGTTGGAAATATTACCTTCACAGAATTGAAACAGGGACAAACTCGAGAATTGTATAGTTTCTTAAGAAAACAGCTTTCAAAGGATAGTGTAGAACAATATAAAAATAAAGCTGAAGAATTTAGATTTGACACCCCGTATTTATTCAGAGCACAGAACAGTTCTAATCGCTCTGGTTACGGATGGGGATATGGTGGAACACAGTATGGAGAAACAACAGCTTATGTATTTGTGGGTGCATATATCGGATATAGGGCACATGGTTTCACGGAGAAGATAAATGAAAGCTTAGAAAGTGCTAATTTATCAGAGTTCTCTTTGGAAAATGTATCAGATAATACTGCATATTCTACGGAGAGGACTTCACAGGAAGTAGTTATCTTTGGTGAGGATGATGAAGATACTTTGGAATTTGAGGATTCGTTAGAAATCAGCTCCGAAGAAGAGTCTTCAGAGGAAGATTTTGGGGTTGAGTTTATAGCAGAAAAAAGAAACATTCCTGACGACGAGGGAAGACCTAACTGGTTTTATGCAGGATTTAGTTTAGAAATAAATATGTTCATTTTAGCGTTAGAGCAGAAGATATATTTGCCGCCTATTATAGATGAATGTGAAAAATGTATGCAGACTGACGAAAATACACAGGATGCTCAGGAAATGATTCTCACAGATATGGAAAAGACATTTATGTTTGTGGAAATGTTGGCAAATGCAATTGGCTACAGTAGCGTGAGTGTATTAGGATTAGATTTAGTTCACAAAAGAAAAATACTTAACAACTTATTGCTCAGAAACCTTGAAAGCTATGAGTTTGGTGAATACGGAGATAATGTAATAAGCTTTCATTTGGTAGCAGATTTTTTAGAGAAGCAACCAGAACTTAGCTACAGAGGTTTTGTGGAGATATTGCTTTCCAAATATCAAGATGCATCGGGCAATACTATGTATGAGTTGTTGGGTGGATTTAGAGACTTCGGAGAAAACGAAGTGGCTTCTACGGAACGTCGTTATTGGATTGGAAAAGACAGGTATCTGTTAGACGAGGATGGCGATGGAAGCTATCTTCAGGGAATCTACGAGATGGCGATAAATAATTAGAGATACAATAAAGGGGATTAGTCCTATGGCAAAGAAGTATATGTTTTGTCCTATTCATACCACTAAATGTATGGAGACAACACAGACAGTAAAAAATCTATATTCTGCAGAACATGAACCGGTTCCTGTTTTTCATTGTCAGGAATGCCACAGATATTATTTTAACTCAAATGGTAAGAGAGAAGGTACATTAAATACAGGAAAAACAGCTGCCACTACTGGAGAAAAAATATTTACAACAGATTCGAAGGTTTTTGATGAAAAGCCGTCCACAGTTCCTAAAGCTGCTCCAAAAACAAATACTGCGTTCAAAAAGCTAATGGAAGATAGCATATTTGGAAAGCCAGCACAGTCAAATCTTCATGGGGTAACCAGCCATCAAAAATCATCTTCTATACATGCTACGAATGAAGTGCGGATTCATATGTTTAAGAAGGGGGAAGCAGATGCAAAGCTTATGGCATCGTTAGCTCATTTATTGGTCGAGTACCCTCCATTAGGAACTTTTCATGACATAAATGAGTTTGTTAAAAAGATTTTTCCATCTAATATTAGTCAGAAATGTGTGGTTAGAAATGCTTCATTTTTGGGCATGAACGGGCATGTTGTTAAAAGAGTAGAGATTTACAATCAAAATAGTAGTTTCTTGAAAATGAGATTGCCAGAGAATACTTATATAGCTTTTGCTGGAAGATTAAGTGGTGGCGAGTTAATTATTGATGAAATGCGTGTTATTCAAAGCCCGGTTCTTAAAAAGGATGATTCTGAAGAAACTTACGTGTTTCTTTATGATGGTCCTAATCATCCTAATGCACTTTGGGATAAGGCAATAGGTGCGGCGGAACATCCGGAGGAATTAAAGGGAGAATTAGCAGACTGGAGTGCTTACCTTGATTGGAAACGTCAGCTTGCCGAGATGAGAATAGAAGGAATTAAGTACATTGGCGTACGCTTTAATGTTGAAGAACGCCAGATGTCTATTCTTGCAGTAACGGAGGGTGAGGAAACATTCAAGAGATTTAGGAAAGCACTTAGAAGAAATGAGGTATCAGCTTTTTCCAATGTGTATTCTTCAGATCAGTGGATGTTTTATTTTAATCATGATGAAATGGCTTATAAGAATGAAACTGGTGTTGAACTTGTTTTTGTAGGTGAAGGGGAACATTATACAAGGGATTCAATAGATAGATCTTGGGATCGGGAGAGAGAGTATTTCAAGAAATACACTGGACAAGAAGAAAACCCGGATATTAGTTTTTTGCTTGGAGGAATAAGCAGAAATTATTTCGAACCGTATTACGTAGAACTTATCTTTGAATTATCAAATAGTGCTTTTGAACTGATAGATAGAAATATTAGAAGAACAGGAAACTTACCAGATAATTTGGAACAAATTTTGGCGGCTGAGTTTTATGGGGACGGATATCTCGCAACTTCGCAGATTGGCGATTTCGCGTTACTTAGGAGGCTGAAGAATGCAGTATTTGATTTAGCAAAGGGTAAAGCAGCGTCTCAAGGACTTGATAGATGGTTGTTTGATATATCTAAGGCTAGATTGCCAGAATCGCTAGAAGAGATTACCTATTGGCAAAATCCTGATATAAATGAGCGTCAGAAGCTTGCAGTAGAAAAGATACTGTCAACGCCTGATGTATGTCTAATTCAGGGACCTCCCGGTACTGGTAAAACAACAGTAATTGCAGAGGCGATTTATCAGGCGGTAATACGGAATAAGCGAGTACTAGTATCATCGCAAGCAAACCTTGCGGTGGACAATGCACTGGAAAGACTTATTTCCAATCCTAAAATTCGAGCAATACGACTTGGTAGTTCTAGAAAGATAGATTCATCCGTGAATAATATTACAGAAGAACACGTTTTAGAATCTTTCTACGAATCGATGGTTGATTATCTTGATAGAAAGTATTTGCATATATGGAGAGATGCTGATGCTATTATAGAAGCTTGCGATAATGATTATGCAAGAGTAGAGGCATTAGAAACAGAATTATACGGTTTAGAAAGACAGGCCTTAGCAAAAGCGAGTGAACTTGAAACAGCTAAACGTGAATGTTCATCAGAACAAAGCTTTATGAAACAAAGTGCGCTTAAGATGGAGAGGGCTAGCCTTGCTATGCTCAAAGCATATATAAACAATGGAATAGAAGACTTAGAGCTTGCACTGGGTAAAGAGAGTGTAAACGTATTGTGGAAAGAAATCTATCCGGCTATTATGAAATTGCAGGAGCATGGAATATGGCTTACTCGTGTGGGTATCAACGAGGAGCAGCTGAACGATATATCGGGGATTGGTAAAGCTAATGATATTTTAAAACATGTAATTGTTAATGTTAGAAGAATTAATAAGCTTGGTGACAAACTGGATAGTGAAGTAGAATTTGGAGGAGATTCTGAAGAATTAGAGCTTCTTAGAATAAAAGAGCAGGAGCTTAAAGAAAAAGTTCTGAGGGACATGAATCCTGATGATATGACAGAGTGGAAAGCGATTAATGAGCAAATTGCGAAATTTTCTGCTTCAGGAGCAAGTGTATCGGATTCAGAAAAAGTTTTGTTTGGACAAGATATATCCGAAAGAGAGCAAATTATTTCTAATAGGGATTCTATGCGCAACATTATTCGAGAGTCTGAAGAAATATTAAGTACTTTGGGAGTGATGATTCTTCAAAAGACGGGTGAATTAATTCAAATCATTAATAAGCAACAGGAGCAGATGGAAATTGAGAATGCAGACCAGGAAAATAGAATAAAGACGCTCGAAGATGAAAAATTATTAATTGAAGCACGTCAGTTGGCGGATAAGGAAGCTATTCAGAGAATACTTCAAAAGTATAATGCAGATAGAGAAAATTTCGAAGAACAGATAGCATCAAGAAAAGAGGAAGTTGATGATGATGCAGGAATAGATCGAGATGAGTGGGAAGAGATTTTTAAGAAGTTTACAGACTGGGTAGAAGATATTCCTGATTATGCACAGGAGAAAGATTTGTTCTTGAAGACTTTCATTAACGGATGTAATGTGGTTGGTGTTTCTTGTACAGAGAACGCCAGAACATTAAACGAAGCAGGCTTTGATGATTTTGATCTTGTTATCATTGATGAAGTAAGTAAGGCTACTCCTCCGGAATTGCTCATTCCTATGTTAAGGGGGCGAAAGATTGTTTTGGTGGGAGATCATAGACAGTTGCCGCCTCTGTTTAATGAACATGAAAAGACTTATCAGGAAGTCGCACAGCAACAGGAAGAGCTCATTAAGGCTAATGATGATAATGTGATTGTTGAATTAACAATGGCTGATTTTGAGAAATATAAATCAATGGTTACAGCTTCGTTGTTTCAGCAATATTTTGAGCATGGAAAAGCAGATATAAAGGAGACATTAATTTATCAGTACAGAATGCATAAGGATATAATGGATATTGTTAATCTCTTCTATGATGGTTATTTGAAGGATGGAAATGAAGGAAAGTATGAAGATGGACGAAAGTCTCATGATTTGTTTATTCATTCTACAAGCGGAACTGCAATGATTATTCCTGATAGGCACGCATATTGGTTTGATTCATCGACCTTGGATGGAGTGGAGATATATGAGCAAAGAAAGGCGGGAAGTACCTCAGCTGAAAATATCTTTGAAGCATATACTATTATAGAAATGCTTAAAAAGATGGAGGTTGAATATGCGAACCAACGTTCAGGAAAATCACCAGTTTCTGTTGGAGTTATAAGTTTTTACTATGATCAGGTGTCTACACTCAGAACAATGGTAAAGAATGAATCCTTCCATGCTATAGATGTTGAGATTAATACAGTTGATAGATTCCAGGGTAAGGAAAAGGAGATTATTATCGTAAGCTTAGTTCGTAATGTCAAGAATGCAAGGCATAACACTGATTCTCACATTGCAGCATTTCAAAGAATTAATGTTGCTTTTTCAAGAGCACAGAATTTGTTGATTATTGTTGGTGCAAAAGATATGTATGCGCCGCAGCCTGTTGTTCTAACTGATATGAATAATGGTGAAGAGAAAACAGTAATGGTTTATAAGAATATCATTGAGATGATGGATATGAAGGGAACCTTGTATAGTTGTGAGGATGTTATTCCAGACAATGTTACAGAGACGATTTTCGAAAAATTAAGTAAGAAGGGAGATCTTGAAGCGTGATTATTTCAGAAGACTACATAAAAGTGCCTGGAAAAATGTATAAGGTTAAGGTGCAATGTGTATCAACCAGAAGACTTACGACAATGGAATGGTTGATTGTAAATTGCGCTGCAAAGTTTAAAGGAAATTCCCAGACAGCAACAAAGACTCTGAAGTATGTTTTTGAGGAAGTATTTCAGCTGACAAGTAGTGAGATTTTGATAAAACCATGTATTGAAAGCTTAATGAAAGAGCAGGCTATACAACTTGATGTGGGACCAGTTTTTGATTATTCAAGTTTAATGTTTTCTCAAATTCGACTTACTGATAAAGGACGTAGAATGGCAGAGGATGGATTGTTTCCAGGAGAAAAGAAGGAACTTCCATTGGATATATATTACAATCCATTGTCTGAAAAAATGAACCAGTTTGTTGGAGGCAAAGAGAGTGTAAAGGGTGCAATTGAGTTTGGTACGGAATCGGACTATGAAACAATGTTCCCTGAAGAAAAAATAACCAAAGCTCTGCATAAGGGACTTGTTGGAAGAGGTAAGTTTGTTGCTTCGAAGCTTAGAATTGAGTCAATAGAGTGTTTGGCAGCTCAGGATTGGGACGATTTTATTAAGATGGCAGTAGATGTGGATGCACAGGGATATGTCACTACCAGCCCGGTGATAAAGGAAGAGTCAGTTAAGTCATTAGTTACCGAGTTGCTATTTACGAAAGAAATTCCTGTTAACAAAATGTCGCAACTTGTATGGTTCGAAGAAACACAACCCCAGATGATTTTGGGTTCAGGAAAGAAAATGAAGGAAGCATTTCTTGATGTTAGCCGAAACGGTAGTGTTATTGGTATGGAGGGAGAAGCTTATTCTTGGTACAAGCAAACTACAAGCGCCTTTAGACATAAAACTATTTTTCTTTGGAATAGTAAGGAACTTGGTATTGAGAAGGGCAATGAGTCAACGTTTGTGCAGTTGCCATTTCAATTTGAGGTGGCAGGTTGCGTCGCAGTTAATGAAAAAAATGAAAGTGTTAGTTTCTGCAAGAATAGATATGATTATGATGGGACAGAAATTATCGTGCCTATTGCGTTTGAAGATAAGCAGATTAAAATTGGTGGACATACACTTTTAGATTGGTTAGAAAAAATTATTCAGGATAATTATAGAGAAGAACTGAGTTATCTAGCGTTATATACCCTGCGTTTGTGGGCGCATAGTGAAGATAAGGCTGAGAAGCTTTTGAAGAAACATTGGGATAATGTGTCAGGCAATCAGATTGTTGAAGATTTGAGAGTTATTGCGAAGTTTTGCCAGTTGCTTGACACAGAGATGATTAAACTTGATGATTTTGGTGAGAATCTTTGGGCTAAATATGAATCTTTGGAAACAGGAGATATTTTAGATAGGTTATCTGAGATTGCACAGCTTAACTGTATATCTTCAGGATCTGAAACACAGAAATATATTTTACAGAAAATCATTAGTAGGACAGAGACGCCTAAAAACTATAATGAGTTATTTGTGTTGCTTCAATCTGTTGGAATCAAATCACATGCAGATGCACTTATTTATGATGATTTGATTTCGGGGTTATATACGAGAGAACTCATAATAGACACATTAAAGGTTATTCTGGAAGATAAATACACAAGGTTGCCGGAATTATTTGAATTGGATAGATTTTTCAATGAATATGTACAGGCAATTAAGGAACTTGAATTCCTTGTATCAGGACTTAAGTTGTTTGAAAAGTCATATGCGGAAGAAGTTGAGAAAGCTATTGAGAATTGTGCCGATGTCGCGCTGATTCAATCCTATGCGGCAGCAATCCAAGCAAAGAATGCTGAATTACTGAAACGAGGCATAAATGTCTATACAGAACTAAGAAATATTAGTGTCGAGAAGGCGGATAACTTCTTTAATAATATTGATGTAATTAAAGAAAAAGTGAACTGGATGATGAAGGAGGAAACAAAAGCTATTGTTTCCAAAACACAAAAGAAAGGTACTGTAGAAGAAATATCCAGACAGAAAATGTATATAATTGATACTTGCGCACTGATGCATTATCCAGAATTACTATTGTATTTTAATGATGATGAGTTTGTTCGTATCCCAACGAAGGTTATTGATGAACTTGGTAAAATAAAGGATATGAGAAACTCAAAGTATAGTCCGGAATTGTCCAGAACTGCAGCAAGGTTGGCGTATGATATCGAGAGAAAATATCTGAAATTATTTAATCAGAATAACAAAGTGAGATTCATGATTGAAAATGCTGAACTGGATTTGCTACCGGAGGAACTCGATAAAAATGTGCCTGACAATCAGATTCTTTCTGTTGCACTTAAGTATTCAGAGTGGGATACAGTGATTATTAGTGATGATGGAGTTTTCCGATTAACTTCCCTAGCACAGAATATTAAAGCAATTACTGGAGAGAACTTTATCAAGGAACATGAGATATATAGGAAAAGCCTTGAAAGATGGGTTGAGAAATATGAAAAAAATGGTGGAATCTTAAATTTACAGTCCAACGTTGTACTTGCCAAGCCGCAAACAGCTGTACAGGCCGAGTTAGAACAGAGCAACAATATAGCTGCTGTTATAAGTCTGGAAGAAAGTAATTTTGGAGATCCGGCAGTTGATGGATGGCCTATAAGAGAATTAAAGAAATATTTGTCTACAGATTTGACAGAACAAGCTTTTGCACTTCTTCAAAATAATGGAATTAAAACTGTAGGTCAGTTTAAGGCGATGCTTCCAAAAGATGCTGAGGGATTAAAGGCAAAAGGAAAACAGACTATTCTGAGAAATCATGTTGCTAGAGCAATTGTTAAGTTTAGAGAACTTATGGAAAAGAGTGGTGTTACTGACGATAGTCCGTCCATAGACAATCAGGAGGGGGAGACGGAGGAGAACATAAGTACTGTCGGAGATATTGAGGAGAAGCCTGATAAGTTCTTTGATGCAGAGAACCCCTATTATCAAACGTTTGTAGGAGCAATAGATTCAGAAAACACAGCTTTGTCCATGAGTTGCTATGAAGAATTGACAAAAGAAATGAATAAATATAAAGAAGCTGTTTATTTTAAAGAAATGATAGCTCATGCTTCGCCAGAGTATCATACAAAATTGTTACGTTTTCTCATGGCCGTTTATCCAGAAAGGCAATTACGTAAGATTGTGGGACATTTGGATCTAGATACAGTAAATGTTTTGAAGAAGACAATAGACTTTAAGACTATTGTGGAGGATTTGGTTGCGGCAGAAGAATTAAATAAATTTGACCTAATTATGTCTGAATGGAATTTGGAAGTGGATTATGAGAATTGGTTTAAGGATATTAGTAAAGATGAAATTCTGTTAAGACTCAATTCCGTTACATCTATAGAGATGTATATAGAGGAGTGTTTAGGTGGTGAGCCTGAAAAGGTGATTGCATTCTTGAAAGAGCATACAGAGGTGCCGACCAAATTAGTTGTGAAACAGTGTCTTAAAGTAATTCTTGCTAGAGACAGTTATTCAAAAGAATATGAGAGTTTGCTCTGTGATTACGGACAGATTCGTCGTGAAGAAAGAAAGTCGTTGGGGATGTCTGTATCAGATATAGTAGAGATTGCGATTGCTATTCCTGAGGCAGAAGAAGATGCGCTTAAGGAAATCATGGAGCAGTGTACAAACAATATTTACAGACTTAAAGTGAATAAGCATTATGCGCAACAGGATCCTTCACCTAAAATTCTAGAACTCGTAACAAAAATGATTTCGAGTAAGCTGTCACTCTCGCGAATTGTATATGTATATATGAATACAAAACTTCGTGCAGAGATAAATGTAGACCGATTTATTTCTGAGTTAGTTGTTGCTGGCTATGTGGTTGAAGAAGTTATGAACTATCTAAAAGAGTACTGGATTTTGGGAAAGGTCAAATATGTGCAGGAGGATGGACTTGTAAGGGTTGCATCCGAAAGTGTATCCAATTCCAGATTGATGGTGTTTAACTCACGGTTCATTCATGTTAACGGAGAAGATGGGTGGCAAAGTCCCAAGGAAGGTATGATCATCTATTTTAAGTTGAAGGAGTTCAAGGAAGGCGGCTTATTTTATATCCATTACCCATGTACGGATATTGCATATTCTAACTAAGGAGGTTCCGTATGGATCCAAAGTACTCAATATTACTTTGCAATCAGCCATTAGCAGAGTATGAAGATAAAATTAGATATTGGTTGTTCTGCGGAATTAAAGTATTGTGGTTCGGCAAAGAAGAGGAAGTGGCTACTCTGAAACAGAGCCATTCGCGATTTGCAAAACCATTTCTTCTGCAAGCATATGTAACGACTTTGACAGAATCAGGAGTGTTGGTGGATGGACAAGGTAGTAGTGCGTTATTTGATAAAATAGCTGAGGATTGTAAATTGTTCAATTCTGCGCAGTATATGGTGGAGCATTGTAAAGCAGACGAACATATTGTAGTACAAGCTTCTGCTGGTACAGGTAAAACCACGGTTATGATTGATCGTATTATGTACTTACTCCATACAAACCCTAACTTACGCCTTGCTGAGTTGTTTATGATTACATTTACAAATGATGCAGCGCAGCAGATGAGTAATCGATTACAGGATGCTTTTTTGACAAGATATTCGCTTACAAAAAAGAAGCGTTATATGCGCTGGGTTGAGGAACAGTCACAGATGCATATCTCCACTATTCATAGCTTCGCATATTATATGCTTAAGCAGTTAGGTATAGGCGAAAGTTTTACAAAAGGATTGTCTATTCGTACCTTTGAGTATGAAAAGAAAGAGCTGATTAAGGATGCGATAGATGAGATTATAGATGAAAAGAGAAATGTTACGAATCAGCTGGGTGTACCTTTTTATAGAGCAAACTCTATTGTAAGTAGTTATTGGGGAAAGTTCTCACAGTTAGGTGTTTCCCGCAGAGATCTTTTAGAAATGGATTGGGGAGAACCTGTAGATGAGGGGTCCCAAAATTTTCATAATATAATCAAAGGATTAGTACCTAAGCTTGACGACCAATTTTTCGAGTTAAAGCGTCAGGAAGAAGCAATTTCCATAAATGATATTATGAGAGATTTACAAGAAGTATTAATGAGTGGAGATTTACCGGAAACGGACTTTTCAATGAAGTATTTGTTTATAGACGAGTTTCAGGATTCTGATTTATCGCAGATTAAGGTGTCTTGTCTATTAAGTAAAATATTTGGAACGGTTTTATTTGTGGTGGGCGATGTTAAGCAAAGTATTTATCGTTTCCGTGGAGCTACAGATAAGGCATTTAAATTTCTTCGACGTGACATGAGAGAACTGAATCTAAAGGATGCAAGGGAATTTACGCTCATCAATAACTATCGTACTGCGAAAGGTGTTTTGAACAGGATGGATGACTATTTCTTTACCTGGGCAAGGCAAGGATTACTGCAATATGATAAGGCTGTTGTTCCTTTTAATCCACAAAGTGGAAAGATAAAAATGATTCCTTCCGTGACGAAGGATACAGACCCTGAGCAATTAGCGGCAATTGTAAATCAGGAGTTGGAGTCTTTAAAAACTAAAGTTGAAGCGTCTGAGAAGGAACCAAATGAAAAGAACAGAGTTGTTTTACTAACCAGATCAAACAAAGAGTTAAGCGAATTAGCACGAATACTCCGAAAAGCAAAAATTCCGGCAGCAGTTAGGCGGGATGGCGCATTCTATATATCTGAGGCAGTAAGAGATTTTTATATGATGGTTTCATCATTTATGTTCTGTGATGAGCCGAAGTATATTTTTAATTATTTGCTGACTCCGTATGCAGGAGAAGTTGAAGCATTAGATTTAAATGCCATGGAGCGATTAGGTGGAGATTATGAGAATCTTTGTGATTATTTGGATCATTTTTTGAATCAAACTTCATGGAAAAATTATCATAAACAGTTGCGTTTAAGACCGGTTATGTCTGTGTTTAAGGACATGATGGATAAGGAATCTATCGTTGATAACTTTATTGCACTCAATAAAGCAAAAAGAAAAGCGGAGGAGTGGGAAGAGAGCAGAATTAATGCAGATACTTTTACCAGAGCAAGGCAATATCAAGCCAATCTCGAGAAACTGATGGAAATATTGCAGAACAACTTGGGTGGAGATAAGGTTAGTTTATATGATGTATATAACTTCCTGAAACTTAATATTGCAACGAATCGTTCAGAAGGCGAAGCAAAGGTAGAGTCAAAGGATGATTATACATCAGTACTTTGTATGACAGTACATAAATCAAAGGGACTGGAGTTTGACACAGTAATTGTGCCTTATACAAATGAGAGCTTTGGAGGCTGGGCGCAGACTGAACTCCTAGTAGATCCAATTGAGAAAAAAGTTGGTTGGTATTATACCGGAGATAAGGAAAAACAGAAACGCAGATATAAATATCTGCCAATGAAGAATACATATTACGATGATGTTAAAGCAGATGAAGTGAGGAGCGGTAATTTAGAAGGCGTTAGAGTACTCTATGTTGGTATGACACGTGCCATTGATACACTCATATGCATAGTGGAAGAGTCGAAGAATCCAATGTCGTGGGCGAAATTAATTGAGGAGGTTGGTGTAGATTATGAGTAGAAAAGTATATACCTATACAGACCTTACAAAATTAAATAACAGTAAAAATTTCCTCGAACTTATTAAGTATCCGCAGATAACAGTATCTTCTGATTTGAGGAAGTGCTTAAATGGTAAAATTGAAATTGACAGAGTGCAAGGGTTGGTATCAGATGTTGCCAATTTCAAGGTGACGGAATTTCATACCTTTACTACTGCAATTGATGATGAATGGAATACTGATAAAAGTAAATTCAATGAGATGATAATTCTCTCTGAATTTGTAAGAGGAAGGTTAGAAGAAGCCGGAGAGAATACAAAGCAACGAAACTGGATGGTTGGTTGTATGCGGAATCTGGATTCGATGCTCTCATCTATTATCTTGTTGGAGCAGGCGAATGTGCGACCGGATGATATAAATATAAGTGGGAACAGAAATCTACAGTTATTTGTAGAAGCTTGGAAAAATCTAATTGAAAAAGATCAAGCCATAACAAATTTCAGAACAAAAATGCGAGATATGACATCCAAAGAAGCTTGGAAGAGAGTGTTTAAAACAGCACTGAATATGGAGTCGTTGGATGGGATAGACACGATAGTATTTCACGGATTTTATTATATAACTCCACATCAGGAAAGAATCATGACTTTGTTGGAGCAGGCTGGTTTTAATTTAATATTTCTGATTCCCTATGATGAGAGATATCCATATGTTTATGAAATATGGGATGAGACATATTCTGTGCAAAGAGGATATGAGCCGAAGAGTAGTTGGAATATTGAAAAAACAAATGCAGCTGATCCTTATGGGGAAATATTTGAGGGGAAAACTGCTCAAATACATAATAGCCTTGAGATAAAAGAATATGCTTCAATAATGGAATTTGTAAATGATGTAAAACATTTTCGCGAGAAAGGATTTTCATTGTATTCTGCAGATTTTAAATCTGCAAATCAGATATTAAAAGATTATTTTCCAGAGGAATATGGGGACAGAAAAATTTTGTCGTACCCGATAGGGCAGTTTATCAGTACGCTTAATCACATGTGGGATGAAGATAAGCAGACAATCGCAATTGAAGAGGATAAGTTGATTGAGTGTTTTTCGTCTGGGTGGTTGGCTGTAAACGGCGTTTCCGGTAAACAATACATGCAAGATCTATTGTATATACTGCCATTTTTTAATGGATGCCATACGATAGAGGAATGGGAAAATAGAATAGATCTTTTTCGAGAAATTGAAAAGTCGGCGATTGCTCCTTTTGAGGTGGATTTGGACCCGGATATTTCTATTTCCCGATGGCAGGAAGCAATTGGTAGTCCTCTTAAGAATTTTAGTGTCTTTGCAGTTGAATCAGAAAAATTAGATGTAATACTAAAGCTAATTAAGCAATTGCTGGATATGGCACGGGAATTGTTTGGAAAAAATGATATAGTTCGAGTATATGATCATATCCGTACATTGGATGGTATTTTGAAGAAACATGAACTTTCCCAAGAGCTGTATGCAGAAGAGCGAGAACTGGTAAAAGATATTTTTGAGAAACTCAGTGCTGATAATAGTTTTGATGCAATGTGCTATCCGGCAGATATTGCAAGGGCACTAGACCTTTTTATCTGCGGACGGTATGAAGAAGGTGAGATACAAACTAATAGGACCGGATTGATTTACCCACTATATTTCATAGATGCCGCTTGCGTAAAGAATCGAAGTAAGGTGCACGTATGTATGATCGATGTAGATAGTCTCCCGGGAGGGAATAAAGATTATGTGTGGCCGTTAACTGGAAAAACAATGAAGGATACTTTTGAAAGAACAAAGAATCCTCTAATAATCAATCTTATTCAGATTATGGAAGCTACTACGCTCTGTAATAGATATTTCACTTATTGTGCATTGAAAAATAAGGAAGTTACAATTTCATGGGTTAGTACAATGGGAGAAAAGATGTTAGCTCCTTCGCCATATATTAAATTGTTAATGGACGCAACGGGCATAGAAATTACACCGGCTAAAAGAAATGCCATTACGTATAGTCGTGTAAATGAAACACCAACTAGTCTTGGCAGGATAGAGCCTTACGATAATGAGAAAGCTCCGGCGGGTATGATTAAGGAGGCTCGTATGGATTATGCGTTGTGTCCTATGAAATATGTCTTAGGGTATGTGTTAGAAAAATATCCTGTGTATCAGTCGGATTTTCAGATGAATTATGCGCTGAATGCATTCATTTCAGCAATATATAATTTGATGAAAGAGCAAGGGATGAAGGTTGAAGAGGCTTATGAAGCTATAGTTGCATTATTCCCTAATATGCGTAAGGTAGAAAAACGTCAGGTATACGATTATATTTCTTATGATCGCAGAGAAAATGATATGGATTATGGAAATAGGACAGAATGTGGCGGCAGGTTTTATACAGATGAGAGGTTAAAGATTCATTATCCTAATCAGGATGTTAGAAGCGAGGCGCTGGTGCGTTATGCAAAATTAAGTACGCCAGATGGGCGAAAGGGTATGAATCTGAGTGAGGTAATAGAAGTATCTGATGCATGTATTTTCTGCCAACATGTAAGTTACTGTAGAAATGCTATGTATGCAGGTGATCAGGAGAATTACTATGATTGATAAGGATTTTTGGAAGAGAATAGCAGAAAACTGGTCTAAGGAAGATGATGGCATAGTGGTTCCTGACATTGGAGAAGTTCCGAAGATTGCAGATGAAGATTTAAATCTATTTGATGATATGTCAAACGATGAAATAAATGATATTTTGGCAGATTTGGGATTAGATGATATTTAACAAAAGACGGAGGGATAAATAATGGCTGAGAAGCTTTATGGTGCCTATCATCAGGAGATTGAATTAACAACTGAACAACAGGCGTGTCTTAAGTATACTGGCGACAGAACATTGATGGTAAAAGGTTATGCTGGCGCAGGGAAAAGCCTTGTGCTCATGGCAATAGCACAAAAGTATTTAGAAAAGTATGGACATGCACAAAAAAATAAAGTTGCCATTTTCACTTTTCAGAATACTTTGGTATCTACGACAAGAGAGTTTCTTCATGTGAATGGTGGAGATAGCGAGGGTGTTCTTGTATGTACGGTTAATTCATATCTTAAATCCATATATGATGAATTAGTACGAATGGGCAAAGCACCAAAGCAGATGTACCCTAACACAAATAAAAAGGATAAGCCCAAGAGACTAAAGAATGTAGAGATGGCATTAAACAAGCATCAAACGAAATATGGAAAGCATCGTTTTCATGATATCCCATATGAGTTTTGGTTGGATGAGTTTGATTGGATGAAGGATATGAATATAGGCAAGGATGATTTGGATGCGTATATTCTATACAAGAGAAAAGGAAGAGGAAATAAATATCGTTTCAGCAGTGCCGATTATGCAACGGCATTTCAGATTTATACGTTCTATTTAGCATACCAAGCAGCTACTGGTCAGGGAGATTGGGCAGATCAACCGATGTTTCTTATTAGAAATAGATATCTGATTCCGGATAGTTTTAAGTTTGACCATATTCTAATTGATGAAGCTCAGGATTTGTCTTTGGCTCAGATGACAGCACTCATGCTTCTGTACAGAGATAATGGAGACATGATAGTTGCCATGGACGCAAATCAGAAGATTCATGGTAAGCATTGGACTCCTAAATTGCTTGGAATAGAGACGACGACCAAGAAGCTAACAAAATCCATGAGGACAACCAAGCAAATTGATGATTTGGCTGAGTCTGTTCGCAGCAAAAATGATAAAAAGCTTGAGGAAGATGATAGAAGTCTTCGTGCATTACCAGAAAGAGAAGGACCTTTACCTAAATTAGTACATTTGGAGGATCAAGCAGCAGAAAGAAAATATATAGTTGAATTAGTAAAGAAATATAGGGAAGCAAATCCTAATATGACGATTGGGATCATTGCCGCAAAAAATAGTCAGATTGATACATATAGTGATTGGCTAACATCTGCAAGTCCGACAATACCGCATGAACAGGTAAGAAAAGATTCGACTTTTTCAATGGCTACACCAGGCGTAAAGGTTGCATCAGCTTTTAGTGCAAAAGGATTGGAATTTAATGTTGTAATAATACCGATGTTTGCTGAGGGATATTTTCCATATAAATATTCGTCGGATGATGAAGAAGAAATGGAGCAATATCTGATCAAGATGAGAAATCTTGTGTATGTTTCTATGACAAGAGCGAAGAATATTTTGGTGATATCTTGGTGGGGAAACGGAGGCTCACGATTTATTGCAGAGATGGATCCCAACCTTTATGAAGCGGAAGGGACTTCGTTTAAGATACGAGTACCTTCAACAGTGAAGAGTGGTGTTGGTATTCCAATAACAAAGGATGACGAAAAGAAAGAACCTGCGACAATTCCGGTTATAAAAGATATCACAACTTCTAAAAGTAATGATTTAGTGAGTTTTTTGGAAAATAAAGGATTAGAGGTTGTCGATAAAAGAGAAAGAGGCGGTGCACTCTGGGTAATTGGAGGAAAAGAAATTGATGCAATACTAAAGGAAACCAGAAAACTATACGGAGTGTTATGGACATTTAGTCAAAATGGTGGTAAGGCAACTGGTAACCGAACAAGTTGGTTTACTAAGTCTTCAAAGTAGAGAGGTACGAACTGATGGGTTTTATAGATTACCAAGGTACAAAAGAAAATAGATATGATGATGTGCTTGAATTTGCAAAAGCCCAGCAGGAAGAAGAGGCAAGGCGATTGGAAGATGCCAGAGTAAATCAATGGCTTTCAGAGATTCTTAAGGATGGACGGTATGTAGGACTTGAGTTGAGTGACCTTATCAAATACATAATTGTAAGATACCGAAAACTTGTAGAATTGAAAGAAAGCCTCATGAAACGTGATGAGGAAGAAACTATTATTGATAATAAATTACTATGGAATGACTTTTGCATAGCACTTGTATCAAAGAGATTGGAACCTTATGGACTAGAGGAAGGCAAGCAAGAAACATACTATCATACTATGCTGGGTAAAGTCTTTAAGGTGGAAGATTTTACGGATGCTAAAACGCATTATGGTAGCATCAGAGATAATCCAAATTATAAACGGTATTTTGCGGCCTGCTTCGATTTGGTTCAGGAAAGACAGTTTTGGAAATGGCTCGGACGTGTAGGAAATAAGGAGAGGTTAATATTAATTGAATTTGTAACTATCTACGAGCAATTATCTGTTTTGCTGGGGTATTACTTTTTTCAGGGAACAAGACCCCAAGATTCAGAGTGGATGAGGCGTTTGGACTTAGAGCATCAGGTACTTGAAAAGATATCTACAGATTATTCAAAAGGACGTTTCTGGGAACCTAATTTAGGTAAATTACAGAATCCACTATATGAATCAAGAAGACCTAGGAGAACTGTAAAAGCTGAAGTAGTAGAGGAAATGCGAAAAGCACGTCTTGATAGGAAGGCGTTTGAAGATTTATTGCAAAAGCAACAATTATTGGATTATACAGAAGCATGTAGATTACTCATTAGTTGTAAATTGCCGGAAAATATGGAGAACTTATTTAAGGAGTTAATTGCACGAATGCCAATATTACAAGAATCAATAGATAAGTTTGAAAGTGTTTATCAACCGGACATGTATCAGTTTTATGAGTACTATATTCCTGAAGCATTGAGATTAACCGCAACATATATAGGATACTTGGATGTTGGAATTGGTGAGAAAATACTAAAGGAAACAGAAATAGAAGTTCTTGACGCTACAAGTAAATTATTGACCGGAATTAATGATAAGGTGGATGAGATATATAGATTTGCGTCAATGGAAATAAAAGCGAAAGCAAAAGCATTAGAAAGTATTATGAGTCAAGATGGTCATGTGGATTCAAAATATAAAATCAATTAGTCACGGAGGTATTGGTTATGCAGGAAACAAATGAAACAGCAGTAACAATGCAACAAGAAGCGGAAGGCGTTAAAGCATCAACACTCACTTTAGATGCAGAAGAGAGAAAGATTGACTTATCATTTATGGAGCCAGCATTTGGTAAAACGAATGTTTCAATTGTGGAGAGTGGAACAACCTCAGCGGGTTCAGTAGATGAAAGTATGCTTACAGAGACGGAAAAAAAGCAGGTTGAGGAATTTGTAAAAAAGATAGATGTAACAGATGTTAAGTTACTTAATTCTTATGGTTCAGCTGCGCAGAAGGGAATCTCAACGTTTTCTACATCGTTAACAGGTACGGTTAAAACGCATGAGTTTGGTGAAGTTGGTGATAGTTTAAGAGAATTAAGGGTTGCAATTAACAGTACCGTTGCACCGGAGAAAAAAGGAATACTGAGACTTTTCCAGAAAGGGAAACAGAAGGTTACTTATTTAATTGCAAATTATGAAACTGCAGAGACAAGCATTCAGAAAATTGAAAAGGATTTAGTAAAGCATCAGCAGGTACTAACGAAGGATATATATGTATTTGACCAGATGTATGATATGAATCTTGAATTCTATAAAGAACTTACGATGTATATTATTGCAGGTAAGAAGGCGCTTGAAGTAGCAAGGAGCACCAAACTGGTAGAACTTAGGGCAAAAGCTGAAAGTACACAGGATCAATTGGATGTTCAGCTATACAGAGATTATGAGGATGCTTGCAATCGATTTGAAAAGAGAATTTTTGATTTAGAGACTACGCGTTTAGTGTCTATTCAGATGGCTCCTCAGATTCGGCTCCTTCAAAATGCGGATCAGCAGGTTGTTGATAAATTACGCTCAGACGTTATTAATACCATTCCCCTTTGGAGAAATCAAATGGTGTTAGCATTGGGAATAGAGCATGCAAGAAGAGCATTGGATGCCCAAAGTGCAGTTGACGAAATGACAAACGAAATGTTCAGAAGAAATGCTGAAACTTTAAAACAGGGTGCAATTGATGCAGCAGCAGCTTCTGAACGAGGAATTGTAGATGTGGAAACCTTGAGAAAGGTAAACTCAGATATTATTACCTCAATTAACGAAGTAGTGAAGATCCATGAGGAAGGTTCTAAGAAACGTGCGGAAGCACAAGTGGAACTGGCTAAGATTGAAGATGAATTGAAGCAGGCACTTTTGGAAGCAGGTAGTAGATAGTAATGGTTTGAAGAGGTGCATGAGTTGATATACATGTGCCTCGTTATTTTTAGAGAGTGTGTCTATATGAAAAAGAAACTTAAAATAACGTTTAATGCTCCGATTGTAATTGGTTTTGTTGCAATATGTTTGGTAGCCATGATTTTAAATTTTATTACAAGAGGTGGAGCTAACAAGCTGGTATTTGTTACATATCATTCTTCATTAAGGTCCCCCATGACATATGTGAGATTTTTTACACATGTATTTGGACATGTGGATTGGGAGCATTTTATCGGAAATATGTGTTACATATTGCTGTTGGGACCGATGCTGGAAGAAAAATATACATCCAGGGTTATTGTTGAAGTAATTGCAGTAACGGCAGTTGTTACCGGATTAATTAACTATTTAATTTTTGTAAATGTTGCTCTTTGCGGAGCGAGTGGAGTGGTGTTTGCATTTATTTTGATGTCTTCGTTTACTAGTTTTAAAGAAGGGGAAATTCCGCTGACATTTATTCTTGTGGCTGTGTTTTTTATTGGACAACAGATAATACAGGGAATATTTGTATCAGATAATGTATCTAACATGGCACATATAGTTGGTGGTGTATTGGGCGGCTTGTTAGGCTATAGCATGAATAAGAAATCAAGGTATGCAAGATGACATATATTACAAAACGACAACGAAAAGAATTAAAGAAAAAGAAAATAAAGACGGTTGTAATCGGATTTTTGGCAGTACTTTTGCTATGTATTGCAGGATTGATTGCATTTAAGTTGGTAAACAAAAAGGATTATTCTTCTGAGACTACATTTCCAGTTTATAATGGACAGCCGTATATTGAAGTGAATGATAATATACCTTTTTTTACAAGCGAAGAAATGACAACGGATTCCTTTGAATTGTATAGTGAACTGGATGATTATGGAAGATGTGGAGTAGCATATGCAAATTTGTCGAAGGATACGATGCCTACTGATGCGCGTGGCGAAATCGGCATGGTAAAACCTTCGGGATGGCATACTGTAAAATATCCGGAAGTTATAGAAGACTTATACTTGTACAATCGATGTCACTTGATTGCATGGTGTTTGTCCGGAGAAAATGCAAATGAACAGAACCTAATCACAGGAACACGATACATGAATGTTGAAGGTATGCTTCCGTTTGAAGAGGAAGTTGCGAGATATTTGGATTCAACAGATAATCATGTGCTATATAGGGTAACTCCGATATTTGAAGGGACTAACCTTGTTACAAACGGTGTATTAATGGAAGCGTTTTCTGTTGAAGATAGAGGAGAAGGTATTTGCTTTTGCGTTTATTGTTATAATGTGCAACCGGGAATTAAAATTGATTATAACACGGGCGAAAGCTCGTTAATGAAATAAGAAGGTATGTTTATGGCAACTAATCTTATTAATAAACTTGTGAGTCAAGCAGAGAAGGATAATGGTACTTATGTCGATATTATTTTTTCTGATAGTGGAATTGCTTTTACAAGTGACGCTGGAAAAAGAAAGAGTACAAAGAATTTTAAATTAACTGAGAAAGAAATCATTAGTTATGAGAGAACACTTAAATCGCTTGATGAAAGATGTCTTCTTTTTTGCAGATTAAAGAGGATTGAAATTAGATTAAGAGATGGAAGAAGAGCATATTTTGAAAAATGTATGTATGATGATTCAATTGTAGTAATCACAGCATGTAAGGTAACGGAAACAAAAGAGAAGTTATATAAGTGGGTAATTACGGAGATAGATGATGGTAGAGTTGCATTTCAAATAAAAGATACAAAAAACAAAAAATATGATACTGTGCCATCAAAAGGAGGATGGTTTGAAGGAATATTTGAGTCAGAAGAGGAAACGGATTTGCTCTTTTGTATGTCTGGTAGTTTAGATGAGATAAAAGCTGCATTATCAAAATTTATTCGAAGTACTGTAGGACTTAGAATAAATTTATTATCGCTATATAACGTTTTGCCAAGTACAATGGATGATGATTGTGAATGGAATATGGAATTAGTTAAAACTGTTAAGGAAACATTTAATTCTGGTTATCCATTATTTAAGAATACAATCGGGAGAATTGTGGCAAAGAACCGAATTATGATAGGAACAGAGGAAGTAACAAGTTTGTTTCCGCATGAAATCTGCGCCAAGATTCTTGATAGTGACAAGTGTTGGTTGATACCATGCGAAGAAGGAAGCAGGGCAGAATATTTTATTATAGATATCGGTGTAACAAAGTATGACAGAGAAAGTTTCCTAGAACTTATATTTGATGATTTTTGCCTCGATGAACTGGAAAAAATATTAGAGAAGCAAAATGATAAATGGTTAAGAAACTTTTACATATTTTGTTCCAAGCCTATTTTAGAAGATAAGGTAAGAAGAATTGTATATTCAGGACTTAGAAATATTAGAAGTATTCGTGATACGAAAGGAAAGATGTACTTTCCTAATGAGATTTCAATTGCCAAAGATGGGGATGATGCATTAAAGAATTCTGTTATTATAAGAAAATCATTGATTAGTCCAAACGGTATTGATGATGAATATACAGTGAATATTAAAGAATTATTTGAGAATGCGCTGAACATTGTTGAATACTCCCAAAAGCCAGAGATGGAACAATTGGCGATAGATTTATCAACGAAAAAACAGGCGATAGATGAGCGGTATGCAGAAAAGCTTGTTCAACTTGCGTTATATGATAAAAGTCATATAGGTGTCATAGCATTTTCTGAGTATAGCTTGTTTCCATATGAATCATCAAGAGGGTTGCGAAGAGTAAAAGCATCCGAAATCGTTATAGGAAGGCCGTATGTTAAAGAGGGAAATCTTTTGTCAAGAGCAATGGATAGACCGGAACTTTGGAAAGGTTTTAAGAGCTTAGTTGATGCGGAAAATTTAGAGTTAATTCTTGCATTTGCTGAGAGGCACGGGGCAGTTGGGATGCCTTGCATTATAGAACAGAGGGCAGAGAAACATATTAAGTATTCTGAACAATTATTTGTGCAAGGCAAGCAATTAGTACGTGACACAAATTTTGATTACACAATACCGGGATTAGATGAAATTCTAAAAAAACGCTCATTGCAGCTAAATCGATTAATTTGGAAGTGTATAATCAATGTGGATAAAAGTTTTGCAGAAGAGGTCGTGTTTGCGGAGTACTCTTGCAATAATAGAGAAACGGTTAATAGAGCGGAATCTTCATTAATACAAATACTAAAGCAACGTGTATGGGTACCGGATAAAAATAATAAACTACATGCACCAGCAGATATAAAGATAGCAGATATCAGTGAGGAGTTGGTTTTTGATAGACGAAATCCTATTTTGAAAGAACTTCAATTTGGAAGTGCGGTTAAGCAACGAGAGGATGAAATAAAAAGATTAAACAAACTGGTCGAAAGTGTGGGAATGAAATTAGTTGATGCTGATGAATATCAAGAATTCTTGGATTGGAAGAGCAGACAATAGATTTTTATTGAATTATCATACTTACAAGATGATCCGGAAGCATATGATGAAAATTTAGATGCTTGTATTGAGGTGGCAATGGATAAAACGAGGGATGAGTACGAGGATAGGAGATTTAGTATTGAAAGTGAATTCTTATCTTTACGAGACGCTTTTGAAGAAATAATTAACATTCTAGCGGACACGCATAAAAAATCATTGGTGTTCTCGGATAAGTGGATAGCAGAAAAATTAGATAATACGTAGCTTTGAGGAAGAATATGAACTTCATAACCACATCTTGACCAAGTTGGTTAGGATGTGGTTGTGTGTTATATGTAAGGGTGTTGGCTGTATTAAGAACTAATTAAATTCATTCATTGCATCCACATAATCCTGCAACCCATTTTCCTTCAGTGCAAGCTTAGCATATGTAAGAGGTGTTTCTTCAGCAAGCCGATACAGATACACAACATCATTCGGGTCATCGAAGATAACCGTGGAATTGTATTCCTTACAACGGATAACAAGAATGGAGTTTTCACCGGTGTTGACGATAATGGTATCTGTAGCAGGTTCGTACATACCAAACTGGAAATTAAGATTGTTGTTCATGGCAGTCTCCTTCCCACAGATATTTTGCACCATCCAGCAGGTCGATAATAGCTGTAAGTATATTGGTGTATTCGGTCTGTAATTCCTTAATAGCTTCCGAGGAAGGAAGTGTATCCGGGGTGGCATTGGTTGAGGTAAATGCTTTCTGCATTTCAAGTAATTGCAGATACAAAGCATTCACAGTCAGAACCAAAGGATATATAGTTTCTTTCCTGCCAACAACGCATATCCGGTTATAAATGCAGGAACGGACGAAGTAATCTTTCTTCAGCATTCCGCTGGCAAGAATCCGAGCTTCAATTTGTTTACGTTCAGCATCAGAGATTCTAAAACTGATGGTTGGATTTTTATGTTTGTTGCTCATAGCAATGCTCCTTTCGTTTTGAGTGCGGCAGCAGGCGTAATGTACAACCTGATAGCCACAGAAAATTATTCATTGTGAGTAATAAAAAGTAGATTATATCATACCGATGGAAATTTTTTAGATGCAGATATTGCAACTAATTTGCTACTAAAAATTTTGAAAACGATGCGGAAAGAGCGATATTTTGCGAAATAGATGTGCCCGAAATGTAGGAAATATCAGTGTTTGTAAATTGCCGATAAAAACCTCGGGAAGAGTTCGAGTAAGGAGTAAGGTCAAAAAAGTCCAGTATTTATGCGATTTCCAAATAAATTTGTTTAAGTCCTGGCAACGATTTGGCAACATATTTTCCTTATTCAATGAATGAGATTACTTTATGAGCATAAGAAAACCTTACTGATTTTCAGAAATGACAACTGAAAATTGGTAAGGTTTTTTTGATGTCTATTTTTTCTTTTTACGCTTCGCTTCTTTCTTTTCTTCTTTTTCAGCCTTCTTGGCACAGTCATCTATAAAATCAAAAAGCTCCTGTGGGTAGACTTTCGCCCAGATTTGGTGGGTATCCAGTTCCGGATACTTGTAACGCCAGTCATCATATTCCTCTTTGGTAATTTCTCCGTTTTCCAGCTTCTTGGCTTCAGCAAGCCATGCACGGAGCATTTTGTCCATAGTGGAATAGGTGGAATAGTCGGATTTATCAAGGCGTAAGACAACTTCTCCATCCACTTCTCCGATTTTCAGACCACGCATATCTTCCAACGCAAAGAAAGTGTGCATAAGACCAATATTTGTATCAATATCCGGCACAGTCAGAGCATGGGTGCTGACATCAAGAAAATGAGCCATGTTCTTTACAAGCTCCTGCTTCGGTACTCTTGCTTCTGACTCATACTGTGCCATGCGGACATCAGAGGTTTTACCAACGAAACCAAGGATTTCGCCAAGGTACTTCTGTGTCATGCCTTTTCTGTTACGGAAAAATCGTATTCTTTGCCCGATTGCCATTGTAATGCCTCCTTAAATAAATCTGTTTAAGTAAGTATAGCATGAGTTAATGAGGATAGCAAGAAGAACTTAAATAAAAATGTTTAAGATTTTTCAGGAAACCACTTGACTTAACTTAAAATCTTAACTTCCAGTAGAAGTTGACACTCAATCGAAAATAAATGCTCAAAACGGGCAGAAAATCAGCGAATTTTCTTGATTTTCTGCCCGTTTCTTGTTATAATAATTGAGTAGGTATACATACTTAATATTTGAGTGAGAAACGATTATGTATTATGATTTTTTGGTTAAGATTCCAGAGGAAAAAGGAAAGATTATTGAGCGTACCATAAAGGGTGTAACATACATTAACTATGAGTATGACAGGGTATATAAGCCAGACAAAAAATACAACATTCCAAAGAGAACCACGATAGGAAAAAAGTGTGAAGATGATCATACCATGATGTATCCTAATCCGAATTTCGTGAAATATTTTCCTGACGCACAGCTTCCTGCGGATGAGGGACGTGATGAGCGGAGCAGCTGCCTCCGAATTGGAACCTTTATGGTTCTAGAAAAACTGATGATGGAAAGTATGGTGGAAAACATCGTGTCCTCCATTTATAACGATGACAGGGGAACAGGCTTATTTCTTGACCTGGTATCCTACTATCTGACAACAGAGAATAATGCCGGACAGTATTATCCGGATTATGCTTATAATCATCCGCTTTTTACACCCGGCTATAAAATATACAGTGATTCAACGGTATCTGAGTTTATTGGACAGATTTCTGTTGATGATTCTGTAGAATTTCAGAATGAATGGAATGCATTAAAGAAGAATAAGGACAAGATATATATATCTTACGATTCTACCAATAAGAATTGCCAGGCCGGAGACATTGAACTTGTTGAATACGGTCATGCCAAAGAAGATAAGGGACTGCCGATTTTTAATTATTCCATTGCTTATGACTGTAATAACAGAGAGCCTCTTTTCTATGAGGATTATCCCGGAAGTATTGTAGATGTATCACAGCTTCAGTGCATGCTTGATAAAGCCATGGCTTATGGATATAAGAATGCCGGATTTATTCTTGATCGAGGTTATTTCAGCCGTGAAAATATCAAATATATGGATAAATGTGGTTATGATTTTGTAATCATGGTAAAAGGCATGAAAGCCCTTGTTAATGATGCTGTCAAAGAAGTTAGGGGCACGTTTGAAGATAGCAGGCAGTATACAATAAGACGCTTTGGTGTAAATGGAACCACTGTGGAAAGAACTGTTTTTCCATCAGATGAAAGAAACAGATATCTGCACATTTATTATAGCTATAGCAAAGCGGCTGCTGAAAGGGAACAGCTGGAACAAAAGATAGACAAGCTTGCTGCTTATTTTAAGAAACTGGAAGGGCAGCCTGTAGTATTCGATAAATCATATGAAAAGTATTTCAGCCTGGAATACTATCACGAGGGGCAGGAAGACCAGTGCTTTGTGTGTGCAATAGAAAAGAGCTCTGTTATTGAAGAAGAACTGAAAATGTGTGGCTATTTCTGTATTATCACTTCGGAAAATATGAAGGCGAAGGAGGCTCTTGAACTGTATAAGAGCCGGGATGCTTCTGAAAAATTATTCAAGGCGGATAGGACATTTCTAGGTAACAGGAGTATGAGGGTATATACCGGTGATGTGCTGGAAGGGAAAATGCTGATTGCATTTGTTGCCCTGATTATCAGAAACCGCATGTATACAAAGCTTAAGGATGAGGAAGAAAAACTGCTCAGTTCTCCAAACTTTATGAATGTACCTGCAGCAATCAGGGAACTTGAAAAAATAGAGATGATACGGCAGGCGGATGGCGTTTATCGTCTGGATCATGCTGTAACAGCAAACCAGAAAACGATACTCAAAGCATTTGGTATTGATGCGAACTATATCAAAAGAAAAACGGAACAAATCAGCAATGAACTGAATACAAAAGTCCTTAAGGTTAAGATTAACGGGAGGAAATCATAGTGGCAAAAAAGTATAAAACCAGAGTGAGCGCAGATAAACTTGATGCAAAAATCGAACAGCAGAAAGAGGCATTGGAAAAGGCCAAAGCCAGATATGAAGCAGAAAAGGATGCTCTTGCAGAGCTTATAAAAATGCGTAATGAACTGCGCAAGGAAGAATTAATGAATGCGGTTATAAATAGTGACAAAAGCTATGAAGAAATCTTAGTTTTTGTCAGAGGGGAAGTGGTTGAATGAAGATACTTCTTTTCGGAATAAGTAATGTTGGCAAAACTACAATTGGAACAATACTTGCAAAAGAGCTGGGGTATAGTTTCTATGATCTGGACGAGGAAGTAAAGAAAGAATTTCAGATGACTCTTGAAGAGTTTGTACATACAGAAAATCTTCGCTGGAGAGACCAAAAAAGAGGTCGAATAATTAAAAAGATAATATCAAAGGAAGAAAACATGGTTTTTGTAATTTCGCCAATATCTTATACAGATAATTTTGGCAAGCGCATAACTGAAGATGACATACTTTCAATTGAACTTGTAGATACCCCCGCTAATATATTTGATAGGCTGGTTTTTAGCGATATAGATGACACAATATATAAGGATAATGACTACAAAAATCAACGTCGAGATTATTACATGTCTGATATTAAGGCGGATCTTGAATGGTATGGAAATGTTTATTCTAAAATAGGAATAAAAAACAGATTTGAGATAAATAATGACTCACCTAAAACAGCCGTAAAAAGATTAATTAAGGAATATGGGCTAAGTGAGTGATAGACTGTTTGAGTGGTAAAATTTCTGGAAGTTAAGATTATGAGATAAACAAATCGTATGAAATAACAGCAAAACGCACTGCTATATGTTGTGTATGTTGTATACCTATCATAGTTGCTTTTCTATTTTTGGTTATTTGCACCCCTTTTTCGAATAAAGCTGAGGCAGATGCAACACCAAACGGTGCAACTTCTTCTAAAATAGCGCGTGTAGACTACGATGACAACTTCTATTGGACTCACGACTCAAAAAAATATGAAGAAGCCTTGGAGGACTATGGCTTAAATTCAGATAACTTTAGAGCCGGTGATAAAGTAATTATATATATAGATGACGCTCAAAACGTTTTTAAGGTAACCAAACAAAAAGAAGGTATTTCCCTTCGTGATTTAGAAATAATTATAGGTTCAATTGGTGCTTTTGTTGTACCTATTATTATTATGGTATGTATATATATACCCATAGCATTTACAACATTTGGAAAACCATGGAGAACCTTTATACGATGGTATAATAAAAATATGTAGCTATTCAGAGCTATGCATATTTTTAAAGATAGACGGAATAAGCCTGCTTACAGAAGGATGTATTTATAAATTTCTATGGCGAGAAGTCATACATGAACAAACAAAGACTCAAATAAGCCAATTTACAAATATGACTCTTAATAGTTATAAAGTGCTGAAACTTTCAGTTGTGCGCCCAGCGAAGGGCAATTAACCAAACGGGTGAAAATCCTGTCTAATTAAGGTCTAGCCAACCGATTAGTAGCGAGTCTTGAGTAGCTGTCAGTAATGACAGTTGCTAAGCGTAGACAGCGAGC
>JBGVMW010000210.1:0-1691 GCA_045125095.1 Lachnospiraceae bacterium
TAAGTACTGTTCCAAATCGTGTGGTGTGGTCACCCCTAGTCCGTTTTCTGTGGTTTGAGAAAATTTAATATTTAGTGTGGTTCTCCTGTTCCACTTGTGTGGTCAGGCTGTTACGTTTATGTGGTTTCCCTGTTCCGCAAGTGTAGTTGGGAAGCCACATTTTATTTTCTAACATAAAAAAGCCTCCTATCTTACAATAGTATTAATCCAAAATCTATTTGGTAAGAAAGGAGGGAGACGAAAATGTCTCACAATCAGTTTATCACAGATATACTCAATATCAAAGAGGACCTTATTAAAGAGATTTTTACCATTAAACAACCCAGTGGTGATCTTATCATCAAAATTAAGCTTGTACTCACCCCATCCATTTGCCCCTGTTGTGGTAATCAAGCCAATATTCATGGTTATATTAAACGCAAACTAGTCCATTCAATCCTTGTGGATAAGCCCTGCTGCATCATCTACCAACAGCGTAGATTCAAATGTAAGCGTTGCAGCTTTACTTTCAGCGAAAAGAATCCTTTTGCCAGTCCGCACGGAAACATGTCTCATGCTACTAAGATTAATATTCTTAGGGCACTGAAAAGTTATCATACTACTTATACAGACGCTGCAGAGCGATTCAATGTTTCTAAGCAATCTGTTCTCAGACTATTTGACAAGCACGTCAATATTCCAAGGAAGCAATTACCAGCAGTCTTATCAATTGACGAACATTACTTTCCAAACTCTGACCGAGATGCTCTTTACTGTTGCGTATTAATGGACTTTTTAACCGGTGAAATTTTAGATTTACTTCCAGACAGGCGTAAAAAATATCTAGGTAACTATTTCAGTGAAATCAAAGCTCAATCTTTTAATTATAAAACATTAACTAGTGAATTAAGTATAGTTCAATATATTTCAATTGATTTATATGATAATTATAGAGATGTTGCTAAGATGTATTTCCCAAAAGCTGTCATTTGTGCAGACAGTTTCCATGTTATTAAAAATCTAATGGATTGCTTTTCCAAAGTGCGTTTACGTTGCCGTACCGGTACTGAAGATCCGTACTTAAAATATCTGCTAACACACTTTAAATATATATTCAGACATGAACAGTTCCTAGATAACGAACCTCGATATAACAAATACTTTAGAAGATATATGAATCTCAGAGACTTCCGTGACTATTTATTTCAATTGTTTCCAGATTTAGAAATAGCCTATAACTTGAAAGAATTCTACATAATGTTCAATGAAAACTGTATAGAAGAAAAAGCCAGAACATCTTTTGAAGAAGTAGTCAATAAATTTGCTAATTCTGGAATAGAAGAGTATGATCCATTCTATCGACTACTGCTAAATTGGCAAGAGGAAATAATAAACTCTTTCAAAATTGTTAATTCCAGAAGAATCAATAACAGCTTTATAGAATCCAAGAACAGGCTCATTGGCAAGTTAATAGAAAACGCGAACGGCTTTACTAACTTCAAGCGTACCCGAAATAGGATTCTCTATTGTTTAAATCCAAATGATACCTATACCTTTTAACAGATGCAAAAAGAGGATGACTTCCGTCATCCTCTTAAAACCACACTGTAGGAACAGCTCGACCACACTAACGGAACAGGCTCACCACACCATGCGTAACAGCCCGACCACACTAAGTGGAACAACTCGACCACACAATTTGGACCAATGCC
>JBGVMW010000211.1:0-8189 GCA_045125095.1 Lachnospiraceae bacterium
TAGCGGACACTAAGGCTGTAAAATACACAGCCTAAGTGCCGACGTTTTCAGAGGGTCACATATAGACGATGTAGCAAACAGCTATCTGTCACAAACAATTCTGACAATTCACTACCTTGTTGGCGTTTCGCAATTACCTAAAAACATCAGTTTCCGAAAGGAGTGCCATATGAAATCTACAGTGAAGAAACTGTGCTGTTTAATACCAGCCCTCAGCTTACTTATATGCATCATCATCATGCCAGCTCTCTGGTTTACAATTTCAGACAGACACTTGTATGCTGACAACCATCCCTTAAGTAAAGTTGATTTTTCCCTAAGCAGTGAAATAAGCAATATCCCCTTGGTTTACCGCATTCATAAGCTGTTGGGCAGCTATTATAGTGAGGAGGAACAGGTGGTGGCTGATGCAGAAGCGGAATTGGAAATTACTCTTACTTCAAATGAAGGGAATGATACGGAAGAAAAATCATATACCACAGAGCCACCTGAATGGAAAGAATTAACCCAATATGAGAATCTGAATCGTATCATAGAAATGATGTTTGGAGAAGGCAAAGTACAATGTGTTTTACAAAGTTCGTATGATACTGACGATGCCGGTATGGTGGATGTAAGGTTAGTATTTGAGAATGAATGGGAGGCGCAGTATATTTATGATACGGAATCTCAAAAAATACTGCGCCTTTCTTTGCCAAAGATAGCAGGAAAACAATTGGATACGGAAGGAAAGAAAAAAGCAATGGAAGAATTTATTGCGTATCTGAATCTGGATATTTTAGAGGACTGGTATGATAATGGAGACAGTATGATATCAAATAAGGCACATGTATCGTTGTCCTTTCAGGAAAATGAAAAACAATGGATATTGGGATTTTCCATTGTATAAAGGGAAACTGTGGGGCATACTTACAGTCTGAATAGTTACAAAAACTTTATAGTAGATACATTTTAGATACAAGTGGATGCTATTATGCAAATGAGCAGATAGCAACCACTTTTTTTGTGCTTGCTATACGGTAGGTAATTCTGACAATTTATGAATGGTCATCAATTTTGCAAACACCTATTAACATTCTGCTCAGAAAGGAAAGAGAGGTTATGATGAAAAAATACAAAATACCAGTTTTAGCAGTAACAGCAATGCTTACCATTACGGGGTGTGGGGCAGAGAATCCACCTTCACAGACGGTAACACCATCGGAGGCGGCAGTAGCAGAAATGGAAGCAACCACTTCGGGAGATGTGAAGAAGGAAACAAATACAGAGCAGAATGAGAAGAACAATGATTTGATACAACTTACGGATAATTTAACTTATGATAGCTATCAGACAGAAAATGGAAGATATTCTTTGATGGAAAGGGAAGATGAGGAAGGTAACATAGTAAAATGTATTGCTTATGTAGATTACGAAACCGCGCAGCAGATCCTATTGTGCAATAAGCCAAATTGCAAACATGACAGCGAAGACTGTAGTGCGGTGATTCCAGAAGAAATGCAGATGTTTCAACAGGCGTATCTGTTTGGAGATGAGCAGTATTTGTATCTGGCAGCATCACCTTATGACAACGCAGGCACCACAACTGTTCAAACAGGATCTGATACAGGAGAGATTAGCTTTTCCACAGGAGCGGATACACCACCAACGGTATATCGCATGAATCCGGATGGTACTAAGCGTGAAAAATTATATACGTTGCAGGATGGAACGGTTTTAGAAGGTCAGTTCTTTCAGGATGACAATTATTTTTATACAGTAACAAAGAAGTTAGAATCAGAAACGGAAGGAAACACTACATATACAACTGGTTACGACAAAAAGGTTATACGAATTAATATGGAGAGCGGCAAAGTGGAGGATGTGTTGTCTTTAGACACGGATGCTGTAATTCTAGGATGTTATGGCAGAAATCTGGTACTAGGTGTTATTGATTATGGAAAAGAACTTACACCACAAGAAATAAATGATACCAATACGTATAAAGAGATGTATGAGAATTCTATTTATAAGATTACAAGTGTCAATGTAGATACAAAAGAAGTTACACCAGTCAAAGAAATCAAACAGTCCCAGTTACATTCTGAGCTTGTGAAAGATGGTTATCTATATATTTCCTACGAAAAAGATACCGGAATTCATAAGATGGATCTTGTGGCTGGAAAAGAAACAACCATACCGACAGAAAAAAATTACTGCATTGAATATGAAATAGATGGAACATTGTTAGGACAGGAGTGGAATGCTGCTGAAACGTATCACTATGATTTTATTGACAGTGAAACAGGAGAAATCAAGGAATGTACCTTGCAAACCAGTGAAGGAACACCAGTGACCATTGTTTCAGAGAACAGAGATTCTTTGTTTGTCTGGTATGATTATGTGAATGAAGATGAGTATGTACCTTGGATGGATGTGACGCAAGAGGTAATTGGAGAAACACATTATGGAATCATAAAAAAATCTGATTATTTAAACAATGTAGGAAACTATCAGGAAGTGGCAATGCTGGAGGTGGAGTAATATGTTAGAAATTAAGCATATTAACAAATCATTTGGCACGAAGCAGGCGTTGTCTAACATTTCTTTGTCATTAGAGCCGGGAATTTATGGTCTGTTAGGACCTAACGGTGCCGGAAAATCAACGCTCATGAACATTATGACAGATAATTTGCATCCGGACAGTGGAGTCGTGTTGTGGAATGGGAAAAGCATTTTTATCAACAATCGTGATTACAGAAAAATAGTAGGATATGCCCCACAGCAGCAAGGTTTGTATGACTCCTTTACGGGACGACGTTTTCTCTCCTATATGGGTGCGTTAAAGGAAATGAAAAAATCAGAAGCAGAGAAGGAGATTGAGCGAGTTGCCGGACTTGTGAATCTGACAGCGAGATTGGAGGACAAGATTAAATCTTATTCCGGGGGAATGAAACAAAGATTGCTGGTTGCTCAAGCATTACTAGGGGAACCGGAGTTTATTATTTTAGACGAGCCGACCGCAGGATTAGATCCGAAAGAGCGTGTCCGTGTAAGGGAAGCTTTGCATTCCCTTGCAGAGGATAAAATTATTCTCGTTGCCACTCATGTTGTTTCGGATGTGGAATCCATAGCAAAAAAAATTATTATTTTACAGTCAGGAAAAATAGTAGCACAGGGGCAGCCGGAGGAATTGGTAGAGAAATATGCACCGGGAGAAACCTTAGAGGAAGTGTATATGAAGCTGTTTGGGGAGGTACAGGAGAATGATACATCTGATAACCAGTGAATTTCGTAAGCTGTGGGGGAAACGTACCTTCTGGATTATGCTTCTTGCTCTGGCAGGCTTGCAGCTTTGTGTCTTATTTTATCAGAATAGTCAGGCGGAACAGCCCATGGATTCCTGTCGCGAGTTAGATACTATGCTGTCCACCATGACGGAAGAAGAAAAGGAAGAGCTGTTGACAAAATCCTATGAACGAATACAAGGTGTTTCCCTTGTAGAGGAGGTTCATATGTATGAAAGCTTTGGCAACGAACAAGGCAAGCGGATGGCAGATAGTTATAAAAAAGAAAACCGGGAAGTGTATGACAATTATGTATCGCTGTGGAAGTCAGGCAATTACCTTATGTTTACAAATACCTTAGAGGCGGAGCGTTCCTTTTTGGAAACCGTTTATAAAAGATGGGAACAGACGGCTCAGTATGAAGAGTACCTGTCAGATATCATTGCAAAGGGAAATATGCAGGCTGGCATTTCCATCTTTGCAGGCAGTGAACATGAGGAAGGATATTCTGCAAAAAGCATTCATAAAACAGTAGAGCAGTACAGCAGGTTGCATGGCGTGAGTACGAATTTTTATACCTATGAATGGGTGAAACGGTTGCTTTCCCTGCAAATCAGTGACTGTATGCTCTTAGTAGCGACGTTTGTTCTGGCAGGATTATTGATATATGATGAAAAAAAGAAAAATCTGCTCAGTGTCATACGCACCACACCATTAGGCAGAGTGCCATGTATGACAGCAAAATTAATCTCACTAGCAGGAAGTCTTTTCGTTGCAGCAACCATGCTGTATTTAGAAAGTTTGCTATTTTTAGGAATGACAGGAGGTTTGTATGGTATAGGAAATGCGGTGCAGTCAGTGGCGAGCCTGATAAGTGTTCCGTGGAAGGTATCTGTCTGGCAATATCTTCTTCTGATATTTGCAGCAAAATATGTAACATTACTTTTATTTAGCCTATTGTTAGTGCTGCTTACGATTGTGGCAGACCAGTTTGGCTGGGTATTTGTGACAGGGGGCATTTTAATCGCCGGCAGTGTTGCTTTGTATGCGTTGATTCCGGCACCGTCTGCATGGAACTGGCTTCATTACTGTAATTTGTGGAGTTTTTTGCAGGCACAGGATGTTGTGGGGGAGTATAACCATTTGAATTGGTTTGAACAGCCCATAGCTGTGCATATACTATTTCTGATACTGTCCATTAGTGTTTGTGTACTGCTCATAACCTTGAATGCAGTCGTATTTGCCAAAAGAGGGAGTGGTACCGTGAATCGGATTGCTTTGGTAAAGAAGCGGATACGAATACCTACGCGAAAAAAGAGAACCCCATCTACGGATTTATTCTCTCAGGAATGTTATCACTTCTTTTGGCGCAATCGAGGCGTGTGGATCGTGGCAGTATTTTTACTTGTGACGGTGTATCAAGGGGCGAATGCGAACCACTACCAGACACCAAACGAAGTGCGATACCGTCAGCAGATGGAGTACTTAAATGGTCCTCTTACAAAGGAAAAAGTAAAAAGTATATTGCAGGAAAAGGAAAAATATGTAGCCATTTATAAGCAGATAGCAAAGATTGATGATATGTATAAAAAAGGAGAAATTACAGAGGCAGAATGCGGAGACATGATGACTGCATATCAAAGTCAGCTTGCTTTTGAACCGGCGTTTCAGCGCATTTATGAGCGATATCTGTATGTGAAAGCCCATCCACACGCAGAGTTTGTCTATGAAGATGGTTACCACTACTTGTTAGGCGAAGACGGCAGTGGCAGTCTTATAGGATTTCTTTGGATGAGCATGGTGTTTATTTTACTGCTATCGTCAATTTTATCGGTGGAACAGGAAAAAGGACTTATGAAATTAATTCGCTCCACTCCTAGAGGGCGAGGTGATTGGTATGGTTATCGAATCGGAATCAGTCTGGTCACGGTGGCTGCCCTGTATGTCATCTGGTTTGGAGAAAAGATCTGCCAGGCAGTAACCTATTATGGACTTCCCTCTCTGTGGGCATCCGTAAACAGTCTGGCAGGGTTTGCGCATTTTCCGGCATGGATGCCAGTGTGGCTTCTCTTGTTTTTGCATATGTTCTGGCAGCTTTTGTGTATAGGGCTATTGGCAGTGTTTGTTCTGTTCCTGTCAGCAAAAACAGGGAATACCGTCAACACAGTGTTGCTTTCAGCAGCCACACTACTGCTTCCACTGGTACTTGCCTTGCTGGGACTTCATTTTATGCAGTATTTTTCCTTATATCCTTTCTTTTCCGGCAGGTTCTGGTTTGCGTAGTGTATTACGACCAGTGCGCCGTTTAGATTGCCTTATATGCGAAATCTGTTCGCGGGAGCGTTATCATTGGACAGGCACAAATCTTGACAATTGTGTTCATGGTGCTATAATTTTCAGTTGGAATATAGAGCAACGAGTCGATAGTTTAGGGACACTCTCGTTATGGCAGACTAACCTTTTACACAGTACTTAGCAAAACGAGAAAATTGAATATATGACAACAGAAAGAGGGAAAACATCATGAACCATATTGTACCGAAATTAGTAATCTATGGAGATATGCCAGCGGATTCCATTCTTATGGAAGTAAGCGATATTTGTAAACATGCAAAAGAAAAAACACAGTCAAAGGATGAATTAACAACAAGAGTGTTAAAGCAGATAAAACGTCTGTTAGAAGTTGCCACTGATTACGGATTCGATAAGAATCTGTGGCACAACTATCTTACCTTTTTACTGATTACGAATGAAAATCCATTTAGCATCACCTGTGAAAAAGTAGGAGCCAGTGAAGGCAGCGTCAATTACTTTGCAAAGAATGATTTCAAAGCATTCAAAGAACTGTTCGACTATGATTTTGGCTGGTTAGAAGCAGAGCTTGGTATGGATTGCTTCAGCCGTATTTCTGATTATCAGGCAATTGTGAAAAAGGAGCTGATGTACAATAAGAATGTCAGTGAAAAAGTGCAGATGCTCAGTGAGAAGTTAGAACAGTCAGCGGACGAACATGAATTTTTCCAGTGTGTGACAGATTTTTATAAGGCATACGGAGTGGGTATGTTTGGTTTGAATAAGGCATTTCGCATTTCTTCCGGTGAGGATGGCAATGTAGTCTTCCACCCAATCAACAACATGGACAAAGTCATGTTAGATGATTTGGTAGGCTATGAAATCCAGAAGAAGAAATTAGTGGATAACACAAAGGCATTTGTAGAAGGCAGAAAAGCCAACAATGCATTGCTGTTTGGTGACAGCGGTACCGGTAAATCCACAAGCATCAAGGCGATTGTCAATGAATTTTATGACAGTGGTCTGCGTATGATTGAGATTTATAAGCACCAGTTTAAGGATTTGTCCAATGTGATTGCCGGTATTAAGAATCGCAATTATAAGTTTATTATTTACATGGACGACTTATCTTTTGAGGAATTCGAAATTGAATATAAATTCCTTAAGGCTGTTATTGAAGGTGGCGTGGAAACGAAGCCGGATAATATTTTAATCTATGCTACCTCCAACCGCCGTCATCTGATTAAAGAGACTTGGAAGGATCGGGATGATGTGTCAAATGAAAATGGAATCCACCGTTCGGATACCATTGAGGAGAAGTTATCTCTGGTGAATCGTTTTGGTGTTACCATCAATTATGCAAAACCAAGCCAGAAGGAGTATTTCCACATCGTAACAGAGTTAGCTCACAAAGCAGGCATCAACATGAGTGATGAAGAACTCTGCGCAGAAGCAAACAAATGGGAATTAAGCCACGGCGGAATATCCGGTCGTACCGCCCAGCAGTTTATCAATTATCTTCTTGGAATGGAGCAATTACACAAATAATTGCAATTTTTTAAAAAAATTTGAAAAAAGTGCTTGACGGATGCAATACCCTGTGCTATACTCAATAATGTCTTAAGGACATAGGACATGCGCGAGTGGCTCAGCGGTGGAGCACCTCCTTGCCAAGGAGGGGGTCGCGGGTTCGATCCCCGTCTCGCGCTTTTGAAATGCCAAGCTTTGCTTGGCATTTTTTTATATACTAGGAAAATCACAACGGTTTTTTATAGTATGTAATACTCGAAATTCTCTAGTATATAAAAAGTGATGCACAGCGTGCTAAATTCGGATTTGTGCGTGGGCTAAAGTGTTTTAGTAAACCGCCCGGCATAGAGAGGGGCTGTAGCTTGCTATCAGAGGCAGGGCACTTAGCTGTAAGTGGTACTAAGGGATTTTGCCTATTGCTAAGGACAATCGGGAAAATATAGAACTCGCAAGCTCAGACAACTATATTTTCCCGATTAACGCAACAAACAAAATCCCTAAGGACCACTAGACATCTAACCAACAGCCTCTGATAGCAAGCTACAGCCCCTCTCTCTGCCTATCATAACGAAAACGCTAGTTGTTATGACATTTCGAACGGCGGTATATTTATCAAGAATTGTAATTTGTGCGATGGCAGATTCATTAAGGCAGGCTCCAAGGTATAAGTGATTCTAAGAGGATTGAATTGGTGCTAAGGACAAGCGGAAAAATATAGAACTCGCAAGCTCAAACAACTATATTTTTCCGCTTAACGCACCAATCCAACCCTCTAAGTATCACTAATACCTTTCCGAACAGCCCTGTTTCCCAATCTTCACTGTAATCCGGATCCTACCTTTCCGAATCTGCGATCATTTTGCGTATATAATTTTACCTCCACTAAAGGCTGCTCGTGATTGTCTGCTTAAGAATATGCCATACCAACAAACGATTCTCAACAGTATAAATCTGATTGCAGCTAAGAGCCTCTTCTGACAATTCACTATCTTATCGAAACCTCTAGGATATATCGGCATAACCGTAGTAGCTAATTTGTTGAGAATGCTTGCATATGACTATCACATGCAAGCATTTTTGTAAATAAAAACACTTACATTC
>JBGVMW010000212.1:0-49604 GCA_045125095.1 Lachnospiraceae bacterium
TGTAACTATTCAGAACAGGACTGTGCTGAACTGCACAGTCCGTATGAAAACGTAGTGGCAGCAGGCCAAAATCCATCACCGTAGGTGATTCTGCATGGATTTTGGCTCGTAACTATGAGGGTACTGAATAGTTACGATTCTGTTTATAATGCTTCGATAGAGGTGGGAGGTGAATATGATGGATGGTATATGGTGGTTGGTTTTGATGATTCTGTTTATAATCATTGAGATTGCAACATTGGGATTGTGTACAATCTGGTTTGCGGGAGGGGCATTGGTTGCTTTTCTGGTATCCTTAGCCGACCTTCCATACCTTGGTCAGCTTGGTGTATTTGTTGTTGTTTCAGCAGCACTTTTTATACTGGTACGGCCAAGTGTTGCCAGAAGGTTCAATAAGAACCGCGAAAAGACCAATATTGATAGTCTGATTGGCGAGATCGCTGTTGTATCCAAACGAATTCATAATTTGGATGGAGAAGGTCAGGTCATGCTGAAGGGCATGGAATGGACAGCTAGAACGATGGATGATAGTGTGACATTAGAAGAAGGCACAAAAGTAGTCGTTCGAGCCGTTGAAGGCGTAAAATTAATTGTAGAGCAAGGTAACTAGGAGAGTACTCAATAGTTACAGAGAAAGAATAAGTTTAGGAGGACAAAGATATGCCGGAAGGAATTTACTGGATTTTTTTAATTTTGATTTTAGTATTAATTATCTTTGCAACTTGCATTAAGATTGTTCCACAGGCAAGTGCAGTGATTTTAGAGCGTTTAGGTGCATACCAGGGAACCTGGAATGTAGGTATACATTTTAAGGTGCCATTTATTGACCGTATCGCAAGACGTGTTCCGTTAAAGGAACAGGTAGTGGATTTTCCACCACAGCCGGTTATCACAAAGGATAATGTAAACATGCGTATTGATACAGTTGTATTTTTCCAGATTACGGATCCAAAGCTGTATACATACGGCGTTGAGAATCCAATCATGGCAATAGAGAATTTGACAGCAACTACATTGCGTAATATCATTGGTGGACTGGAATTAGATGAAACATTAACATCAAGAGAAGATATTAATATAAAGATGCGTGCATCATTAGATATCGCAACAGATCCATGGGGTATCAAGGTAAATCGTGTGGAACTTAAGAATATTATGCCACCTGCAGAGATTCAGGAAGCCATGGAAAAACAGGCAAGAGCAGAGCGTGAAAGCCGTGCAGAGATTCTTCGTGCAGAAGGTGAGAAGCGTTCCACAATTCTGATTTCTGAAGGTAAGAAAGAATCTGTAATTTTGGATGCTCAGGCAGCAAAGGAATCTGCTATCTTAAGAGCCGAAGCAAAGAAGGAAGCAATGATTCGTGAAGCAGAAGGTGAAGCACAGTCCATTTTACGTGTACAGCAGGCATATGCAGATGGTTTGAAATTCTTAAAAGAAGCAAAACCAGACAGTGCCGTTCTTCAGTTAAAGAGTTTAGAAGCTTTTGAAAAGGCAGCAGATGGAAAAGCAACCAAGATTATTGTACCATCCGAGATTCAGGGACTGGCAGGAAGCTTATCCGCTTTGGCTGAAGTAGTCAAAACAGGAGAGAATGAATAGTCATCATTGGTTAGAAGTGGAAAGGTAGTAGGAATTATGAATTTAAAAGGACGTCACTTTTTGACATTAGAGGATTATACAGCAGAGGAAATTACCTATTTATTAGATTTAGCCGCAGAGTTAAAGGAAAAAAAGAAGAATGGTATTCTTCATGACACACTTCGCGGCAAAAATGTTGCACTGATTTTTGAAAAAACAAGTACCAGAACTCGTTGTTCATTTGAAGTAGCTGCTCATGATTTAGGAATGGGCAGTACATATTTAGACCCAAAAGGTTCCCAGATTGGCAAGAAGGAAAGTATTGCCGATACAGCAAGAGTATTAGGAAGAATGTATGATGGTATTGAATACCGCGGATTTGGACAGGAAATTGTAGAGGAGTTAGCTAAGCATGCTGGCGTACCGGTATGGAACGGTTTAACCAATGAAGCACATCCAACACAGATGTTAGCAGATTTGCTGACCATCCGTGAACATTTCGGATACTTAAAGGGAATTAAGCTTGTATATTTAGGCGATGCCCGTTATAATACAGGTAACTCGCTGATGGTAGCGTGTGCAAAGATGGGTATGCATTTTGTAGCATGTGCGCCAAAGGAATATTTCCCAAATGAGGAATTAGTGAAGGAATGTGAAGAATTTGCCAAAGCAAGCGGCGGTTCTATTACCTTGACAGAAGATGTGATGGCTGGCACAAAGGATGCACATGTAATTAGTACAGATGTATGGGTATCTATGGGTGAACCGGATGAAGTATGGGCATCCCGTATCAAAGATTTACTGCCATATCAGGTGAATGCCAAGGTTATGAAGAATGCCGGAGAGCAGGCTGTATTTATGCATTGTCTGCCTGCATTCCATGATTTAAAGACAGACATTGGTGAAGAAATTCACGAAAAATTTGGCTTAGAAGCTATGGAAGTAACAGACGAGGTATTTGAATCTTTGCAGTCCATTGTGTTTGATGAAGCAGAGAATCGTATGCATACAATAAAGGCAGTTATGTTAGCAACCTTATCTGCGTAATTCACGTGGATATGCAAACGGCATGGTGTGAATTCGGGAGCTGTTTCTTCGAAGCAGCGGAATGGAGATAGAATGAAAGTCGTGAAAACATCCGAGCGGAAGAATATGAAAAAATGGATTGAGGAAGGCAGGAAAGAAAAAATCATGATGCTTAATATCATGATTATTCTTACCGGGATTCTGATTTTGATTGCAACCGGTTTCCTTCTTGTTGACAGCAACCTGTACGCAGGCTTTTACTCCATTGTTTATGTGCTGTTGGCGTTCCTGTGTGTCTTGAATGAAGAACGACTTTGCGAAAGAAATAAAAGAATCAGCCGCATCTGTTCGATAGGTGCGGTTGTTCTTTTTGTAATTGCAGGAGCGGTCACAATCGTAAATATATTAGGAATTATGTAAAATAGGTCAGGCATATGGGTTTGAAAACAGAAATAATAAAAAAATTAAAGCAGGAAACCGATAGTGTTTCCAGACAGGCATTGTGTGATGCATTCGGTGTATCAAGAACAGCAGTGTGGAAATGCATCAATACCTTGAAAGAAGAAGGATATCAGATCGAAGCCACCGGAAATAAAGGCTACCGTATTGTGGAGGAGCCGGATGTTTTGACAGAGAGTGCCATAGGAAGCTTGATGCAAACGAAAAAAATGGGCAATGTGGTATGTGCCTATGAAGAAATTGATTCGACGAATACAGAAGCAAAACGGCTTGCAGAGCAGGGCGCAGTAGAGGGCACACTGGTTACTGCAAATTATCAGACTGCAGGTAAAGGAAGACGGGGCAGAGTGTGGGAGAATCCGGTTGGAAGTACAATATCCATGTCAGTAATCCTGCGACCGGATATTGAGCCGGTAAAGGCATCTATGCTGACCCTGGTTATGGCTCTTAGTGTGTCAAAGGCGATTGAAAACGTGAGTGGTTTAGAAACACAAATTAAATGGCCGAATGACATTATTATTCATAAAAAGAAAGTATGTGGGATTTTGACAGAAATGAGTGCAGAGATGAACCGTATTCATTATGTGATCATAGGCTGTGGAATTAATACCGGCAACATGAGCGTTTCGCCGGAAGTAAAAGACAAAGCAACGTCGCTATTGTTGGAGGGAAAATCGGTAAAACGTGCAGTTCTCGTGGCGGATGTACTGTCTTGTTTTGAACAGGAATATGAACGGTTTCTTCAGGCGGGTAATTTAGCACCGCTGTTAGAGGAGTACAATAGCCGTCTTATAAATATAGGAAAAGAAGTAAAAATCTTAGACCCGTTGCAGGAATATCAAGCAGTTGCAGAAGGAATCAACGAGTCAGGAGAATTAATTGTGACGAAGGAGGATGGCACAAAGGAAGCAGTATTTTCCGGTGAAGTGTCAGTGAGAGGAATCTATGGATATGTCTGAAAAAAAGATCGTTTTGTGTGGCGCGAACGCATATACACAGAAATATTATTTTAACAAAGAGTTTTCTGCATTGCCGGAAAGCATACAGGAAGAACTTCATATATTGTGTGTGTTATTTACAGAGGATATCGGTGGTATTTTTACATTGTGTTTTGATGAAAATGGAATTTTACAGATGGAAACTATGTCAGAACCATCGGATTATTCTTATGATGAGATTGGGCGTGAATTGATGATTCGTAAAATATCTGATAAACGAAGCGAGTTATTTGCACAGTTGGAATTATTTTACAAAGCAGTGTTCCTTGGGGAAACAATCGAGTAGATAGAGGTAGATAAAAATGTTATTAGTAGTTGATGTTGGTAATACAAATATTACCCTTGGTGTATTTGATAAAAAAAATATAATTGCAACGTTCCGTCTGACGACAAAGCAGCCGAGAACGTCAGATGAATATGGTATGGTGATTAGTGAACTGTTGCAGTATAAGGGCGTGGAAAGAACTGCTATTACAGGTGTGGCAGTTGCTTCGGTTGTGCCAAATGTGATGCACTCCCTAACCAGTGCTATTATAAAATATCTGAATCTGACACCGATTATAGTAGGACCTGGTACAAAGACAGGCATGCGTATTTTGAGGGAAAATGCAAGAGAAATTGGTGCTGACCGAATTGTGGATGCTGTGGCAGCCTATGAATTATATGGCGGTCCTGTGATTGTAATTGATTATGGTACAGCAACCACATATGATTTGGTGTTAGAAGATGGCAGCTTTGCAGCAGGTGTTACTGCACCGGGAATCCGTATCAGTGCGCAGGCACTTTGGAACGAGGCAGCAAGATTGCCGGAGATTGAAATTAAGAGACCTGAGACGATATTGGGAAAAGATACCATCACAAGTATGCAGGCAGGTTTATTTTTTGGACAGGTGGGACAGACTGAATATATCATTAATCAGATGAAAGCAGAATCAGGACTTTCCAATATTCGTGTTGTGGCAACAGGGGGATTGGGCAGTATCATAGCTGCGGAGACAGACAGTATCGAGTATTATAATCCGGAACTTACCCTTCAGGGACTGCGGATTATTTATGAAAAATGTGCAGGAAAGACGAAATAATATGAAAATTGGGAATGTAGAATTAGAGAATCCATTTGCCCTTGCACCTATGGCTGGTGTAACTGACCTTCCGTTTCGTGTGTTGTGTAAAGAAATGGGAGCCGGTTTAATCTGCATGGAAATGGTCAGTGCCAAGGCAATCACATACAAGAATAAAAATACCTATGCATTGATGGAAATTGAAAAAAGTGAGCATCCCATTTCCCTGCAGTTATTTGGTTCGGAACCGGAGGTGATGCGGGAAGCAGCAATGCAGATAGAGGAACTGCCATTTGATATTTTAGATATCAATATGGGCTGTCCGGTGCCGAAGGTAGTAAATAATGGAGAAGGCTCTGCGTTAATGAAAGATCCGAAATTGGCCGCAGAGATTGTGAAAATGACTGTTCACGCAATTCACAAGCCGGTGACAGTAAAATTCAGACGAGGCTTTGATGAGGAACATCTGAATGCGGTAGAATTTGCCAAAAGAATGGAAGATGCAGGAGCAGCAGCCATTGCCGTCCACGGAAGAACCAGAGCACAATATTATTCCGGTAAAGCAGACTGGGATTGTATCAGACAGGTGAAGGAAGCGGTGTCTGTTCCTGTTTTTGGAAATGGAGATGTAGTCACTGTAGAGGATGCCGAAAGGCTTATGAAAGAGACAAACTGTGATGGCGTTATGATTGGAAGAGCGGCACGTGGTAACCCGTGGATTTTCCGTGAAATGAAAACATTTTATGAGACGGGAGAAAAAATGGGACGTCCGTCTTTAGAAGAAATGAAAGAAGTGATTCGTCGCCATGCAAAGCTGATGGTGCAGTATAAGGGGGAATATACTGCGGTGAGAGAAATGCGTAAGCATGTGGCATGGTATACAGGAGGACTTCCACATTCTGCTGCATTGAGAGGTAAAGTAAATGAGACGGATAATCTGGAAGCATTGCTGGCGTTGGTGGACGAATTAGCAATGTGATAAAAAAAATGCAAAAAAATACCGATATAAATAGTAATACTATGTTATAATTAAGGAAAACAACGGGGAATAAATATAGGAGGGGGATGTTATGGTAAAGGAATATTCGTTGTATTTGGAATCGCTTGCACAAAAGATAATGGGTACTATGTCTACACGCAACAATAATGTGTTTGTGATTAAGCATTATAATACATTTGAGATTTTAGAAAGTGCAGTAAAGGAACTGGAGAGTAAATATAAGGATTGTAATGTATTTTTCAAAAGCTTTAAGGGGAGCGGAATGGTAGATGCTTATGATCCATTTTTGTATGTAATACAACAGATGTACATTCGGTATTATTCAGAACAAAGTATTGAGGACTTTGTGGCAGGATTTCCGATATATAGTCTGCATCGTTCTATCTTTGAATCTTATATCGCAGATGGTAATTGTAGGCGTGAAGAGGATTTGATTTTAAGTGAAGTCGAATATGAGAGAGAAGAATTGAATAATGCAATTGTTTCTATATTGATAGCTCTTTCAAAGGAACATCCATTATTGATTCTGATTGATAATCTGACTTGTGCTGGACATTCTACATTTCAAATACTGGATAAATTATTTGATACACCAGACAATGGCAGTGTCGGTATGATTGCTGCATATAATGATTTGCGCCCGGTATTTCCGCATTCTGCAAGAGTCTGGGAAAGTTATGTTGAGAAATTAGAGACTGCCAACTGCTTGATGGAAGGCATGGACTTTTCTGGTACCGGTTTGAAAGATTTTGATGGCAGTTTTCATTTTCATTCAAAAAATATTGATGAATATCTGCGTAAGTTGAATAACATGCTGTATACAATGGATTTTGAACAGGCTCATTATTATCTGGCAATTTTGTATAAAAAATTAGAGATGGAAAAAATGCTGATAGAAGATGATGTATGCTTTGAAATCTACAAGATATATGCGCGAATTTCTATTTATACAGATGATATAGCAAATGCGTTGTTGCTTTGTAACTCCATGAATGCTATTCGTAAGAAACATAATTCTAATGATATGGATTATGAGTATTGGTATTTGTTTGGTTTGACGCAGGTGTACAACGCAAAATTATACGAAGCGAAGGAATGTGCTGACATTTGTTATGGTATTGCATGCCAAGAGCGGAATGGGTTCTACAAATTTAAGGCAAGATTGTTAAAAGTCATGGCAAGTATGTCCGGTTGGCATAATATTTTATTCTGCGCAAATGATATTTTGGTAGAAGATGAACTCATTAATGCAGCAGGCTATTTTCATTACTACAACCATCTTGCACATATCTATGTGTATGCCTACGAAAATAACATTAACTGGCATCAGGATATTAAAATTATCGACAAAAGCTTGTCTCATTTCCGCATTGGTATTGCCATTGCAGAAGAATTGGGAAATAAACGTCTGATTAGTGATGGCTACCGTAAGGAAATTATGTTGTCATCGTTAAATGGTGCGTTTGAGCATTCTACATATTATTACCATCAACTTCATGCGGTGGTTGGAGATTCCGACCCTGTGCAGGAAGCAGATATTTACAAAGGGCTTGGATATAACAATTGTGCGATAGAGAAGTATGAAGAAGCAAATGACTATTATAATAAGGCAATTGCTATTTATTATAAATTGAATATGATTGATTATATAGGTGAGACTCTTTATAATATGTCATTGACTTGTATTCTGGCTGAGAACTATGATCAGGCATATGAATATTTGCAGATGTGTATCCGCATTGTAAATGCATTACATTTGAATAATTTACGTGTTTGTAATATATCCAAGGTATTCGGGTTATTGGCATTATGTAGCTTCCGGTTACATTATTATTACAATTGTCAGATGTATGTGGATAATACAAAGCAGTTTTTAAGTAATCGTTTGAATGAGCAGAAGGGCGGCAATACCATAGATCCGTCTTATACGGCTTGTGATGATGATATTTTTCTTCTGTATTATGCACAAGCATTATTGGCTACTTTCAATGAGGATTATGAGGAAGCATCCAAGTTTTTGGATTATGCAGAGGTTTTCATGGAACGTTCTGTAGGAAATCAGTTCTTTACTTATGTACAGTATAAGATTACGAGAAGTGAAGTATACAGACAACTGGGGAACGAAGAGGGGGCAATTCAAGCGTTAGAAGATGCGGAACGCTACGCAAAAGCCAACCATGCAGAATGGAAGCTAAAGAAGATTCGTGCAATCAAGGCTGGCAAAGAACCAAAGCCAGTGACATATCAACTTGCATTGGAAGGTGTGACATTAGATGAAATCAACGTTGCAACCAAGCAGGCAAGTATTAATAAAAAATATGATGAGCTGACAAGGCAAATGGAATTCATTAGTATCTGGCAGAAAATTATTGATATTAATGGTAAGGAAAAAGAAGAATTGCTTACCAATGCCCTGAGTTCTTTTATAGTTAATTTCGCGATGGATGTGGTCATCTATATCCGTTACGAGGAAGAACAGCCGAAAGAGTATTTTAACAATGCACAGATGCCATTATCAGAAGAAAGACTGGCATATTTGACAGAATATTTCGAAAAACATCGTACCGGATTTGTAGCCTCCAAAATGAAAAAAAATTATCGGGAGTATTCGAAAGTGGTATCGCTCTTTGATGCCAATGACGTGTGCTCCATGATAGCAATTCCGTTTTTTACAAACGAAAATCTGGAGCATTTGTTTATCTGCTATGTTAGAATGAAAGACAATTGGAATGCACCAGCGAACAAATACATGTTGGACGAAAATGATTTCAATATATATTCTCTTCTGTTCAGACAGTTAGCAGATTCTATTCATATGCTGGAGAAACAGAATGAAATTAATACAATTAATACCCAGTTGGAGAATGCAGCAGTTACGGATTATTTAACATTGCTTTATAACAGAGATGGATTGTTCTCTAATTTGCGTAAGATGATTGATAGGGCAAAGAAGATGAAGCGACATTTGGAGCTCAGTGTGCTGTATATTGATTTGGACAATTTCAAATTCTATAATGATAATTTTGGACATGATGTTGGCGACATGGTTCTGAAAAATATTGCCCGAATACTTACCGATAAGTCAGATGGTTGTGGTTTTGCTGCCAGATTTGGTGGCGATGAATTTCTGGTAATTTTAGAAACAGCAGATGCAGATGTGGCAATGAAGAAAGCACGAGACATTCAGAACACGGTTCTGTCAAATGAAATGTTCAGTCCGGAACTTAAGGAAATCATTGATACAAGTGCGGTGGTAATTCCTGATGAAAAGAGGGTGTCCTGCTCCATTGGTGTGGCATTGATGCCGGAGGTTAAAGAGGTGGAAGATCTGAATGTGGCATTGAAACGGGCAGATGAAGCATTGTATGCAATCAAACATACGACAAAGTGTGATTGTAAGCTGGCTGAAGGTTGACATTTCTGCAGAAGTAGGGTATAATATCACGATTGCAAAGGCAAAATCCGGTATTTTTATCAACTGAGGAATTACGGTACTTTATTTTATGTATAGCGATTAAAATTTCTTAGTTCATAAAAAACGGTACAGATATAAGGTTAGAAGGGAGACACCACAAAATGGCAGAAAAGAAGAATCTGTTGACTTACGAAGGCTTAAAAAAGTTAGAAGATGAATTACATGATTTAAAGGTAAATAAACGTCAGGAAGTTGCCCAGAAGATTAAAGAAGCAAGAGAGCAGGGTGACTTATCAGAAAATGCAGAATATGATGCTGCAAAGGAAGAACAGGGTCATATTGAGGAACGTATTGTTGAGATTGAAAATATCTTAAAGAATGCAGAAGTTATTATCGAAGAAGAAGTTGATTTAGATAAGATTAACGTAGGTTGCTGTGTTAAAGTATTTGATATTACATTTGATGAAGAAATGGATTTTAAGATTGTAGGTTCCAGTGAAGCAAATAGCTTACAGGGTAAGATTTCCAATGAATCACCGGTTGGTAAAGCATTAATCGGTGCAAGAGTGAATGATGTGGTTGACGTTGAGACACAGGCAGGAATTATTCAGTACAAAGTATTAGAAATTCAGCGTTCTAATTAATAAGCAAAAGTAAGGAGTGTGGAACAGTGGCGGAGCAGAAGCAACAGGAACAGGATATTAATCAGTTATTAAAGGTGCGCCGTGAGAAATTACAGGATTTACAGGAAAATGGAAAAGATCCTTTTCAGATTACAAAATATGATGTAACACATCACAGTCAGGAAATTAAGGACAATTATGATTCCTTAGAAGGAAAGACAGTTACCATAGCAGGAAGAATGATGTTTAAGCGTGTTATGGGAAAGGCGTCTTTCTGTAATATCCAGGATTTACAGGGCAATATTCAGGCATACGTGGCAAGAGACAATATTGGAGAAGATTCTTATAAAGATTTCAAGAAATATGATGTGGGTGATATTTTAGGTATTAAGGGTGAAGTGTTCACCACTAAGACTGGAGAAAAGTCCATCCATGCAACAGAAGTAACTTTATTATCAAAGAGTCTTCAGATATTACCGGAGAAGTTCCACGGACTGACTGATACAGATGTAAGATATCGTCAGAGATATGTGGATCTGATTATGAATGCAGATGTAAAGGACACCTTTATTAAGCGTTCTAAAGTGCTCAGCAGTATCCGTCGTTTTCTGGATGAACAGGGCTTTATGGAAGTAGAGACTCCTATGTTAGTTTCTAACGCTGGTGGAGCGGCTGCAAGACCATTTGAAACACATTTTAATGCATTGAACGAAGATTTGAAGTTAAGAATCTCCTTAGAGTTATATTTAAAGCGTTTAATCGTAGGTGGAATGGAAAGAGTCTATGAAATCGGACGTGTATTCCGTAACGAAGGTCTTGATACCAGACACAATCCGGAATTTACTTTGATGGAATTATATCAGGCATATACTGATTATCACGGCATGATGGACTTGACAGAGAACTTGTACCGCTATGTAGCAAAGGAAGTAACGGGTTCTGAAATTCTGACTTATGGTGATAAAGAGTTAGATTTAGCTAAGCCATTTGAGCGTATTACCATGATAGATGCGGTTAAGAAATACGCAGGTGTAGACTTTAATGAAATTCATACCTTAGAAGAAGCAAGAGCCATTGCAAAGGAAAAACACGTAGAATTTGAAGATAGACACCAGAAGGGTGATATCTTAAATCTCTTCTTTGAAGAATATGTAGAAGAACACTTAATTCAGCCAACTTTTGTTATGGATCACCCGATTGAGATTTCTCCATTAACCAAGAAGAAACCAGAGAATCCGGAATATGTAGAGCGTTTTGAATTCTTCATGAACGGATGGGAAATGGCAAATGCTTACTCTGAGTTAAATGATCCAATCGACCAGAGAGAACGTTTCGAAGCACAGGAAGCATTGTTTGCAGCAGGTGACGAAGAAGCCAGCCATACTGACGAGGACTTCTTAAATGCGTTGTCCATCGGTATGCCACCTACCGGTGGAATCGGTTTCGGTATTGATAGAATGGTGATGATGATGACAAATTCACCAGCGATTAGGGATGTGTTGTTGTTCCCGACGATGAAGTCCATCGACAAGTAGGAATGCCCTAAAATCAAGGGTTTACGGGCTTGCGTATACGAAAATATACGATTGGTCAGGGCGATTTGACCAACTTTTGACCAAGAAAAGTCATAGTCAAATAAACGTGTTTAAGCTTAAATAAAGATTGCATTTGTCTGAAACTTAATAGAAATAGCATTACTTAGAGGATATTTTCTAAAGAAATTTAGAAAATGTCCTCTTTTTTTGCGTTATAGTGCAATTCGTATATTTAGAAAATCTATACGAATCAGAAGATATGGAACTACGAATTTGAAAAATGCGAAAGGAGTAAGCGGATGGAACATACAAAGACATATCGGAAATATAAGGAAAATTCAAAGGACAGATTTGTAAGATATAGCGAGGGAGCAGAAATGTACCATATTAGTGTTTCAAAGTTTATGCAGATGGCAAAAGATGCAAAGGCATGTTATAAGCTTGGGCAGGCAGTGTTGGTAAATCTCGAACTATTTGATAAGTATTTGGAAACATTTCATATTGTGGATGATGATTTTTATAAGTAGGAGATGATGTAATGGCAAATCAGTTGAAGCCGACAATCAGGGCATATATGCATTCGGATAATACGAATAAGAGATATGTTAGATTGAATGAGATGGCAGGATTGTTAGGATATGATGTTGAAGATATCAAGTTGATGGCAGTCGCAGCTGGAGCATTATATAGGCTATCACGAATAGAATTGGTACATAAAGAAAGGTTTGAGGAATTTATGAGACATATATATAAAGTTCCAGGCACAAATAAGCTGGTTCAGAAAAAATTTGTAAGAATTGGAGAAGGTTCAATTATTTATAGCATTGGTCATCATAGGTTTATTGAGATGGCAAGAGCTGCAGGTGCAACTTACAAAATTAATGAAGGAACCGGGGGAACTGTACTCATCAACTTAGAAGTATTTGATGAATACATGGAACAGTTTAGGCAGGAATCAGTTCCTATGAAAAATCCTCTATTTAAGGCGGAAAGGAGTGAGAAATAAATGGCTTATTCATATAAATGCTATTCTGAAACAAAGGATGTGATGAAGAAATATGTAAATGCAACAGAGGGTTCTATTATTTATGGAATAAGCAAGACTCATTTAATGACTTTAGTAAATGATGCTGGTGCCTTATATAAAGTTGGAAATTCAGCGTTAATAAACACGGAAGTGTTTGAGGCATATTTAGAGAAGTTTAGAGAACCGGCAAGACCATTACCAAAGCATGTATGGAATAGGGTTACGAAAGACTTGAGTCAAAATATGACGCAAAATTAGTGAAAGTAGTCCATCACAGTCCCTTTCGGATTTATCTATATGACTATAAAATAACATCATTCCAAGTGAAGACTTGGAGGAAAATTGAATATCAGTTACATGATCAGTAAAATTACGGGGCATTTACCTGGAGGATACGGAATCACAGCTTTCATATTAGTAGTCTGATGGATTGAAAAATGAAGGATGAGGAGTTGGAGGAAGGTCTGGTAAAAGGAGTAGGAATGTTGCGTAAGGATAATAACCCATGAGGGGCGAGAGGTTCGTCCCGATCCTCACAAGGCAAACAGAGGAGATAGTACCATAATATGGTGCGTCGTGAACACAATTAGCGTGGCTGGTCGGTAACTCCCGGAAGTGAGCACACTTCTATGTACACGGGGCGATATAGGTGTCTAGAAGACAGACGTGTACCTACATGCTTTATTAAAGCAGACAAGTTAGATTCGTTGCTTGTATCAATTAAGGAGGATGTAGGAAATGGTAATTGTTATTGTGGCAGGTGTTAGCATAGCACTAATGTTTTGGCTGGTAGTTTTGTATTCTTGCATAAGAGTTGCAGCAAAGGCTGACAGAATTGCAGAAGCGTTTCTCCTTGGAGAGGGGGAACGCTGTGGGAAAGAATTATAAAGCAGAAAAATCAAAAAAGCCGGATAAAGCGGAGAGAGAGCGAAAGCGATTTGACAGAGAATTAAGAGACTGTATGCATTGTAAATTCTTTTGGGGTAACAATCACAGATGTGCAATAAATAAATGTTGTAAATCGAAAAAAAGGAATGTTCAAGAAAAGAAGATGCCGGAAAAATGTGTGGGATGTCCATATAAGCAGTCAGATGATTATTGCTTTCCTTGTATGAAAGATATTCTTAGCAGAAAGAGAGGCTGATTTGATGACATTTAAAATGTATGACAAATGGAAAAGGAGGAAGCAGAGAATGAATAACAAAATCGAAGTAATTGGTATTGACCACGGCTGGAGTAATATTAAAACCTCGTCACAGGTATTCGTTACCGGTGTGAAGGAAATTACAACTGAGCCTGCATTATTTGATGGCGTTCTTGAGTATAAAGGAAAATATTACAAGGTTGGTGGATTCAGACAGGAAGTAAGAACTACAAAGACAGAGGATGATACGTTTTATCTTTTGACTTTGGCGGCAGTAGCAAAAGAATTAAAACGAAGGAGCTTGAATGAAGCAAGAGTATTCTTAGCAGTTGGATTGCCACTGACAAGATTTGGTAGTGAGAAAACTGATTTTTTGAAGTATCTCACAGCGGAGAAAGATATTGAATTTATCTTTGAAAGTATCAAGTATCATATCATAATCGAAAATGCAGCAGTATTTCCACAGTGTTATGCAGCTGTAGCGGATAAGCTTCAGAACTTTGGCAAGAAAACTTTGATTGTAGATATTGGTTCTTGGACAATAGACTTAATGCCGGTTATTGATAAAGTACCTGATGAGTCAAAGTGTGTAACTATTCCGAAAGGATTGATTACCTGTATGAGAACCATCAACGAGCAGTGTGTAAGGCAACTGAACGGTGAACTGGATGAATCCTATATTCAGGATATTATGAGAACCGGAAGATGTGAGATTGACCATAAATATTATGACATCGCCAAGACGGAGATTGAGGAATTCTGTGAGAGAGTATATAACTCCATCAGAGAATATGAATACAACCTTTCAACGACTCCTATAGTATTTGTTGGAGGAGGAGCAGTCGTGATGAAGATATTTGGTGGAATAAATCAGAGCAACATTACCTATATCACAGATATCAGAGCTAATGCAAAAGGGTATGAGCAGTTGGCTTTGATGGCTCTTAGAAAGATGAAAAAGTTGGCATAGGAGGTGTAGCAGATGGCATTAGATCATATTATTAAGCATTCGTGTAGATTCAACATAAAGAATCCTCAACACAAAAAAGTTAATGATGTTCTGGTAAGTCTGAGTCCAAAGGTGTGCAGGTCAAAAAGTCAGTTTTTGATAGATGCTGCGGAGTATTATATAGACCATTTTGGAAAGGATTCATTTACGGAAGCTGACAAAGATGACAGCCCATATGTGAAGAAGAAAGAACTGAAAGAAATCGAAAAAAGAACAGTAGAGGCAGCAGTAACAGAAGCGAGAAATGAAGTGATAAGACTTCTTGGCGGTGCATTATCGGGAACAGTGAATTTTACTCCTGCACCTCAGAGTATGGAAGTGAAGTCAGAAGAACCGGAAGAATTGGAGGACGACGAAGATGTTTTAGGGTACGCACTAAGCTATATGCCGGATATGGAGGAATAGTTATGGTTGGAAGATTCTTTGCCGGATTAGGCAAGATATTAGTAACGATATTGAAAGCAATCGCATGGATTTTACTTCACGCATTGCAATTGGTCCTGAATGTGGCAAAGGTCTTTCTGTTGCTGTTAGGACTTGTTGGAAGAGTATTCCTTGCTTTTGTAAGAGCAGGAACACCATAGAAAGAAGGAGGCGAGCATTATGATGAAGACTTATGCGAACTACCGAAAGAACAGAAGGTTAGTGCAATATTTCTTCAGAATGAAGAATTTTGCGGTATAATGGAAGGAGATTAAGATGCACAGAATACGGGACAGACCTGATTAAGTGTCCCGTGTACCTATAAGGATTGTTCACAGTAAGAGTGGACAGGCACGGACACAACAGCCTATCCCTCTTACGGAAAGGGATGGGTGACGATTATGAAGAAATTACTTATGTTTCTTTTATCCGTAATGATTTTATCTGTAACCGGCTGCGGTTCCACAAAGGAAGTGGCAACTGATACAAAAGCTGGTTATGAAGATGCTGAGACAGAGAATGTCACAGAAGCAGTTACCACGGAAGCTCCTAAAGAGGAAATCACTGTGGAAGAGGCAGAAACAACTCCTGCTGACGAGAATGTAATTGAGGAGCCTGTAACGGATAAAAAGGAAGTTGCAGAGGAAAGCAGTGAAAAAGAAACACCGAAGCAGGTAGAGAGTTCCAAACCTACGGAAAGCCCAAAAGAAGAAAAACCAAAGCAGGAACCGGCAGCCATGGAGAAACCGAAGCAGGAAACTGAAAAGACTCCGGAACCTGAACCAGAGCCAGAACCGGAAGTAAAGGGATACAGCCCGGATTCGGTAGTGGCAAAGGCAATCGCAAAATGTCAGGCTGGCGGAATGATTACCACGCAGGACAATCTTGTGAATGCTCTGACAGAGGGCAGGATTACTCAGGAAGAATACAATGAGTATTATCCATATGACGGTCTGGAAAACAGCTACTACAGTGTATTTGTTGAAACAGACCTGAATACGGCAGGCACTACTTCAGGACAGCCGCTGCGAAGTGAGGATGCAATCGCAACTTACATAGCAGACATGCTGTTGCTGGAAAACAGTCCGGTATTCAATATCATATATGCAGGGGTTCATAACACAGGTGGAACTGACTTCTATGAGTTCCGATGTCTCAGATAGTTACGACAAATTAATAAATACGAAAATGGCAGGCCATGAAAAGTGACCTGCTATTTTTGTGCCATTTTTTAAGGAGGAATGTATAGTGAAACAGAAATTTAAACGAATTATGGCAGGTTTCCTTGCAATGCTTACCGTATTCACTACACTGTTTTCCAATGGAACAACTGCATTTGCAGCAAGTCCAAGTGCAAATATTGCGTTTTGGACTGCATCGGCAAAGGATCACGGTGTAATCAGTGAGTTTAACAGTAAGCACACAGGCGGAATTCTCTATGCAATGATTGACGGTCACTCGGCATACTGTATGAACTTTGGACTGTCAGCAAAAGGCGGACAGCTTATGAACAGTGACAGTAACCCGAATACAAATCTTTCCGCATCGCAGGAAAAGCTTCTTGCCTATTGTATGTACTACGGTTATTCCACAACAGAGGCGAAGTCACCTACGAATGAACAACGTAACAAGTTTATTGCAACACAGGCTATGGTCTGGATTATTGTAAATAACATTTACGGTACTTCAAGTGGAGATTCAGCAGCAAAGAAGTTATGTGACTGTGCACCGGATGCATCAGCTTCTTATTCGTATTATGAGACACTGAGAAACAACATCAGTGCTTCATACAATGCCACAAGACCAAGCTTTGCAAGTGCTACCAAGAGTGGAGCAGACACCATCGAGTTAAAGTGGAATGAGACGAATCAGAGATTTGAGCATACCTTCAAGGACACAAACGGGGTTCTTGGTAACTTTGATTTTTCCATTGACGGATTCAGTGTATCAAAGAATGGCAATTCCATGACAGTCTATACAAAGAATGTCAACACAACAGCCACACTGGGTACGTTCAAGTCAACCATCGGAGCAGTTGATACCACTTCAAGCTGTGTATTCTGGCTTACCGGAAATTCCGGGGACCAGGAATTTGTTTCTGAAAGACCAAGTGCAGACCCGATTTCTGCCTATATCAAGGTAAAGACAGAAAATATTGGTTATGGCAAGCTCACGAAGCAGGATGAAGAAAGCGGTGTGAAGCTTTCCGGTGCCAAGTATGGTATTTATACCGACAGTGCATGTACCAATAAGGTGGATACCATTACAACCGGAAGTGACGGAACTGCAAAATCCAAGGCACTTGTAGCAGGCACTTATTATGTAAAAGAGATTCAGGCTCCGAAGGGGTATGTGTTAAGCAATAAGGTACACACACTTACTGTTAAGGCTGGTCAGACAACCTCTTTTACTGCAACGGATAAGGAACAGCTTGGTGCAATCACAATCTATAAGGAAGGCGAAGTCCTTACCGGATGGAATGGCAGCAACTTCACTTATGAAAAGAAAAAGCTGCCGGGAGCAACCTTTAAGGTAACAGCAGGAGCAGATATCTATAAGGCAGACGGAACTAAGGTTTACAGCAAGGGTGATGTTGTTGCAGAAAGCCTTACAACCGGAAGTGACGGTCAGGTGGTTCTAACAGACCTTCATCTCGGAACTTATGTTGTAACAGAGATTAAGAGCATCAACGGATATACCATCAATCCGACACCACAGACAGTAAATGTGGAGTATAAGGACCAGACGGTGACAGTCCAGTATGAGGCTACAACTGTTTACAATGAGAGACAGAAAGCGGAAGTATCCGTAATCAAGAAAGACTCTGACACAGCAAATGTACTTGATGGCGGTCAGTACACCATGTATGCAGGAAATGATATCAAAAACTACGCAGGTCAGGTTATCGTAACAAAGGGAACAGCTTTACAGACTGTAACAACAGGAGATGACGGAAAGGCAGCTTATACAGTAGATTTGCCGATTGCTAACGGATATTATATCTCGGAAACAAAGGCTCCTTACGGATATCAGAGAAATTCAACTGATGTGTATGAGTTTACTTTCAACTATCTGTCTGAAACAACTGCAAAGGCAGCATTTTCCCATACCTTTGTAAATGACAGAACAACAGCAAAGATTCATATCTACAAGGTGGATAAGGAGACAGGTCTTGCAGTTCCGCAGGGCGATGCTACTTTTGAGGGAGCTGTTTATGGTTTATATGCCCGCAAGGACATTGTGCATCCGGATGGTGCGACAGGTGTTGTCTTTAAGGCAAATGATCTTGTAGCAACCATGACAATTGATGCCAATGGAGATGCAGAGGTAAAGAACCTTTACCTTGGTGATTATTATGTTAAGGAAATCACACCTCCGGAAGGATATCTTCTGGATGAAGAGGAGCATGATGTGGTGTGTGATTATGAAGGTGACATGGTAGCCGAAGTTTCAAGAAGCACAACGTCTGAAGAGCAGGTAATCAAGCAGCCGTTCCAGCTTATCAAGGTATCTGATAATGGAGATGATACGGAAGCGCCACTTCTTGCAGGAGCAGGATTTACAGCATATTTGAAATCCTCTTTACCTGTAAAGAAAGATGGAAGCTATGATTTTGACAAGGCAACACCGGTAGTTATCGGCAATGATGGCAAGACAGAGATTTTCACAGATGAAAAAGGTCATGCAGTATCAATTGCAATTCCTTACGGAACCTATGTGGTGATTGAGTCCACAACCCCGCACAACATGGAAACAATCAAGCCTTTTGAGGTTAAAATTGTAGAAAACCATCCGACAGAGCCACAGGTATGGAGAGTGTTCATCGACAGGGAATTTACCGCAAAGCTTCGTGTGATTAAGAAGGATGCTGACACAAAGCAGACAGTTCTTATTCCGAATACGGAGTTTAAGATTTTCAATCTGGATACCAATGAGTATGTGGAGATGATTACCACTTATCCGTCAAAGAAAGTGCATACTTCATTTTTCACGGATGAAGACGGCGATCTGATTCTGCCGGATGTATTACCACTTGGCAATTATCGTATTGAAGAGGTGGCAGCACCTTTCGGTTATGTACTGAATGACAACTATGTGGAAGTAAAGGTTGATACAGATACTTTCTATGAGGTTGACCCTGACACTTACGAAGCAATCATCACGGTAGAGTATGAAGATGCTCCTGCGGTTGGTGAACTTACCATTGAGAAAAAGGGCGAAGTTCTGGATGCCTATAAGGGAGGTCTGTTTGCGGATTCCGAAGATAAGGAATTTGTTTATAAGGAAGGCAGCCTTTCCGGTGCCAAGTTTGAGGTTTATGCTGCGGAGGACATTTATACTGCTGATATGCAGTGCGATGCCGATGGAAACAGAACCAAGTATTACAGTAACGGTGAACTGGTAGCAACTGTTGTTACTGACGAAAATGGAAAAGCTGTGGTAAAAGACCTTCCTCTTGGAAAGTACAGAGTAGTGGAAGTGGAAGCTCCTTACGGATATGTGCTGAACAAGGAAGAGCAGACTGTAACTTTCGTCTATGTGGATGATAAGACTCCGGTAATTAAGGAGAGCATGACATTTGTAAATGAAAGACAGAAGGTTGACTTATCCATTGATAAACTGGACGGAGAAACCGGAAAAGGTATTGCAGGTGCAGAGTTTGGTTTATATGCATCTGAGGATATCGAAAATGTGGATGGAGATGTAATCGTAGAGAAAGATACCCTGCTTGAGGTAGCTGTTTCTGATGAAAACGGAGATATTTTCTTTGTGAAGGATTATCCTCTTGGTAACTACTATGCAAAGGAAATCAAGGCACCTCTTGGTTATGCTTCTTCTGATGAAATTGTAGAGTTTGATGCAACTTATAAGGGACAGGATATCAAGTATAGTACGGATGCTGCAATATACCATAACTTCCCTACAACCTTTGAATTTACAAAGGAAGATATCACAAGTGGTACAGAGCTTTCCGGTGCAACACTTTCCGTAATCGACAAGGATGGGAATGTAATCGAGACATGGACATCTGAGGCAGGAGAAGCACATGTAATTCAAAGACTCCATGTGGGAGAAACTTATATCCTTCGTGAAGAGTTTGCTCCATACGGATATCTCAAGGCAACAGATGTAGCATTTACCGTAGTTGATACTGATGAAATCCAGAGTGTTGTTATGAAGGATGAAGTGCCTACCGGAACAATTATCATCAATAAAGATGGTGAGTTCCTTACAGACATTAACCTTGTAAAAGGTCACTGGTACGATTTCATATTTGACTATTTCAAGAAGTCACTTGCAGGAGTTACTTTTGAGGTATATGCAAAAGAGGACATTGTAAGTCCTGACGGATTGGATACTGTTTATTATGAGGCAGATGAGCTTGTGGCAACCATCGTTACAAATGATGATGGAATTGCAATGATTTCAGACCTTCCGCTTGGTAAATACTATCTTGTAGAGACAGAGACACTGGAAGGTTTTGTCCTTGACAGTACACCAATCGAAGCCGATCTTTCCTATATCGACCAGAATACAGAGATTGTATATGCAGGTATGGATGTAACAAACGAAAGACAGAAGGTAGAGATTTCAGTTATCAAGAAAGATGCTGAAACAGATGAAGTGCTTTCCGGTGCAATCTTCGGATTGTATGCGAAAGAGGATATCGTGGATGTGGATGGCAGAGTCATCGTTAAGGCTGATACGCTGATTGAAAAGGCTGTAACAGGCGAGGACGGCACAGCAACATTTATCTCCGACCTTCCTCTTGGCAACTACTATGTGAAGGAGATTGAAGCACCAAAGGGATATGTGAAGTCCGATGAAGTATTTGATGTGGAAGCAGAATATCAGGAAGATGTAGCTGTTATTGAATTTGAAGCAGAGTTTGAGAATACACCAATTAAGGTGGAATTTTCAAAGACTGACATCACAGGTGAGAAGGAGCTTGCAGGTGCAAAGCTTTCTATCATCAATTCAGAGGGAACGGTTGTAGAGAGCTGGACTTCTGAGGCAGGAAAGTCACACCTTATCGAGAGACTTCCGGCAGGAAAGTATATCCTTCGTGAAGAGACAGCACCTTATGGCTATAAGATTGCAAACGATGTGGAATTTGAAGTGACAGAGACGGCAGAAATCCAGAAGGTAACAATGAAGGATGAGTATGCAGTCGGTAAGATTATCATCGAAAAAACAGATGAAGTAACCAAGAAGCCTATTGCAGGAGTTGAGTTTGAAATCCGTGACAAGGATGGCAAGGTCATTGAAACTGTTGTAACTGACAAAGATGGTCATGCAGAATCCAAGGAACTTCCTATCTGCATTTACAATGAGGATGGCAGCTTCAAGGAAGATATCCATTACTTTGTTGTAGAGACAAAAGCAGCAGAAGGATATATTCTTGATGAAACAGTCCATGAGGTAGTGTTACAGTATGATGATAACGCACCTGTATGTGTGGAATATACTTTATCACTCACTAACAAGCCTACAGAACCTAAGCTTCCACAGACCGGGGATAATTTCAATCCTTGGCTCTGGGCAGGACTTGGTTTAACTGCACTGTTGGCAGGTATGGGAGCTTTCTTTTGGAAAAAGAAGGAAGACGACGAAGTAACTGAATAAGTATCATCTTTATGAGGTGTAGGCCGTATGTGCTTGCACCTCATTTTGTTTTACAAACTGGAGGTGAGAACTTTTGATTGGTGAAGCAATCAAAGAATACCGGGAGAAAAGAGGATTAAGCAAAAAGGAATTGGGCAGACGATGCGGCTTTGGCTCCGATGGAGAAAAAATCATCGAAGCATTTGAACGGGACGAAGGTTTCCCGGACCTTGAGAAGCTGAAAAAGGTAGCGGAGGCATTGTGGGTTCCGTTAGAAGTGTTGTGCCCAGTACCATGTAGAGAATGCCCCTTCAAAAAGAAGGTGGTTATCCATCTGGAAGATGATCCCGGATATGAAACAGAAAGAAAAGTATATGAGGACCCAGACGATGAAGGGCTCTTATATGACAATTTGGATTAAGGAGGAACAGTTTATATGATGAATTATGAGATTTTTAAGGAAGTAGTGGCGGAGAAGTTTAAGGATTATTTACCGCCACAGTTTCAGGATATGGCTCTTCGTGTAGAGCCGGTGAATAAGGTAAACAAGAATCTGGACGGACTTACCATGGTAAGTAATGAGGCAGGCAGAAATGTATCACCTACCATCTATATCAATGATATGTATGAGCATTATCTTAATACAGAGAATCTGCAGGAGGTATTGCAGAACGCAGCAAAGCTTATGGAAAAAGCATTTGACAGAGTTCCGGAGGTAGGAAAGCTTGATTTTGAAAGTGCAAAGGACAACATTGTGTTCCAGGTTGTCAATACGCTGCAGAATGAAGATATGTTAAGAGACATGCCACACAGAGAGTTTCAGGACTTATCCATTATCTATCGCTGGGTAGTGAATTTGGATGAGAAGGGCATCCAGAGTTCTGTGGTGAAAAATAGCCTTGCAAATCAGCTTGGAATGACAGAGGAGCAGTTATTCAAGTGTGCTGTAGAGAATACCAGAAGAATTTTGCCGCCTACTGTAAAATCCATGAATGATGTGATGAAGGAAATGTTCATTGCTGATGGTATGCCTATTGAGATCGCAGAGATGATGATTGGCGAGATTCCGGAGGATAAGATGATGTGGGTTATTAGTAACGACAGAGGAATCAATGGTGCTGCTTCCATGCTTTATGAGGACAATCTCCATAAGCTTGCGGAGAGACTGGAAACAGACCTTTATATTTTACCATCCTCTGTGCATGAGTGTATTGCAGTATCTACAGATATGGGTGATCCTTATGAGCTTGCAGCGATGGTAAATGAAATCAACATGGATCAGGTAGCATTGGAGGAACGTTTATCCAATCAGGTGTATCACTATGATAAGGATGCGAGAAGGCTTACCCTTGCAACTGACACACCGAACAAGCGTCTTGATGGTATCGTCGCTGAGGCACAGCTTATCTACGATACAGGAAAGTCCAGATAGGAGGCAGCTTATGGAGCAGGAAATGACCGAAAAGGAACTGATTGCTCTTATAAATGCCTGGGATGGAGACTTCATGATACAGGTTGAGATAAAGGAGGATGCGGATGAAAGAAGAGAAAACACTTGTGACGGATGCAGATAATGCCTTTAAGCTTGATGTGGTAAGAGTGAAGCTTGTGAAGGAGGCTCCCCTTTATTCGGAGCTTCCTTTGCAGAATCCCTATGAAGCAGCAGCTACCATTGGAGAACTTCTGTGTGAAATGGACAGGGAAGTTGTCTGTGTAGTAAATCTGCAATCAGATTTAAAACCTATCAATGTGACTTTTGCAAGCATTGGTTCACTGAATGAAGCTTTAGTGCATCCAAGGGAAATCCTGAAATCAAGTATTCTTTCCAATGCTGCAAGTATTATGCTGATTCATTCACATCCAAGTGGGAACCTGCTTCCCAGTAAGATGGATACCATGATAACAGACCGGATGAACGCAGTATGTTCAATGGTTGGGATTCAGTTAGTTGACCATGTGATTGTTGGTGGTGATAACAGGGAGTTTTTCAGTTTTAAGGAAAAAGGACTGATTGACAATCCCAATATTACCTATTCGACTGATTATAAGAACTTCAGCTTTAACAACAGTCTTGTGGCGGAGAGAGGAAAAGGAAGGTAATGATGAACGAACGATTTACAGAGGAAGAGCTTGCCATTGCAAAAAGTGTTGACTTGACAGCAGTAGCATCTTATCTAGGATATACAGTAAAAAGAGTTGGTCATTATCACACTCTTAAGGAAATGGATTCCATACGAATCTATGATAAGAGCCACTGGTTCCGTTGGTCGAGACAATATGATAAGGGTGAGAATGGAGGTTCGCAAATTGATTTTTTGCGGGTGTTCTGTGGTATGGAGATAAAAGAGGCAGTATGGTGGCTGCTTGATTTTGCGGGGTATCGCCGGATTGAAGATACCGGAAAAAAGCCGGAGCTTAAATATCAGGTGGAGGCAAAGAAAAAGCAGGAACCTAAGCCTTTTGTATTACCTGTACCTTCCTCGGATAACAGTTTTTTGTATTCCTATCTGAAGGAAGAGCGAGGCATCAGCAAAGAGGTTATCGACTACTTTGTAACGCAGGGACTTATTTATGAGAGCAGGCATTACCACAACATTGTATTTAAGGGTAATGACAAGAATGGTGTTACAAGATTTGCAAGCATGAGAGGTGTGTTTGATAAGGAGGGAAAGCCATTTAAGTGCGATGTGGCAGGCAATGACAAAGAGTATGGATTTAATGTGGTCAATGACGAGAGTTCGGAACTTGTAGTATTTGAGGGTGCAATCGACCTGATGAGCTATGTGGATATTTTCTCTGATTATGATACAAACAAACTGGCACTTGGGATGCTTGCAGATGCTCCTCTTGTCACATTCATTAAGGAATATCCACAGATTACTTCCATTAAGTTTTGTTTGGATGGGGATGAACCGGGAAGAAAGGCGACTGCCCAGCTAATGGAGAAATACTATGGTATGGGCTATGAAGTGGAGGATTGTCCGCCGCCCGAAGGATATAAGGATTACAATGAATGGCTTGTCTCAGCAAAGCAGAATCTTAAGGTGGGTCAAAAAGTGGAGTACCTTTTGTAAAGTGGCTCCAAAAAGTGGAGTACCTTTTGAAAAATGGCTCCAGAAAGTGGAGCACCCGATTGAGCAAATGACAAGGCGGAAAATTTTTTCTTTGACAAGGTGGGTCAAAAAGTGGAGTACCTTTTGTAAAGTGGCTCCAAAAAGTGGAGTATCTTTTCATAAAGTGCTCCAAAAAGTGGAGTACCTATATAAATATCAGGGGTTTTAGGGGATTTCTCCCCTAACCAGATGCATTTTTGGATGGATATCCAAAATGCGTATCTGGCAGAGGACAGGGCTATGCTCTGAACTCTGAAGGCTTCTGTAACTTTCTCAAAACACAGATAAGGAGGTGTGGTTAAAGCGATGGGAATTGGAGATGTAAGCATAACGGAAATCAGTCAGCCGGAAGCATTGCTTTCTTTTATCAGAGAGAATGACATCAGCATTGTGATGACGGATAAAGAGGCAGAGATGCTGCTTGGCTATATGGAAGGTCACGACTATGTGGTCGGATTTGCTGAGGGCAGGTTATACAGAGGAGACATGGATGATGTTCCGGGAGAAATCGTCTGGGATGATTTCTCGGTAGATGATTTGATTGATGCTGTATGTGAATGGAATTATGAACTGATACTGGACATGGATGCTGCAAGACAGGACCCGAAGGACATGGTGGATTTTGCGAATAAGCAGAGTAAGTATGAAAGCCTAAAGCGAGAAGAAGCCATACTGGATAAACTGTTTGATCAGACGAAGTATCGTGCGGGTATAGAAAAGCTTGCCGAGGAACTGGCAGATCATTTCATTGCAAACCTAAAAAAGAATGGGGTGGAGCAGTCGGTGAGCACATTAGTTTCAGAGATCAAGCAGCCTACGATAAGTGGAAGGAGCAGGTGATTTCATGGAGAAGAGGCAGCATAGTGTCAGTAAGCTTCTCAGAATGACACCGGAGGAAGCAAAGCTTTTGGATGAAAAAGCAAAAGCTGCCGGTATGACGGAATCCCAGTATCTTCGACTGATGATTTCCCAAAAGCCAAATGATTACCCGGAGGTGCGACAGCTTCTTCGTGATTTAATCAATGAGGTAAACCGAATCGGTGTTAATATCAACCAGATTACCCATAACCACAATGCGGGGCTATATTCCAATGCGGATAAGGACAGGCTGGTGGCATATATGCGAAAGCTGAATGTTGCGGTGGCAAAGGTGGTGGATATGGTTGGCAATCAGTAAGATACTTTATATGAAGGATTGCGGTGGACACTTTCATGGGAAGCATTTGAAGCAGGCACTTGAGTATGTCATGAATCCTGAGAAGACACAGGATGGGAGACTGATAGGCGGAATGAACTGTCAGCCGGATACAGCCTTTAAGCAGATGATGGATACCAAAAAGGAATTTAATAAGGTGGACAAACGTCAGGGGTATCATCTCATTATTTCATTTAAGGAAGGGGAAGTTACTCCTGATACTGCTTATGAGATAACGCAGAAGTTTGTAGCGGAATATCTTGGAAAACAGTATGAAGCTATTTACTGCATTCACGATAATACGGATCACATTCATGCACACATTATTTATAACAGTGTCAGCTTTGTGGACGGAAGAAAGTATCGGTATGAGAAAGGTGACTGGGCAAAGGACATCCAGCCTATTACGAACCGGCTTTGCGAGGAATACGGGTTATCTACCATTGATATAGGCAGTGAAAAGGAAGAAGACCGTGATTATTACAGGGAACACAATGATTACCGGGATGGGAAATTTGTCTGGGACAAAATGATAAAGCGTGATTTGGATGCCTGTATATTGCAGGCAGATGATTTTGACGGATTTCTGGAGCTGCTTGCGGATAAGGGATATGAAATCAAGCAGGGAAAGTATCTTGCAGTAGAGCCGCCGGGAATGGGCAGATACAGAAGGTGTAAGACTCTGGGAGATGAATATACCGAGGAGAGCATAAGACGGAGAATTGCGGAAGAGGACTTATCCTTTTATCAGTCGAATAGGGAGTTTAAGCTGGAGATAGTAAAGTGTTATGTACGAAGATACAAGAGGGCAAGACTGACCGGATTACAGAAGCGGTATTATGCGAAGCTGTACCGGATAGGAAAGTTGAAGAAGAAACCGTATTCGCAGGTATGGAAGTACAAGGACGATATCAGAAAGATGGAAAAGCTGCAACAGCAGTACCTATTTCTGGTAAGACATGATGTTCACAGTATGGAGGAGCTTGCTTCGACGGTACTTAATCTGACAGATAAGAGAAAGGAATCATCAGCAGAGAAGAGCAGGGTTTACAGAGCAAAGCAGCGATGCAAAAGTCTGTTTGATATTGCAAATCAGATGGACGAATTGCAGACTGCGGAAACCAGTTTTCAAAATGGGGATAACTTCTTTTTGGAGGAGCATAACCTGTGGATGGAGCTTGCAAAGAAGCTGGAGGATGAAGGATATACTTATGAGGAAATAAAAAAGCTTCGTGAGTATTACAAAGAACAGATTGCTTATGTAAGCAGTAAAGAGAGGGCATCCACGAAGGAACTGAATCTTGGAAAGTCCATCTGGAAGGATATGGTCAGTGATGATACCGAAATCAGGGAGGAAAAGAATAAAACCCATGAGAAAACACAAGACAGAGTAATTACTAAGCAGCCTGAACGATAGGCTGTATTTTTTTGGAGGTATTTATGGAACGAAGTATAGAAGAGTCTATTAAGAATAGGAACTATATCAATGATCTCAGAAGTGCTGCAAAGTACCGCCCGGAGATTATTGACCTTGTGGAATCTGATATAGAGTATGGGCTTACAGAGGAGCAGACGAAGCTTTACTTAAAGAGGAATATTAAGCTGCCACAGATGAAACTGATGTCACAGTGTCTTCGTAAGGGTGCAGATGAAGCATTTGTGGAACTCTTAACCAAATATGATATGTCAGGACACCAGATACAGGTAGCCATTGAGTTTTTAGAGAAGGGGATATCCGTTGAGAACATTGAGACGGTTGTGGCAAATGGTGAGAAACCAGCCATGATGCGTAAATCCTTTGAGCAGATGCTTGAAAAGGTAAAACAGGTGCGTTCTTCTTCCGAGGTGGCACCGGAGTATGTGCAGGGACTGGTAAAGCAGATTGAGGAGGCGGTAGCCAAAATCCAGTTTCAGGAGGAGCGATACGATGAGCTGAACAAAAAGCTTAAGGTATTTGAAAATTCCAAGAAGGATGAGGATGTCCATGACGAACTTGTTAAGAAGCTTGGAGATACGGAAGCGGAACTGAGCACTCAGCAGGATCAGTTAAACAGAGCTAATGCCACGATAGCAAGATTTCGTGAGCAGATTGAAGATAAGAAGAAGGAGATGGAGAGGATGCAGAATCGAATTGATACCTTAGAGGACAAGCTGCTTGAGAAAGCGGATATAAAGTCTGAAAAGAAGGAAACACCAAAGGAAGCAGAAAAACAGCAGGAGGCAGTTCAGTCACAGACTGTACTTGAGGAAAGACCGGTAGCGGGAAGTTCTTATCAGATACCAGTGTATTACCAGTTACCTGTTGTGGATGCAAACGGAAGAGTTGTGCAGCATGTGCAGGTGGAGCGAACTATAAGAAAAGGAAATCAGGGAGCATTTACAGGACTTCTTGGTAAGTTCGGCTTTATGAAGAAATCCCGACAGGATATCGTAAAGCTTTTGGCAAGTGGGGATCTGGTTCCTGCACAGCTTGTGCAGATACGAAGTGCCATCGAGAAAGGACTTACGGAGAGTCAGCTTGTGGAACTTATCAATAACAATGTATCCGCAGAGAAGATGAAAGAAATCATCGACATTGCGGTGCTTGAAAACAGTATGGATTATTAGGAGGCAGCTATGGGATTAACGATTATAAGTGAGACAGTCAGTGAACTGTGTAAGACAAAGCACAGCTTTTCTGATAAGGAAAAAGAGTTTGTTGTCCAGTTTGCATTCCGCAGTGGGGATAAGACCTTGACCGGAAGGCTGATTGATGAAATTGCTGATTGTGAGGATGAACAGGAAGCACAGAAGGTAATGGACCAGTATGCAAAGATGATTGATATGAAGCCGCCATGGGTAAATCAGATTGAAAATCTTCTGGTATCCATTGAGATGTACCGTATTGAAGAGGAAAAGGCAATCAACCGTCTGGCAGAAGTGCTTACAGCATACGGCGTGGATGTGACAGAGGAGCAGGTCAGAAGAGCCGATGCACAGGAGATTAAGGAAAAGGTCAATGAGAGCAGAAGGGAACAGGAAGCTGAGGATGAGAAAGCTCATGAGGAAGAAACTCGTGAAGAGAATGAATCATCCCAGAGTTTTATGCCAAGATGCTCTTTAAGAGAACCGGTATTGTAAGAGAGGAGGATGTGAGATGGCAGAAGAGATTCAGGAAGCGGTGCAGATTATCCGTGTCGCATATGACGGGATTGAGATTGCAATGAAGGTAGGCAGTGGCGGTATCGGTGCCATGCAGAAGGCAATCGACTTTCTAAAAGGAATGCTTGATTATGAAAAGTCACTTGGTAAGACTTCCATGAGAAAGCTTCTTATGAAGGGCGGGGATTTGCAGGTATTGCAGTTTGAAACCAAGGATATGAAGAAAGTGGAAAAGATGGCGAAAAAGTACGGTATTCTCTATTCGGTGCTGCCGGATGTGAATAAGAAAGACGGACTGAGTGAGGTCATTTTCCATACAGAGGCTGTACCAAGAGTGAACATGATGATTCAGAAGTTAAGCTTTGGTCGTATCGCCACATTTGATGACTATTTGAAAAACGGGGATGAAAAGCAGCTTGGAAAGCTGATGGATTTTTTGAAGAGCCAGAAGATGGGAAACGAGAAAGTCCACACTGCGGAAGGGGCGAGAGCCAGTGCGGCAATGGACGGACTGATTGAAAAGGTTGGTCTGTTTGCAATGGAGAAGCAGAGTATCAGTGTGGACGCAGTAAAGGAAAACTTCAGCATTGACAGTACACAGGCAGAAACTGTGTTAAAGCAGCTTGAGACAATCGGTGTGCTTGGTGAGAAGAATGAAGCAGGAGAGCATAAGGTAATTATGGACAGGGATGCTTTTATCAACCGTATCAGGGGTTATCAGAATCTTGCAGAACGCATGATGGCAGTATCTGCATCCAAGAATACCAATCTTTCGGATGTTACTATCAGCAAGACCCTGATTGTGAAAGAGAATGATCATGCGGTCAAGACAAGGGTTCCGGGAACATGGGGAGAGAATGCAAGATATGTATGGCTTAACAAAGAGAATATCATGGATATTCACAGTGGAAAGACCATGCTTACCTTCATTGACAGCAGTAAGGATTACAAGCTGTATGATGAAGAAAACCGTGTGGTAGAGACGAAGCGTGGGGATGAGCTTTACAGGCATTATGACAAGGTGGAAGCTTCCGTGCGTGAGAGATATGAAAAAACGCAGGCAAAGACAGAAACCAGAACAAAGACAACCCATACCAAAACCACATCTGCCACAGTAAAGAAGAGGTAGATGCCTATGCAGACAAGTAAAAAGAAACCGTCCATGGTGTTTTTATTACTTGGTGCAGTTCTTGCCGGGTATTTGGGATATCTGATAGGCGGGGCATGGGAGAAGGGAATCAACCTGATGGATTTTATGGAGAGGTTCAGTAAGGTATGTGAAGCTCCTTTTGCCAATTATTACAATGAGAATACGATTAAGATGATAGCCATAGTTGTAGTAGTCTACGCTATGGCTGTTGTTATGTATTACACCAGTCAGAGAAACTATATGCCCGGCAGGGAATTTGGTACAGCCAAGTTAGAATCACCGGCAAAAGTAAACAAGATTCTGATGGATAAGGATGAGAATTTCAACCGAATCCTAAGTCAGAATGTGAAGATGTCCCTTGATTTCAGAAGGCTGAAGCTTAACGGAAACATTTTAATCTGTGGTGGTTCCGGTGCAGGAAAGACTTTCTATGAGGTAAAGCCGAACCTGATGCAGATGCCCCATAACTGTTCTTTTATATGTACTGACCCGAAGGGAGAAATCCTAAGAAGCTGCGGGGAGATGTTAAAGAACAATGGCTACAATGTGAAGGTTATTAACCTCTTGGAGATGGATAAGTCAGACTGCTATAATCCGTTCTCTTATATCAGGGAGGAAACGGATGTGGTAAAGCTGATTACAAACCTTATCAGTAATACTACACCAAAGGGAGCAACACCTTCGGACCCGTTCTGGGAGAAAGCGGAGGGGCTGTTCTTACAGGCAATCTTTTATTATGTGTGGCTGGAGGAAAAGCCAAGTAAGAGAAACTTTGAGACAGTATTAAAGCTTCTTGGAGAGGCAGAAGTTACGGAGCAGGGGAAACCGTCAAGGCTTGATGTGCGGATGAAGTTTCTGGAAGAAAATTCGCCACTTGGAGCAAACCATCCGGCAGTAAAGCAGTACAACAAGTGTATGCGTGGTGCAGGAGATACGGTACGTTCCATTATTATCAGTGCCAACTCAAGACTTGCCTTTCTTGAAAACAAGCAGGTGTTAAGGCTTTTATCCAAGGATGAGCTTAATCTTGCGGATATCGGTATTGGTGTAAACGGGGATGGGGAAACCAAGACAGCATTATTCTGTGTCATACCGGATAGTGATAAGTCCTACAACTTTATTATCGGTATGTTATATACACAGATATTTCAGGAGCTGTATTATCAGGCGGATTTTAACTGTGGTGGCAGACTCCCGATTCATGTGACTTTTATGTTAGACGAGTTTGCAAATGTTGCATTGCCGGATGACTACTGTTCACTGCTTTCAACCATGCGAAGCAGGGAGATTTCAAGCATTATCATCATTCAGAACTTTGCCCAGTTAAAGGCTTTGTTTAAGGATACTTGGGAAACCATTCCAGGCAATTGCGACACCTTTATTTACCTTGGTGGAAATGAGCAGAGTACGCACAAGTATGTGTCTGAGCTTTTAGGTAAGGGCACCATTGATAAGAAGTCAAGTGGTGAGACAAAAGGCAGACAGGGAAGCTCTTCAAGGAATTACGATGTACTTGGTCGTGAGATATTCACGCCGGATGAGGTCAGAAAACTGGATAATAAGAAATGTATTATCTTTATTCGAGGCTTTGACCCAATCCTTGATAACAAGTATGTTCCGTTTAATCATCCGATGTTTAACCAGACCGCAGACGGTAAGGGAAAGCCTTATGAACATCAGGTTGTCAAGGAAAGCAATCTGATCGGTCCGCCTTTTGAGATTCTGTCAAAGAAGGCTGTGGAGCATTATGAGAAGCTTCAGAAGAAGGGGGAAAATATCTATATAGACAGTCTTTCCTATGATGAGTTTATGCTGCTTGGGGATTCGGAATTAAGCAGGAGATTTTCTGAGCTTGAGGAGGAAAGTGAGAAGGAGAAGCTAAACCGTTCACAGGATAACGAGCTGGAGTATTCGCAGGAGCCGGCAGAGGAAGTTGGGGATGTCAATACGGATAAAAAGAAAGCGGAAGAGTGGGAAGATAACATCATGAACCGTATGATGCACTGGTCTTATACCGTGGAGCAGAAGAATCAGGTTCAGAGGGCAATGGCAAATAAGCTGCCGAAATCTTTAATACTTTCATTCTTTTATCCGGAGACTTCCGCAGGGGATATGGAAAAGATTATCAGCCAGTATCTTGCGGACAGATAGAAATGGGGAGGTGGTTATCGCAGACCGTGTCAGGGAAAGCCTGACCTGACTTTATTACTGGGAGCAATCCCGTTTGGAATAGAAACTGAACATGCAGAAGGAAGCCGTGTGCCTTATGGTATGCGGCTTATTTTCTGCCCAATTTTAAGAAAAAGGAGATTTTTGATTATGAAGAGAGAAAACGTAGCAGCAACTAATAACAATGTGAATGGAGGTAGCAAGATGAAGGGATTAAGAGGAATGAAGAAGAAATTAGTACCTGCTTTATGCGGTGTGGGAATGATGATGTCCCAGATGACAACCACCTGCTTTGCGGCATCAACCGGTACTTCGGCGGTAACACAGCCTTTGGAAAACCTTAAGACACTGGTTATTGCGGTAATCGGTGCAGTGGGTGTCATTATCCTTGCAAAGAATGTCATGGAGTTTGCACAGGCATACCAGCAGCAGGATTCATCCACCATGAACTCAGCCCTTAAGGGTATTGTGGCAGGTGTCATGATGGCGGGTATTTCCACTGTACTTACTTTCTTAGGTTTCTAAGAGAGAGGTACGAACAGGGGTAATCCCCAAAACAACAGGAAGGAGATGTAACAAGTATGGATATATTCAAACTTGGTGACAAAATCCTTGCTTTGCTTGAGATGGTGTTTGGTTTCTGGAATAACCAGATATCACTTGTATTTTCAATGCTTGGGCAGTCACCGGTAAGCTTTAAGGGTGGCGGACCATGGGCAATCATTGAGGGAATTGAACCAATCTTTGTAGCGGTTGGTTCTTCCCTTGTGGTTTTATTCTTTGTCATAGGTTTCTGCTCGGAGAGTGTGGACGTGAAGGAAGAGATGCGATTTGAGGCAATACTGCGAATGTTAATCAGACTTGGTCTTGCAGAGTGGTTTGTGGCAAACAATGTCACGATTATGAAGGCATTTTTCACATCCATCGGAAATCTGGTTAATCTGCTATCGGCAGGAACAACGGTACAGCTTACCATTGACAGTACACAGGCGGATGTCATTAAGAATCTGGGATTTGGAGAAAGTCTGGTAATGCTTATACTGGCAGCACTGTTGTCGATTATTGTCATTATCTGTGGTTTCTTCATCATTTACACAGTGTATTTCAGATTCTTAAAGATACTGATTATTGTGCCACTTGGAGCCATTGCATTTTCCACAATGGGCGGAAACAGAATGGTCAGCCATACGGTAGTGACTTACTGTAAATACTTTTTATCCGTCGTAATGGAAGCAGTCACGATGGCACTTGCCATTATCGTGTGCAATGCCTTTATCAATGCGGGACTTCCATCGTTTACGGGAAGTTATGCAGACTGGGCAAAGACACTGATTTATCTGTGTGAAATGACATTTACCATAGCAATGACCGTGGGAAGTGTGAAGGGAGCACAGTCACTTACAAGCAAAGCATTAGGATTGTAGAAAGGAGATCGTGATGGAAAAGACACTGGAATTTGAATCCTATCTGACCCATATGCCGTTTCCGGTAAAGCTTGAGATAAACAGTTATCTGAATAACCAGAATCTCTATATCGGACTAACCGATGTATCGGAAATGGGTCCGGAGCCATATGGGGACATTACGGTGAATCTGGGAAAAGTGCCGGCTTACTGCGGTTATGTGGACATGAATAACATGCCGGAACTGGAAGAGTTTATCAAGGACAATGATTTAGGGGAGTTTACGGGACTGACAAAAAGAAGCGGCTTTTGTGAATATCCCCTTTATCTGTTCAATGTGGATAAGCTCAGGGAACTTTGCCCGGACGGGATGCAGGCATATGAAACGCTGATTGACAGAGTAAAGGATGAAAAAGTAAAGGAGAAGGCGAGGTGAGGTAATTGGTAATTGAAATCAATAAGGACATTGACCGTTATCAGGAGTCAGTGGCAATGGGACTTACCGCAAAGCAGCTGTTGTTTTCGGCAGCCAGTGTGGTAGTCGGCGGGGGACTTGTTCTTCTGCTTTATAAGTATATCGGACTTACGGGAGCAGCCTATGTGGCAATACCCTGTGTGGCACCCATTGCACTAGGCGGTTTTTATTCCTATAACGGCATGAGCTTTTATGAGTATATGGGAAGGAAGTTTCACTATATGTTTGGCAATAAGGCATTGACCTATGTATCAACGGAAGGGGAGCCGGCAATTAAAGCGTATGAGTTTGAAATGAACAATACGGGTAAGAAGAAAAAGGGCAAAGCGGATGCTGATACAAAAGCTTCTGACCAGACTAAGAATAAGGAGGAATTTGAGGCTATGAAGAAAAAGACGAGAAACATTCTGTTTGGAATGATTGCAGCTGTAGTTGCAGCGGTGGCAGGAATTGCTATCTTTAAGGCAACAAGATAGTAACAAGAGTTGATTGACTTCCTTTTAGGGAGCAATCCGGGCACCAGCCGGGTTGTTCCCGGTGTGGTGCGTAAATCCATGAGGAAAGCGTAACGCAGAAAGGAAGGTAAATAGATATGGGTTTATTTGCAGACGGATTTAAGGAGCTTAAAAAGGCAAGCGAGCCGCTTTACAAGACTCCAAAATCCATTCAGGAAACCATAGAAATCATGGCAGTAGCGGAAAATGGTATCTTTGAGGTGGCAAGGAACAAGTACAGTAAATGCTATCGTTTTCAGGATATCAATTACACAACAGCAACAGAGGACGAGCAGATTGGCATCTTTGAGAGATACTGTAAGTTCTTAAACTCTCTGGACTGTAATTTCAAGATTACGGTAAATAACAAGAATAAGAACATGATTGATTTAAGGGAAAAGGTGTTGCTTGCCTACTGTGATGATGGCTATGACAATTTCCGTAAGATTTATAATGACATTATCGAGGAGAAGATTCGTGAGGGCAGACAGGGTATCGAGCAGGAGAGATACTTAACCATCACGATTGAACGTAAGAACTTTGAGGAGGCAAAGGCACAGTTTGCAACCCTGGAGGCAACCATCCATAAGGCATTTATCGAGCTTGGTGCGGAGATTGTTCCGTTATCCGGCGATGAGAGAATCAAGGTTCTTTATGATTATTACCACCTTGGGGATGAAAACAGCTTCAATTTCAGTCTGAAGGAAGCAAAGAAGGTGGGAGCTGATTTTAAGAATGATTTGTGTAACGGTATGATTAAGTTTTATCCGGATCACTTTGAGGATGAGAATAAGTTTTGCAGGGCACTGTTTATTAAGAAGTATCCGAGTAGCTTATCGGACCGTTTCATCAATGAAATCACATCCCTTCCGGTTCATTCCATTACGAGTATTGATGTAGTGCCTGTGCCAAAGGATTTAACAACAAAGACATTACAGAAGAAATATCTTGGCATTGAATCAGATATCATCAAGCAGCAGAGAGTCCGTAATAAGAACAATGACTTTTCCACAGAAATCTCTTATGCAAAGAGAACGGAGAAAAGGGAAATTGAGGCGATTATGGATGATGTCAGGGAAAACGACCAGTGCTTATTCTATGTGGCTGTTACCATTATTGTAATGGCAGAGAGTAAAAAAGAACTGGAGAGTATCTGTGAGACAATCGAAACCATTGGAAAGCGTAACAGTTGCACCATAGATACGCACTTCCTGAAACAGAGGGAAGCACTTAATACAGCACTTCCGATTGGAGTAAGACAGGTGGAGACAATGAGAACCATGCTTACTCAGTCCCTTGCGGTACTTATGCCTTTTAATGTGCAGGAACTGAATGACAGTGGCGGCAATTATTATGGTATCAACCAGATCAGTAAGAACATCAATGTTGGCAACCGTAAGAAGCTTATCAATGGTAACGGATTCGTATTCGGTGTGCCGGGTTCCGGTAAGTCCTTCTTCTGTAAAATGGAGATGGGAAGTGTATTCTTATCTGGCAATGATGAGATTATCGTTATCGACCCGATGAATGAATACTTTGACATTGCCCAGACTTATGGAGGAACTGTGGTAAATATGTCCACCTACACGGATAACTATGTGAATCCTCTTGCCATGGATGTGTGGAATCTTGACCAGAACGATACCAAGGGCTGGGTAAGGGAAAAAGGTGAGTTTATGCTTGGACTTTGTGAGCAGTGTATCGGTGACAGCTTAAATTCCCGTCAGAAGTCAATCATTGACCGATGCGTGAGAAAACTGTATATCGACATCGCAAGAAGCAGGGAGAAGTATATCCCGATTATGAGTGACTTCTACGATTTGCTTTTGGCGCAGCCGGAGGAAGAGGCAAAGGATATCGCACTTTCCTTGGAACTTTTCGTATCAGGTTCCCTTAATATCTTCAACCACCAGACTAATGTGGATGTAGATAACAGATTTACGGTTTACGGTATCAGGGACTTAGGTGCAGAACTTAGTCCTATCACAATGCTTGTAATGATGGAGTCCATCCAGCAGAGAATTGTGGAGAATGGAAAGAAGGGAAAGGCTACATGGCTCTATATTGATGAGTTTCATGTGCTTCTTAATTCTGAGTATTCAGCGAAGTATCTGCAGCAGCTTTGGAAGAAGGTGCGTAAGCAGGGCGGTCTTTGTACTGGTATTACTCAGAATGTCGTTGACCTTTTGCAGAACTATACGGCAACCACAATGCTTGCCAACTCTGAGTTCGTGGCACTTCTGAAACAGGCGAATACGGACAGTTCCAAGATGGCAGAGGTAATCGGTGTATCAGAAGCTCAGCTTCGTTTTGTAACCAACACCGCATCTGGTATGGGACTGATTAAATGCGGTTCCGTGGTGATTCCATTTGATAACCAGATCAGTAAGGATACAGACCTTTACAAGCTGTATAACACGAATATCCACGAGAAGATTGCGGAACAGAAGAAGAGAGAAGCGAAGCAGTAAATTATTTGTTGATTGAGGTCGAAACCGATTGACATAAGGTAATGTACTGATGTAATATTTTTTTTGAGGTCGCAAATTGCGACCTCAAAGAAAAGTACAGGAGATGATTGGTTTGGCTGAAGATAGTATTAATGTGCCAGTTGTGGTAAACGATACAGAAGAAAAAATTGAAAATTTGATTCATGTTGTTCGTGGTGAACAAGTAATGTTAGATAGTGATTTAGCCATGCTTTATAATGTTGAAACAAAGCGTTTAAATGAGAGCGTTAAAAGAAATTCAAAGAGATTTCCTGATAATTTTTGCTTTCAGTTAACGGAAGAAGAGTATATAGCATTGAGGTCGCAAATTGCGACCTCAACAAATATAGAGTCAGAGAATGTTTCGTCAAAGGGTGGTAGAAGATATTTACCATATGTGTTTACTGAACAAGGAATAGCAATGCTTTCAGCGATATTGCGAAGTGATGAAGCAATACAGGTAAGTCTAAATATTATGAATACCTTTGTTAAAATGAGGAAATTCTTGGCAGAAAATGCGTTGATGTTTGAAAGGTTAAGCAGTTTAGAATTAAAGCAACTGCAATATCAAAAGGAATCAAATGAAAAATTTGATAAAATCTTTGCATATATTTCAGAACATGAAGAATCTGATCAGCATATTTTTTTTGACGGACAAATATATGATGCATTCAGTTTGCTGGTAAGTTTCATTGAAAAAGCTGAAAAGTCGATAGTCTTGATAGATAATTATGTGGATGTAGGAACATTGAATATCCTTGCAAAAAAACGAGAAGGAGTCAATGTGACGATATATACAGTAAAAAGAACAAGACTTGCTACTCAGGATATTGATAATTTTAATGCACAGTATCCAGCTTTGAAAGTAAACTACACAGGGGTGTTCCATGACAGATTTCTTATTATTGATGAGACTGTAGCATATCATATTGGTGCATCCATTAAAGATGCAGGCAAAAAATGTTTTGGAATCAATTTAATTGAAGATATTGGAATTATTACAGATATACTTCAACGGTTAGAGATTGAAACTGAAGAAGCGAATAGCTAATATAAACGATAAATTATTATAGCCATTATGGAGATTAGAATGTCCATAGTGGCTATTTTTATGTGGAAAAGAGGTGATACACTTGAAAATCAAAAAGGTCGATGACAAGCCGATGGTTATTCACACTAAGCAGAAAGCCAAGATTCATACTCACGAACCGAAGCAGGCTTCCATCAAGGGCAGCAACATCTACACAGTAGACCGGGACCAAACCAAGAAGAAACCGACAGAAGGTACTTATAGAAAGAGCACGGTTCATCGGGTATCGAAGGAGGGAAGATTTGCAAAGCTTCGTAAGAATGTGAAGGAGTCAAATCAGTCCATTAAGGTGAATAACCATTCTCTTCGCAATACCGGAATGATTGGAGGCAAGGTGGCAACTGACCAGATAGAGGGTGGAGAAGAACTTCAGCAGTCAGCGATGATTATGTATGAAGCCTCAAGACCGGTAACAGGAACTGCATCAAGGGGAGCAGAACTGTTTAAGCGACAGGCAATCAATAAGCAGAAACTAAAGATTAAGAAGGTGGATGCCGGTAAGAAGCTTGCTAAGAAGGGCGTGAAAGATACTGCCAAAAAGGCGGCGAAGGAAACCGGTAAAAAGGCAGCGAAAGATACTGCGAAGACGGTTGCAAAAGAGACTTCAAAAGCTGTTGCAAAAACTGCAACAACTGCGGCGGCAACGACAGCTGGCACATCAGTTTCACCGGGACTTGGTACAGTGATAGGTTTTGCGGCAGGTGAGGTAGTTGGAGAAACAGTTGCCTACAAGATGGATGAAGCAGACATGAAGAACAATGTCCGTTCCAGAAAGATTAAGTTTTTCTTGGATAAGATGAAAGCACAGGATGAGCAGACGGACAGTTTTGCAAAGCTTGTGAAGGATGTCATTGTGCAGAAGGGCATGTTTGTAGCAAAGTATGTGGCAAAGATTGTATTACCACTGTTATTAGGTTTGGTTCTTTTGGTAGCGGTAGTGGCTGTTCCAGTAGTGGCGGTTGTGGGAGTAATTTATAATTCTCCCTTTGCAATCTTTTTTCCACCTTTGGAGGATGGCGATACTGTAACAACAGTGGCAAGTGCATATGTTGCTGAGTTCAACAGGGAAATCTCTGATCTTTCTAATGCTCATACCGGATATGATGATGGAAAGATCGTGTATGTAAATTATGAGGGTACTGATACTCCTAATAATTACTATGATATTCTGGCTGTATATATGGTAAAGCATGGTGTTGGTGACACGGCAACAATAATGAATGACACATCCAAGGGATGGCTTCAGGATATTGTGGATGATATGTGCAGTTACACCACATCAACAGAGACTGAAACGGAAACTGTTGAAAATGAGGATGGTTCGACCTCTTCGGTTACGAAAACTTATCTTTGTGTAAATGTAACTCTAAAGACCTGGCGTGATATGGTCACGGAATATGGGTTTAATAGCGATGAGCAGGAATTACTTGCTGAATTCATGAGTCCGGAAAACCTTGCAATGCTTGGATATTCTCCGGGTGGCGGTGGTGGCAATATGCAGTCGGCGCTTACAGAAGATGAAATAAACAGCATTTTGTCAGGCATCACAGATTCAACACAGCGGACGGTCTGTAGTTATGCATTGCACAGAGTCGGATATCCCTATTCGCAGGCATTAAGAGATTCCGGCGAGTATTATGACTGTAGCTCACTTGCATATTATTCATGGAATAGTGCAGGTGTGAACATCAGTTATGGTGGAGCAACAAGTGCCGCAGCAGAAGCACAGGGGTTAAATGAAGCGGGAAAATCGACTTCATTCGATATGATGGAACCGGGTGATCTGATATTCTATAGCACATCACAGAATGGAAGGTATATGAATATCACACATGTTGCGGTTTATGTCGGTAATGGAAAGGTTGTCGAAGCTTTGAATGAGAACTATGGAGTTGTATATCAGGATGTCAGAACAGGAAATATTGTTTTGATATGCAGTCCAAATTAGGATGAGGGCAGAGTCTTATGGCTCTGCCTGTTTTATAGGAGGTAGCGATGAAGATTGAAGATATGGTTATGGTAATCAATAACCAAAAGGGAATAGAGAAAAACTTTCTCTGTACCTTTGAGAATTTTGTGAGGCAGCATGTGACAAATGCCTGTGAAAACTTCTGGGAAGTGGCTGAGGTCATAACAGAACTGAACGAGGCGAGTGTAAAGGATACTTCTTTTTGTGAGATATACTTTGCATCAAACAAAACCATGTATGCCAGATTTTGTAAGGATGCCAATGAACTTCGGATGTTTATTGCAGGGAAGTTGAATGATGGCATGACAAATGTGTTTGAAGAGGACTTTTGTGACAGGGAATGTCTGGATGTACTTTACAGACTTGGCATTTCAACAGACAGAAGCATGGCTGTTGCCAAATGGCCGCATTATGAAAAACTGGAGTCTGATTTGGAGCAGGGAGAGATTTATCACAACTTCAACGGTTCAGATTATCGTCTGATGGAGAAGTATTCCGGCAGAAACATGTTATTTATGGATGTGGATTCCGGGCAGTTTGTAGTGGGTATCGGAGTAGACTATTTTTGCAGATACCCGCAGGGAGAGGATAAGCATTCGGACCTTTGCGAGACAGGCATGGAATGGGGACATGGTTTATACCTTGGAAACACCCCATCCACCATAAACTTTGCATTACTTCGCAGGGAGTATGGTGTGGATAAGAAAATCGAAACGATTGAGGAGTATCGTGCTTCCATAACAGATAAGTTTGATACTTACCACAGCCTTGCAAAGAATGAAGCAATTTCAGATTCTGTCAGGGAAGCCGCAACCAATGCCATGTATGAGGAGTTTGGAACCGGTAAGAAGGACACATTTCTTGCCAAACGAAATGACGGGGAATATGACAAGGGATTCTATGGAATTGCACCGGCAGAAAAGAGCAGGGGGCGATAGGATGCAGGAGTTTCAGATTGAGATTAAGGAAGAACTGTCAAGGGTGGAAACCATTCAGGCGGAAACACTTGGCGAAGCCATAGATAAGGCAATGGAGCTTTACTATGGACAGAAGATTATTCTGGATGCAGAGGATATGAAAGGTGTTGACTTTCAGCAGATGCAGCCGGAAAAGAGCAGATAAGGAGGAATTACCAATGGGAAAACAGAATAAAGAGATAATTGATAACATGGAGTTTTTAATGAAAGAGCTTCATAAGGAATGGGACAGATCGGGTGCTAATAAGGCATCCGTTTTTATTTCCCTTGATGAAGTGGAAGAGGTCAATAAGACACTTCTTCTTCGCATTGCAAAGCAGCAGAAGGAAACAGAGACGGGAGATATCACATTCAAAAAGAGTGTGAAGCTTTCCAGAGAGTGCTATATCCTGCTCCGTCTTGCAAGAAAGATTAAGGCACAGGAGCATAAGTCCTATAATAACGGAACCTGCTATGAGTTTGAGGTGGCACTGGATAAGGATGAACTTAAACTTTTCAAGGAGATGTTTGACGGGAAGGTGAAGTAGATGGGAAAGTACGGAATTATCTATGCTGACCCGCCGTGGCGATTTAAGACGTATTCAAAGAAAGGCAGCCTGCAAAAATCAGTGGACTGCCATTATTCATGCATGAATATGGAGGATATCATGGCTCTTCCGGTGGAAACACTGGCGGCAGATGACTGTGTACTTTTCCTGTGGGTGACATTTCCACTTCTGAAAGAAGGACTGGAAACCATGAGGCGATGGGGATTTACCTATAAGACCTGTGGTTTTAACTGGGTTAAGAGAAACAAAAAATCGGATAGTTGGTTTGTGGGGCTTGGATACTGGACCCGTTCCAATTCAGAGCTTTGTCTGATAGGAACAAGGGGACATCCGAAAAGGGTATCCAAGTCCGTTTCCCAGATATGTGATGCAAGGATTATGGAACACAGTAAGAAGCCGGATGAAATCAGGGACAGGATTGTGGAGCTTTGCGGGGATGTGCCAAGAATTGAGCTTTTTGCAAGAAACAGAGCCGACGGATGGGACAGTCTTGGCAATGAGATAGATGGAAGAGACATTCGTGATGCAATTTGCGAATTGAGTACAGCGTAAGGAGGAATGAGAGATGGGTGCAGATTATCAGGCAAGGCAGATTTATGATGCACAGATTAAGGATGTGACCACTTCTGCGGAGAAGTGGAAGAGCATCCTAAAGCTGGCAGGAAACTTATACAGATATGAGTTTGACAATATTCTGCTGATTCATGCACAAAGACCCCATTCTACTTTAGTAGCTGACTATGACACATGGAAGAAGGTGGACAGATATGTCATGCGTGGAAGTAAGGGAATTGCCATATTTCCATCAAGGGCATTAAATTCCCACCTTCGCTATGTGTTTGATATCAGCGATACGGGTGGAAGAAACAGAAAACTGACATGGGATTTGGAGGGGGATACCTTAAAAGAATATGCAGATTTTCTGGCATCAGAGGGGCATATAATAAAGCAGGAGACTACGGACAGAGGAGAGTTATATTCAGTAATTAAGGACTTTACAAGAAAAGAAATCGGAGTCATAATGAAAGAGGAATTCGATGAACGAATGTCCGAGTTATTACAACTATCAGGTAGTGGGATTACTGAATATGTTCAGGGCGAAGGTTCTGGGCAACCAAAACGTCAGGGCTTGCCGGATATGGAGCAGCTTATAGAAAGAAGCGTTTTATATACGGTGGGTACGAGATGCGGATTTGACTTATCTGAAGAAGAACAGGATTTCAGTCAGATCGTAAAGGTTTCCAATGAGGAAATGGTTTACCGTCTCGGTTCTCTGGTATGCGATGTCTCCTGTAGTGTTCTTAGAGGTATTAACAGCAACTTAAAGACCATGGAACAGCAGAAAGTATTATCTGCGGAAGGGAGAAATCAATATGGCAGAGATGGCAATCAGTTACACGGAAGTGGACGGACTGCTTTATCCGAACATTCAGATGCCGGAAGAGCAGACAGAAAAGATGAAGAAGCTGGGCAAATACGGAAGGATGGCAATGAAGTATCTGGAGGAAATGGAACCTCAGAGATACAAGACACTGCTCCGATTCGGGAAGCTGGCAGAGAAAATGCAGGAAGTGGAGAAGGAAGCAAACGACCTGCTGGAGATGCTGATGGACCAGTATTTGGCGAAGCACAAGCCGAAAGACCCGTCATCCACGATGGAAATGTGGAAGATAAGGGAGCAGGCGAAAATGCAGGCAGAGGAAGTAGTCTTAAGTCAGGTAGTAATGAAGTTTCATTAGAAGATGAAGAACTTAACAGGGAATTAAATGAGCTTGACTCATTTGGAAAAACGGAAGCCGGTGAATATCATCAGGCTTCTTTTTTTGACCCTGAATACGGACTTTCTCCATCAAAGAAAGAGGCTTCGGATTATGCGGATAAGGCAAAGGAAAGGCTTGCAAAGGATCAGCAGGAGGCAAAGGCTGGCAAGTACAATTATCTGAATCCAAAGAAGGAGCTTGTAGTGCCACCGGAGTATGTGAAAGAGGTAGTTCTTCGTGGAACCGGATTTGAAAACGGAAGAAAAAGGGTATGCGAAATCTTTAAGACAGAGATTGATGCAGGCACAAGAGCCCAGCGTATTAAGAAGGAATACGGTCAGGGTGGAGCAGGCTGGCCGATTGACGGATACGGACTTCACGGTTACGACAGCTTTCATGCCCAGGGACTCAGATTCCAGTGGCGTGATGAAGAGGGCGAGCATGAGGGCTATGTCTCATGGAAGAATATTGAGAAGGAAATAGGACTTCTCATTATGACCGGGGAATACCAGCCGGAGACACCGAGATTTGAAGATTTCTTTATGGAAGGCACAAGGGAAGATGATGAGGCAATCGACGGAGAGTATCGTGAGATTGAATCAGAGAGCATTACCGATGGGATTGATGATTTTGCTATTCCTGATGAACCGGAAAGTTACAACAGCTCTTTAAGTGACATTGAGAAACTTAACAGAGCTTACAATGAGGGCAGACCTCTTACGGATGAGGAGGCAGCCATTGAAGACAGATTTGCAACCATGGCAGAGTATGGTCCTGAAATGCAGATGGAAGAAGCCTATGAAGAAGAGATGGACGAGCCGGAAGCGGAGGTTGTGGATGAAGTAACACACGAAGCAACACAGCACGATGGCAGTGAGCTTCAGTATATCACTCCCATAGATTATGCCAAACGCATAGAAGAGATGGATGAGGATTTCCGGGATGCCTTGGAGATTCTTGTTTCCGAGTGCAGCTGTTATACTCCATTTAAGCCGTTTTTGCAGGACATTGTTGCTTCCGAGTATCTGTTTATGCCGAACAAGCTTGATTTCTTATCAGAGGTGGTATTAGACGGTAAGGATTCCCGCAGTGCTTTTGCCAATAATCAGTATGGATTGGTGCAATATACCTTAAAGCCTTATGGGCTTGAGGTAAATTACAAGAACCGATTTGGAGAGAGGGTAAAGGAAACCACAGGCTATCGTGAGCTTTATGAAGTGTTGACCTATATGGTAAAGACACCATATTACTGTGGTGTGGACCAGAGGGAATACTTCGATAAGATGATGCAGGGCGAGAACCCTGCAAGAAAGCCAATTTATCAGGAATTTCTCGACAAGCAGGCAGAGATTAAGGCAAACAGGGAAGCTACGAAGGAGAGAGCCGTTGCAAACGGGTGGGATAAAACTGAGGAAACCGAGATTGCAGAACAGGTCTGTCATGCACTGAAAATGGATGATATGTATTTTTCTTGGGATATACAGGAAAAATGTATTGTTGTTCATGACGAGATGGGAAATCAGTGGAAGGGAAAAGAGTTTTATGATTTTATTCTGAACGAAGCGATTTATATTGCACACGAAGATAACATTGAACCTATCTCAGCAGAAACGATGGCTATTTTCTTGGAATACGCACAAAACAATGGTTATGGTAAGCCGGATATAGAAGATAAAGTTGATATAAGTACAGAGAACACAGAAAAGACAAACTTCCATTACAATCCGGCAGAACTTCCAAAGGGTGGAGCCAAGACCAGATTTAAGTGGAATGTGGATGCCATCCGTACCCTGAAAGAGATAGAGGCAGAGGGCAGACTTGCCACCAGAGAGGAACAGAAAGTCCTGTCGAATTATGTCGGCTGGGGCGGACTTGCACAGGCATTTGATGAACGAAATGCCTCCTGGGAAAAGGAATATGCAGAGCTTAAGAGCCTCTTATCGGAGGATGAATATGCTGCGGCAAGGGCAACGGTCAACAATGCCTTTTATACTTCTCCGGAGATTGCTATGTGTATCAACAATGCACTGGTGCAGTTTGGGTTCCATGGTGGAAATATACTTGAGCCATCCATGGGCATCGGTAACTTCTTTGGAAGTATGCCAACGCCACTGCAAAAGAGCAATCTGTACGGTGTGGAACTTGACAGCATATCGGGGCGTATTGCAAAGCAGCTTTACCAGAAAGCCAATATCAGTATCACAGGCTTTGAGAAAACCAATTATCCGGACAACTTCTTTGATGTGGTTATAGGCAATGTGCCATTTGGTGACTATAAGGTTTATGACCCGAAGTACAATAAGTACAACTTCCGTATCCATGATTACTTCATAGCAAAGTCACTGGATCAGGTAAGACCGGGTGGTATTGTGGCAGTTATTACCACAAAGGGAACACTGGATAAGAGCAACCCGACTATCCGTAAGTATATAGCGGAAAGAGCAGAGCTTGTGGGTGCGGTAAGACTTCCCAATACTGCATTTAAGGACAATGCGGGAACCGAGGTGACATCGGATATCCTTTTCCTACAGAAGAGGGAGCGAAAGATGGATATTGAGCCGGACTGGGTACACTTGGGCTATACGGAAAATGGAATTGCAGTCAATTCTTATTTTGTTGAGCACCCGGAAATGATGCTTGGGCATATGGAGTATGACACCAGAATCTATGGACAGGACTCAAGATATACGGTCTGTGTCAATGATGATGAGAACTTCAACATGTATGAGGAGCTTAACAGGGCTATCTATAACATTCAGGCACAGATTACGGATTTTGAAAGACTGGCAGACGAGGAGGAAGAAAGCGAGGACATTATTCCGGCTGACCCGGATGTAAGAAACTATACTTACACCTTCTATGAGGGAAAGCTGTATTACAGGGAAAATTCCCAGATGATAAGGCAGAATGTGTCACAGACAGCAGAGGAGAGAATCCGACTTCTGGATGAAATCAGGACCGTTACAAGGGAACTGATTGATATCCAGATGGAAGGCTGCTCGGAGGAAGAGCTTGCAGATAAGCAGGCACTTCTTAATGCCAAATATGATAAGTTCGTTGAGAGGTACGGATATATCACAGGTAAAAGCAATAAGACTGCATTCCGTGATGACAGCGATTACCCGCTTCTTTGTTCTTTGGAGGAAGTAAATGAAGACGGGGAGGTGAAAAAAGCGGATATGTTTTACAAGCAGACGATTAAGGCAAAACCTGTGATTGAAAGAGTTGAGACAGCGGTGGAAGCCCTGAATATCTCCATCAATGAGTTTGGTGCAGTCAACATTCCTTATATGTTATCCATCTATGAGCCTGATCTGGAAGCTATGAAGCAGGAACTTCGGGAACAGACAGGGGAGGAGGAAATCGGCTTTTCCGAAGAGTTGACAGCAGAGCTTAAAAGAGCAGCTCTTGTAAAGGAACTGGAAGGACTGATTTACCTTAATCCGGCACTTGCCAATGAGAACAATCCAAATGCAGGATATGAGACAGCGGATGAATATCTGTCGGGTAATGTAAGGGATAAGCTTCGTGTGGCAAAGGCGGCATCAGAGGAAAATCCGGCATACGGAATCAATGTGGAGGCACTGGAAAAGGTGCAGCCGGAGTGGATTGAAGCCAGTGACATTGATGTGAGAATCGGAACCACATGGATTGACCCGCAGGATTATGAGCAGTTTATCTATGAACTTCTCAATACACCGAGAAGGGCGAGGGCTGTGAGAAGCCAGTGGTACAATTCCGGTATTCAGGTACACTTAAATAAAATAAGTATGGAATGGTTCATTGAGAACAAGTCCATGGATAAGCGTTCAGTAGCAGCTACCAAGACCTATGGTACAAGCCGCATGGACGCTTATTCTATTTTTGAGGAAAGCCTGAATCTGAAAACCGTAACCGTCCGTGACAGAGTGGATGACGGGGATGGGAAATATCACTATGTGGTAAACAAGAATGAAACCATGCTGGCAAGGGAAAAGCAGAACCAGATGAAGGAGAAATTCAAGGAATGGTTATTTGCTGACCCGGAGCGAAGGGCAAAGTATGTGGAGTATTACAACGAGACATTTAATAATATCCGTCTTCGTGAGTATGATGGCAGCCACTTACAGTTTCCGGGCATGAATCCGGAGATTGAGTTAAAACCACATCAGAAGAACGCGGTAGCAAGGATACTTCTTGGTGGGAATACACTGCTTGCCCATTGTGTGGGAGCCGGAAAGAGCTTTGAGATGATGGCTGCCTGCATGGAACAGAAAAGGCTTGGACTTGCCAATAAGACTGTAATGGTGGTGCCAAAGCCCCTTATTGGTCAGACGGCTTCTGAGTTTTTAAGACTGTATCCGTCAGCCAATATCTTAGTGGCAACAGAACGAGACTTTGAAAAGAGCCGGAGAAAGCAGTTTATCAGCAGGATTGCAACGGGAGATTATGACTGCATTATTATGTCCCATTCCCAGTTTGAAAAGATTCCGATTTCAGCAGAAAGAAAGGAACGGATGCTTCAGGCACAGGTGGATGAGATTGCTTATGCCATTGAGGATATGAAGAGCCAGAACGGAGAGCAGTGGACCATCAAGCAGATGGAAAGCCAGAGAAAGAAGCTGGAGGAGCAGATAGCTTCCCTTGCTGATGAAAGCAGGAAGGATGACCTTATCACCTTTGAGGAACTGGGTATTGATTCCATTATGGTAGACGAGGCACACGCATTTAAGAACCGTGCGAAACGTTGTCGCACAAGGTAAGTCTGATAAACTTACCGAAACCGACCGACAGAAATCACTTAGAAATAAGAATGAACTGTCAGAACTTAAATCTCGAAATCAAGGGAGAATTACCCTTGCCACACAGAAACAACACTGATGATAGCATATCAAAGCTGTAGGTGGTGTGCGAGATAATACTTCACTATGCGAGGTGGCTGTATCCACCCACGTATAAAGCGTGAAGAAGTCGTAACTTGAAGTCCTAAGTCCTACGGGATATGGGATATATAGTGCGGTCTTCCGAAGACTATGGTTACACGTAGAAGAAGCTATGCAGCATCGTAAGAGTTGTCGGCGTCCGAAAGGACGAAAGATTAGGGAAGAATGTATTGCTGGTTTTTCAATACATTCCTGTATGAATGAAATATCATACAGAATACACAACAACTATGTTTCAAAGTGTATTTGTCCCTACGGTGTAAGGTAGCAACCTAAGGTTTTCAAGTAGTTAAAACTACAAAAGGATAGAGATTTAGGAACGTTTGAGAGCCTGTGTGGGAGCTATACAGAGTGATGAAAACACAGGAAGTCAGCAGTCCCATAGTAGTCTGAGATTGGGAAAGCCAATCACAAGAGCTGAAATGCTCATGGCGAAGGGGACTAGTCAGATTAATTTACAAATTTCACAAAACACGAAAAGAATAACTCCCTGAAATATGGGTGACGAACTGCGAGGTGATAGCCTTGTGCATTTGAACGTCAGATTTTCAACAGAAGCGGAATTAAAACAGACCTTAGATTTTCTATATGAGAAATCAAAAGAGGGAATCGCTTTTACAGGTCTTGTTGAAGCAATGGTAAATGAAGTTACCATTGTTACCGCAATTCATAACATTAAGTCGAACAAAGGCAGTAAAACGGCTGGAGTAGACCAGATGAGAATGGACAAATATCTGCAAATGCCAAGAGATGAACTAATTGCACTGATACGAGATAATTTCAGTAATTACAGACCAAAGCCAGC
>JBGVMW010000213.1:0-2145 GCA_045125095.1 Lachnospiraceae bacterium
GACCCCTCTGCGCTACTACGATGTGTATGAGGTGGCACTGCACGGATTCCGACTTTCCTTTATCGTTTTGACATTCGCTGTTGTGGGTGCTTGTATCGTTGCTGCATTGAATCAGTGGAAGCGGCGTGAATTGTAAGCCTATGTTCAAATCTTCAGTATAACTGTCTCAAGTCTACATAAAAAAGCAATTCCTGTTTTCATGGGGGAATTGCTTTTTTACATGAAGATTGTATAATGAAAACAGTAGACAAAGATATATGGAGGAAATCATGATGTTACGACCAAAAGAAGTAGTATGCAAATGGGTAGATGCCTTTAATGGCCACGATGTAGATGCAATCGTGAGCCTGTACCATGATAATGCAACCAACCATCAGGTGACCAATGAGCCTGTGATCGGGATAGACGCAATCAGAGAAATGTTTACAGCAGAATTTGCCACTGCCGATATGACAGCCATTGTAGAGAATATTTTTGAAGATGGACAATGGGCAATTTTGGAGTGGAAAGACCCGCTGGGACTGCGGGGATGCGGCTTCTTCCATGTTGTAAATGGTAAAATTCTGTTCCAGAGAGGATATTGGGATAAACTGTCTTTTTTGAAGCAGCATAATTTGCCTATTGAATATTGATTGAATGCTGCCGGTGAAAAACCGCTGCTACATGGAACCAACCATGCGGCAGCGGCTTTTTTTATTTTCGAGTTTTTTCTTCTTATGGCTGGTAAACTTTACTCGCCTTTATTCATACATCTCAAACGCAAACATGGTTTCTTTTGGCAATCTATCATTTTCGCAATTCAGCAGATACCGGATCACCCGTTTTGCAAAAACATTGGAAATCATGGTATCCCAGTCGGCAAGCCGGACAATCGACCCTGTGCCGTTTTCAAAATCGAATAAAATTTCTCCCCATTCGCCATCGCAGTCTGCCTGATATTCGTAGACTGCGGTGGCAATTTTCTTTTTTCGTTTGGTTTTGGACTTCTGTTTCAGCCGGACTGCATGGATACCGCCGTTTTCTACCAACAGCAGTGTCAGATGTTCCGCTGCTTTCCGGTAGGCTCGTTCCGCACCGCTGGCGGAGCTGCCCTCAAACATGACAGCCAATTCTTCAAAGGTAGGGCGGTTTTTCCATGAACCGACACGCCCACAGGTCATGCAGATGGCAAGCCGTTTTTCCAACAAGGTTTGTTCCCGGTAGTTCAGCTTTTCAAATGCTTTCCGCACCTTTTCAGCCTGTATACCATCCCATAGAATATCGGCATAGTTCCAGCTATAGTCACGGGTCACATCCTCGCCTGTTTCCTCGCCGTCCTCGTCCTGCTCGGTCACAAAGAATGGCTGCTGATTGCGGATACCACGGAATTATGAATAATAACATGTTTTGGAGAAAATTTAATAGTGGTGAGATAGCACCCGAAAACGGATTATATGTATTTGCTTGTGCAGGAGACAATCATATATTGTTTGAGATCCATAGACTAGAAAAAGGTGAAAAACTTTGGAAGTATTATGAAGGTGATTTTGAACATTGCAATGGTTGGGCTATAGTAATTCCGGAAGCTTATTATTATTTGCCAGAGTATGAGCCGAATTGTATTGAGTGGATGCCATTTTCGTCCTTTGAAGTAGATTCTAAGCAGCTTAAAATTATCGCATATTCTAGTGGCATCAATATTGAGTATTTACTGATTGAAAGAGATTGTATAATATGGCATTATGGCAAAACACTTTTAGAAGATATATCGGAAAGTAATTTTTTATCAGTGACAACATTACCCATATATTAAATCGATTTAAACCATAGATTTGTCATTTCAATAATAGAAACAGAATTTTGTCATTGGTGAAAATAGTCTAAACATAATTTCGTATGTCAATTGAAGAAATCAGTAAAGAACTAGAGGCAAAAGGATATTCTCGCATAAATAATATAACTGTTTTGTCTGCAAGGGTTATTGATGAAAACAAAAATGCATTGATAGAACTAACCCTTGCAGATAATGTTGAAGGAATTAACAATAAACAAGAGAAGATAAGTACGAATGTTATTTATACGTCAGCTTATCATCTAGCAAAAGTTTTAAAAGAAAATGAAGATATGGCTTTTGCATCTTATACCTTTATTAAAAGGCCTAAAGGT
>JBGVMW010000214.1:0-3039 GCA_045125095.1 Lachnospiraceae bacterium
AGATTTTGATTTCCGTACATGAACCGTCATATTTGTTCTGGAAATATCACAATAATCTAAGTATACGGCTTCCGAAACGCGAAGACCGGAACCATACAACAAGGAAAATATTGCTTTGTATTTGATATCATCCACATATTCAAGCAGGTAATTAATTTCCTCCAAGGACAGAATGGTTGGAAGATGATAGTCCTCTTTCATACGTGGAATGAGATCATCATCCCAAGGTTTATGTAAAACTCTGCGGAAAAAGAAATGAATGGCAGAATTATAGTGATTAAGTGTTGTGGCTGCAATGGTTTCCTGTTTGAAAAGAAGGAAATCTCTTACGTCCTGAGCTGAAATATCCTGAGGATCTTTTCCTGTATATTCAAGGAAACGTAGTATAAAATCTGTATAAGTTTTGATTGAACTATCTGCAAGATTGCGAAGCTTTGCTTCAATATGTAATTGTTTAATATATTCTTCGTACATAAATGACCTCCGTAAAATAAATGAAATGTTAATTGTTCCATAATCTCTACGGTGGTGCATTAGCAAAATAAAACTGCTTGTGTAAGCAGCCTAAAAGTGGTATTCTTTTCATAGGCAGTTGGTCGGGACTAAGTCCGTTGTTTGATATTTGTTATTGGTCGTACTTTAACAATACTATCTTGGGACAATCCTGTCACTGCCTTTTTTAGAAAAAGTTGAAAAAATTGCGTCACAGCCTTGGCAGGCCATCGCGCAGCGATTTTGTTCAATTTGAAGTTTACGCATTGTTAGCTTAGCCTAGAGATGGCATAAGCAAGGAGTTTGAAATATATGAAAGATAAGAATAATACAGATGATACAAGCAAAAAGCACTTGCCTCTTTTCGGCGTGGGTCCGGTGATTGTTTATGGGCAGTTTTTTATAACAGGTATGGCAATTGTATTGTCATATATTTTTGATTGGAGTTTCGCACGAATTGATATTTTGAATCTTCCATTAAAGGTCATAGGGGTATTATTGATTATATTTGGTTTCTATATGGACTTAAGTGCAAAGATGAAGTCAAAGCTATTTGAGAAAGTAGCAGATAACATATTGATAACAGATGGAATATATGCTTATGTGAGAAATCCGGTATATGGTGGTATGTTTTTGGTATGTGTTGGTGCTGTACTTATTGTTAATAATTTGCTTTTATTAGTGGCACCGCTTGTTTGCTGGATATATATGACACTATTTTTGATTTTTACAGAAGAAAAATGGCTTGTGGATATGTATGGCGAAGAATATAAAGAATATTGCAAAAAAGTGAATCGGTGTATTCCATGGTTTTCAAGAAAATAAATTGTGAGATTACAATTCGGTTCAAGCTTAATTTTACGAGAGATAGGATATATGGGAAGGAAAGAGTTATGAATTCAAAACTATTTTATAAGGTAATGTCAGGATTTTATGATTTGCTTGATGTGATATATTTCAGAAAATATGAAACAAGTCCAAGAAAGGTTGTATTTGATACAATTGGCAAAAAGGATAATGTTCTGGATTTGTGTACCGGAACAGCTACAAATGCCATTGCAATCGCTAAGAAGAATCCCAATGCTAAAATTGTTGGTGTAGATTTATCAAAAGATATGCTTGTTGTAGCAAGGGAAAAAGTAAATAAAGAGAACCTTGCAAATGTAAGACTTTATAGAATGGATGCAACACAAATAAATTTCAAGGACGAAAGCTTTGATAAGGTATTATTGTCTTTGGTATTGCACGAGGCGGATGAAGAACTTGCGAAAAAAATCATAAAAGAAGCTATGAGGGTAATGAAGCCGGATGGAAAGCTTGTTGTCACAGAGTGGGAACGCTCCGATAATTTTATTAAGAAGATTTTATTTATCCCGATAGAGATTTTGGAACCTAAGCCATATAAGACTTTTGTGACAAAGGACCATAAAAAATATTTTAAAGAATTTGGATTAGAGCAGGTAGAGTGTAAGCACTGCGATTATTCCAAGGTGATGAGGCTAAAGAAGATTTGAAGTTGTGTGAGGTTAAAATATGTGTAAGGTATCAAAAATCTTAAAGTATTTTGTTTTTATTGCTACGACTCTTGCAATAGCTGGAGTGTTTTATGAAGGTATGGCACTGAAATGGTTTGATATTGTAGGAGTATTTATTTTAACAATGGATGTGTCATTCATAATATCTACTCTTGTTAATTTGGTTGTTGATAGAAAAACAAAATGGATATATGTAAATATTTTTTCAGTTCTAATGATAATAGTAGCAGTGGCTATGAAATTATTCGCAATTACTTATCCGATATGGTCACTTGTATTTTGGTATTTTTACATATGGTTTGTATATGGAATACAAATAAGTTATAACAAAAAGTAGGATTTGTTTTGAGATTGAAGATGAAACTTTGAATTTTACTAAGAGGGTAATAGTGATGAATCATATAGAATTAGCAAAAAAATATTTTGAACAGAAATATCATTGTTCACAAGCAGTGCTTGCAGCTTTTGCAGAAGAATTAGGATTAACAGAAGAACAGGCATTGAAGTTAGGCGGTTGTTTTGGTGGCGGTATGTGTAAAGGCGAAGTGTGTGGTGCTTGTGCTGGAGCATTGATGGCACTGGGGATGAAATTTGGTCAGAGTGACATTGAAGATTTAGAAAGTAGAAAAAAGACAAATGATATAACAGTGGAATTTTTGGATTTATTCAAGGCAGAAAATGGTTCTTATCTGTGTAGAGAGTTGCTAGGATGTGATTTGTCAACGGATGAGGGCAAGAAGTATGCAATGGACAAACAGTTATTTGTTGAGTTTTGCCCTAAGATGGTAGAATCTGCAACGCTGATTGCAGAAAAACTATTAAAATGTTAAGAAACAGAAGATTTGAATTTTTATTTCTGTTAATCACGCCGAAAGGCTTGATTATAAATATTATATTTTAAGGAGATTGCTGTTTGAGAAAAAACAACACCTTGGAGATTGTAGCGTAACCGGGAGGTTATGAATAACAATCGAATCGTAACCTCCCAGCATTGCAGTCAACAATCATCAGG
>JBGVMW010000215.1:0-3310 GCA_045125095.1 Lachnospiraceae bacterium
AGCTCCACCTTTGCGTTCAGGATCGTAATAACTTTCATAAATTTGTAAATAAATACCTTTTTTATTCTTTGTTTTCTTTAAGAAATATGCCATAAAATCACCCTCTTATATTATAGCACTATATAGTAAAGAGCTAAAAAAATATTTTGTCAAATTTTTTTAAAATAAAAAAAGTCAGCATTTATGCCGACTGTAAATATTTTGTATTAAATTGAACTCCAAAAGATTATAGTGCTAAATCCTAAAGACGGGTGCTTCCATCTTAGGTGGGGAGACGGTGATTGGAGCAAATGCTGTTATTGGTAGTAATGTATTTATCACGACATCTATTGATGCAGGTGCAAGAGTCAGCATCAAGAACCAGGAGTTGGTGATTAAGACAGGGAAAAACGAAAATATGCATACAAGTGATGTGTTAGTAGATGAAAATTGGTTTTATACAATTTAATATAATAGTGCAGATAAGAGCTGCATTTGTTAATATTTAACAAATGCGACTCTTATTTTTTGTGATGGGTTATACGTTTAACCTTTGCAAGTTTTATGGGCGTAGGATATAATTATGGTAAGCATTAACGATAATGTTAGTCGTTTGTGAATTATGTGGATTAACAGGGATTTTTCACAAGCGTATTAATTCAAAGCAGTTAAATCGGCGGAATGGAGAATGGTATGGACAGAAAATTAGTATTGAAAAATGATATTACATCAGCATTACAAGCAGTAGGGGTTAAGCAAGGACAAACAATAATGGTACACACTTCCTTAAATAGCCTTGGCTTTGTGTGCGGAGGAGCACAGATGGTAATTGAAGCATTGTTAGAGTGTGTAGGGGAAGCAGGAACGATTATGATGCCAACACAGTCTTGGAAGAATTTAGATCCGGAAGTAGGAGTGCATTGGGAAGAACCGGAAGAATGGTGGCAGACCATACGTGATAACTGGCCGGCATACGATAAAGACATTACCCCAACCAACACCATGGGAGCAGTAGCAGAAATGTTCAGAAAGTGGCAGGGAACACTGCGTAGTGATCACCCGGCACGTTCCGTAGCAGCCAATGGAAAACATGCAGCATATCTTACCGAGCATCATGACCTATCTAACATTTTTGGGGAAGGTTCTCCTATTGCAAAATTATATGAACTAGACGGATATGTATTGTTAATCGGTGTGGGTTATGACAAAAATACCTCCATCCATTTAGCCGATGTGAGAGCAGAATATCCCGGCAAACACAACAGCACCGAGCATAGTGCCATTATGGAAAATGGAAAACGTGTGTGGAAAGCCTACGATACCCTGTTCGTAGATGGAGAAGATTTTGAACAGATAGGAGAAGCCTTTGAAAAAGAATGTGCAGTTACCAAGGCTAGCTTAGGAAATGGAACAATCACATTTATGAAACAGCGGGATATCGTTGATTTCGCAGTAAAATGGATAGAGAAAAATCGTACCTGATTAAGTTGCGATTTGCTAATGCAGAAGCCAGACCGTGAGCAAGACGGTCTGGCTTCTGCCGTCCATCAATTTTCCTGTATATCTTTCCCATTTGTACATATACTATAATTGTAATGTCACAATATACAAACATAGCAAGCTCTTGCAAAAATTCGTTGACAAGTAGGCGATTATGGTAGAGAATGGAAAAGGATTTTAGAATAACAAAATTAGGAAAGTAGAGAGAAGAAAAATGATACACATGTTATTTTCGCAAAATGTTCCAATTATTGCGTTTGTTGGAATTTTATTTGCATTTGTAGCAACTTGTCTGATTACACACAAGTGCCATCCCCTTCTGCCTAAGGATATGGGACGGGCATTTGCACATGATGGAACCTTGTCGGCGGGAAAGCCTAGAGGGGCCGGTATTATTTTTGTATTTGTGTATGTGGCATCGGTGCTCCTGTTTGCAAAGCTGAATGTGGAGTTATGTATTTACCTTGCACTGATTACCGTGGAAATGCTGACAGGCTTCTTTGATGATGCGGCAGAGACACCATGGGGAGAGTACAAGAAGGGAATACTGGATTTAGTTGTGGCAATTGTTGTGGCAATCACATACTTACATTACAATTCGAATGTGATTACCGTTGCCTGCCTGGATCTTCAGATAGAGATTCATCCGGTGTTGTTTGCGATTCTCACGGTCATTCTTGTCTGGACGTCTATCAATGTAACCAATTGTTCTGATGGTGTGGATGGATTGTCAGGAACCTTGACGATTATTACAATTATGACTATTTATATGATTGGGGAATTAATTGGAAGTGAGAGCAACTTCGATTATACAATACTGATATTTGCGGTATGTATTCTTGGTTATCTGTGGTACAATGCCACACCGAGCCGCCTGCTTATGGGAGATGCCGGTTCAAGAGCCATGGGTATTTTTATCAGTATTGCAATCCTTAAGACAGGAAGACCATTTCTGTATCTGTTAGTTGCATTTGTATTGATTGTAGATGGTGGACTTGGTCTGTTAAAAGTGGCATTGCTTCGTTTCTTAAAGATACATATTCTTAAGAATACGAGAACACCACTTCATGACCATGTAAGAAAGCAGCTTGGCTGGTCCAATACGCAGACAGTATTCCGATTTGCCATTATCCAGATTGTAATTTCCATGGCTGCTATTTATCTGATAATGTAACCATATGAAAATGTGCATTGAGAAAATGTGTACACAGTCCGGTAAAGAATCCTGTTACAATAGCACTTAAGAGCAGTACCGGCAGGTAAGCTGTCATGCTAAAGGATTGGACAATCAGGCAGGCTGCCAGAATCTGTCCGATATTGTGAAAAATGGCACCGGTGATACTGGTAAGAGAGAGAAAACGTTTCTGCAAAAACCAGTTCATCATTGCCATAGCAAGCAAACAACAGACACCGCCAGCGATACTATACAAAAAGTAAACTGCTTGTCCGGTAAAAATAGAAGACAATAGGATTCGGACAAATAAAACCATAGCAGCATCACGGAAATTGCTTTGGGACAAAATAAATAAGGTAACGATATTAGCCAGACCTAACTTGATTCCTGGGACAGGAATCAGGGGAGGGATGGCTGATTCTATTATAAAGAGAATTAGGGATAGGGCGGTGAGAAGAGATAGGGTGGTTAGTTTTCTTGTGTTCATAATATACTCCTTTCGAGAGTGGATAGCTTATAGGCGTTTGCGAAAGTGATAACCATCCGTAAATTGTCAGAATTGTTTGTGCAAATAGCTGCTTACTACATAGTCTATATTCGACGCGCTCTCGCTCCCTTCAAACGTAGCGGACACTAAGGCTGTAAAATACACAGCCT
>JBGVMW010000216.1:0-6492 GCA_045125095.1 Lachnospiraceae bacterium
CACCTCAAACAAAGACCCTCACACCGAAATTAAAGCGTGGGCGACGTAGTTTTCATATTAAAACTCAATTCATATTAACTTAACATTGAAATAGAGTTTAATATCCTGCTAAAATCATATTAGTTTAAGGTTTTATGTTAAAGAAATATTCTTTTTTGTTATATATAATCAGCTAACAGTTAATAATATACAACAATGGAGAAAGTAGTAATTCTTGCACGAGTAAGTACCGACAAACAGGAGTACCAACGACAAATCACAGAACTTACCGAACACTGTCGAAAGATGGATTGGGAGGTAGTTAGAATCTTTGCCAATAAAGTCAGTGGTGCGAAGTCTAACGAAGACAGAACCGAAATACAGGGACTCATAGAATTTGTAAAGACCAATCAAATTCAGAGAGTCGTATGTTTGGAAATCAGTCGTATGGGTCGTAATACATTGGAGGCACTCAAAGTAATCCAACTCCTCAATGAGAACAAAGTGAGTCTATATGTGAAGAATTACAATTTGGAGACTTTGGATAGTGAAGGTAAGGTCAATCCAGTCGCATCACTGATTTGTACTATCCTTTTGGAGATTGCACAGATGGAACGACTAACCATTAAGGAGAGGATGGAGAGTGGTAGAAGACAATACATCGAGAAGTGCCGTAGGGAAGGTATCAAAATGGGTAGACCATCAACCTATCGAAAGTCCGATGATGAGTACCGAAAACAATACCAGAGAGAAATCTCACTGATTCGTAAAGGTCTCTCTCTGGCTAATATCTCCGCAATTACGGGTACGAGTATAAATACAATTAGAAAAATGAAAAATGTAATCCATAAAAATTAGCAGATAATCATTTTCTTGATAATGCTATTTAATAAATGGGAGGTGCTAGTAGCACCTCCCATTGCTATTGTTTACAAATCAACTCAGACTAACGGATTGAGCCGTACCAATGTAGTGATTTAATCTTTTTAAGCAGTTCAGGAACTTGCTCTCCGTAATTTTCTGATGTCGAGAAAACTACCAAAAACCTATTGCGGTATGTCAAAAAGTTATGCTCCCAACTACGAACTAAGATGTTCTCGATGTACTCTCTTTCTAATGAAAGTTCATTTGGTATTTTGTCAAAGTTTTCGAGAAATATAACCGAATATGGCTGTGTAGTTACAACATTGATAAAATCGGTCAAACTATTGACAATGTAATGTTGGCTACAATTCAAATGATGAAACAGCACGCCATTGGCACGACAAAACGAATTCAACGACTGTCCTAAATCAACATTAAAATTATTAGGAACATATACACCACAAGCAAAGTCTTTGACAGGTTTATGGTTTATGAGTTTCTTGATACGAGGTTCTAAAGTATCGTTCTGAAACTTACTCCAACCCATTAAATCGAGAGTTGCTTTCTCTTCAAAATCCACATCTAATATGCTCATAACAGTTGGTAATTATTAATATTTCTAACTTATTCTATCCTCAAATCGCAATCCATCTTCGGATAGCATATACTTCTGTTCACCGATATAAGCTACATACCAATCTCCGTCATACTCGGATGTCCAGCGGTCAACTCTGTCAAACTTGAACTCGCCAAACTCTTCGCCTTGCGTATTGACAAAGCCCCACTTATCGCCGATACGCACCGCAATCAAACGGGGATAATCGAAATCTTCTCTCTCATAGCAACAAGGTTGTGCGGAGTGTCGAACATCATCATACTTGATTTCGCAAATCGCTTTACCATCTTTGTCTATATAGCCCCATTTTTCGCCAATGCGAACAGCAGCCATACCATCGACATCGAAGCATATATCATCGTACTTATGCTCGCAAATCATCGTGACGGAGCCATCTTTTCGGGATACGCTAAAATATCCACATTTGCCATTAAGCGAGAGTGAGAGATAGTAACATTCGTAGTACAAACTATCAACAGCATCATACTTACACTCCAATATCTCTATTACTTTGCCTGCATCCTCAATAGCACAACCCTCCTCTGGCGCCCAAGAGTCGGGCTCCAAGAAAAAGCTTACGCCCCACTTTTCGCCAATGCGATAGGCTACTACTTGACCATTGCACTTGATTTCATCGTAGATAATATCACTTACGGTGTTTTCTGCACCACCAAGATAGATATAGCCCCACTTTTTGCCGATACGGAGAGTCTCTATACTCTCTCCTTCATTGCCAATTTCATCGTATATTGGTTCCAGGAGATAGTCGCCTGTGTTTGGATCTAACACTCCCCATTTGCCCTTAATGCATACGAGATATGCTATGGTTGAGGGATAGCCAACGCCATACCACGCATTAACTTCATCATATTGCGGTTGTCTTACCTCAATGCCATTAGTTCTTGTTATGCCTTTTTTACCATTGAGCGTTACCACTATAAAATCTTTGTTAACTTGCCAAGTTAAATCTTCTTCATACTTTGGCTCGCAGAGGTATCTACTTTTTCGGTCAAACCAACCGAACTTATCTCCCTCTTGCAATGGTATCACTTCGTCATTGCTCCACGCTCTGGTACTTGTATATTTTACAGGACAAATTTCGTTGGCATTCTCGTCAATAAAGCCGACCTTATTGCCAATCATAACCGCAGCACAGCCATCTATGAACTTTGCGACACTATCGTATTTTAGATCACAAACGACCTCACGCTCGACATTATCAACATAGGGCTCTACTTCGTTATATATTAGTCTGTCACTTTCGCTTTTTCTCATACGCTAGTCTATTTTTTGCTCTAAATTCTTTGATTCTTATTTGTTATACTAATGTTTTATTTACTCGAAGTTTTAGAATTAAACACTATATGTATTAATCATAATACCTTCTCACTAGTTATATAAGAAAAAAAGAAAAATCTTTAATAAAATTCGCAACCAATTTTCATTTATTTTCCAAGTCACTACAAATCAGATGCTTATAAGATGGTGAAATTACTGGTTTAACTATACATTGAAGAGCCTATCAAACTCTTCTTCTACCATTTTTGTTTTTATCTCGGTATATTTTTTGAGCCACTCTTCGAAATCTCCACACCAAGGGAAAGAGCATTCTCGACAAGCATTGCCAAGTCGTGTCTGATTGTTGGCTGAACAGATCAAGATAACAGAGATATCTCGGCGATCAAGATAGAAATCACCAATGTTGATAAGCTCATTCTTCCACGAACGCACCAATATATTCTCTACATATTGAGGGTCATCGTAAACATTGCGGTCGCCATCGGGTATTTGGTCCACATTCTCAATTACCAAAATAGGCTTGTTAAGAGTGCCGTTCTTCATACCCTCCGATATAGCTTTGAGCCAACCATAAGCATCGCCCTTGCACAATGTTCGACAATCAACCGACAGAAGAGTTCGCTCCTTATGCTCGTTGTGCTTAGAGATAACATCTCGCTCGATTCTTTCTGAGAATGGAGTGCGCCACTTGATGTTCGAAAGATTCCAAGCCTCCGAAATCTTCTTTTTCAAAATATCGACCTGCTCTTCTGCCACAAAGCATCTAACCGCTCCGTATCGCACAAGAAAATCGGCTATGCGTTCAGGAACTTTTACCTCGCAGTAAATGATCTTGTCCATCTTTTGCTCATTCTCCTCGATATTTAATAGACCCATAGTAGTAAAGTTTTATTTTCTATACATTTTTCTAAGGGCCGAAAGTCTCTCTATTACCTCTTTCCTAACAGTTTTATTCTCTTGAATATTTAGTGGATAACACTTTGTGATTGATGATAATTCATTTGTTTCACGCAGTTTGTAATTGTTGTCGTATTCCCACTCCCAATAACAATTGTCATCTATAAATTTATTAACACATTCCTCGCTATTGGACATATCCACGCCTAATAAAGCACTGATAGTTTGTCTTAAAGTAGATAGCGTTCCGTACTTCACTGCAGATGCAGAATGTTTTTGTAGAATATGCCATTTGGCTCTGCCTAACATATCCTTGCTAATGCCAAAATATAATGCCCAATACTCCTTCTTGTCAATTGTGCATTTGGATATTCGGGCTTGTTCAGTATTATTTATAGATAATTTAGAAATAAGTTTTTCTGCCGCCTCTTTTTTGAACCACCAGCAATAAACTCCTGATGACCCTCTTTTTATGGTACTCTGTTTATTCTCCAACAATGTACGTAAGATGCAAACTTTATCAAGGTTTTCCATAGTAATAGTTCATTGCGCCACACAACTCCTACTATGGCTATTTGTACAAAAAAAAGAAAGTGTGGAGTTGACTTTCGTTTATCTAAGTGAAGGTTGTGGAAAGACCTGTGACAACAATAAACGATACGATACCCCACACTTGGATAGTATGAGGGTAAATACACCAAAGGTGTATAGCCACATAACTATACAAGGAATGAGTGCTATCCGTCGTCCTGTTGTCATTGAAAACTTCCACATTTTCACTTAAGGACAGTGCGAAAACACTTTCTATTATGTAACGAATTGAGTATAAATCAACCCAATCCGAATACAAATGTAGAAATTTTTTCGTAAACGAACAACACTCAAATGGGATATCGCAAAATAAAATAACATTATCATATATTTATGACACAGACGAGTGATTTAGATAAAAGATTTCCCTTTTTTTGTTATATACAATAAAAATGGTCATAAAATTAGAAGATTGGAGAATTGAGGAGATTACAGGGTATAAACCGATTACTACCTTTTATATGGATTTTAGTATCGCAGATAAGTTTGGCACTAATGCGATTAAGGAGACATACGATAGAACATTCCAAGAATGGAGGTTCGATTATAGGTATATAACCGAATTGGCAATGGTGCTAAATTGGAAAATATGGAGATGGTATGAGAAAAACGAGGAATACGCTAAGCTATACAATAAATTATGGTCACAGCTCGACGAGTGGTGCATTGACAATCTTAAAGACAAAGAGTTAGAATACTACTACAAAACAACAGACTGATGAGAAAAGGAGATAAAATCAAAATTCTTCAAATGGAGGACTATAATGGTACCGACACACAGGCTACACAAATGAATGGTAATATCTATACGATAGATTACATAGATGATATGGGGCAAATTCATTTATTGGAGTCGGGATTAGCAGTCATACCAGAAGTAGACAAATTCATAAAGGTAGGAGCGTCTAGATTCAATAATGAGATCTCAGACATATATGACACAATACAAGACTACATAAGATTTAATGAGTATATAGACAATAGCGATGGCTTTTTACTAACACACAACGGAACTATTAGTTTAACAACTGCACAGTCTATTAGAGAGGAAGGAGAGTTCTTTCCAATTAGTTTTTTAGTTTGTCAAACTATTGGTGGTTACCATCCTGATGTGAATAGAATTGAGGATATGGTTAGTAAATATATCGACAACGAGTAGTAGATAACTCATTTTTTTTTATAACTTTGTGGTACATTCTGGTTGATTGCTGGATAATAAGTTTGATTTTAGTTACAAATAAATTGATATATAATTGGATAATGAATAATAACGGAAAACTCGAAGGAGAGCGTGGTAGTGTAGGCGAATACCTTGATAAGATTGGAGAATATGCCTTGCTCTCCGCCGAAGAGGAGCAAGAGCTACTGCCACAAGCTGCTAATGGCAATGAGGAGGCTCTCGACAAAATTATAAATGCTAATCTGCGTTTTATTGTTAGCATAGCAAACCAATATCAAAATAGAAGACTATCTCTGCTCCAACTCTTTGAGATCAGTAAGCAAGGGTTAGCGAATGCCGTAAAGGAGAGCGTTTCAAAACCTCACAATCAAAGGTTTATTCAGTTCGCTGTGCAGTATATGCGAAAGGCTATCGAAGAGGCGATAACCGCAAACAATGAATAGCCTTTGATATGGAGGCAAACGATGCGATGAATAATAAAACTAGGTAATAAGTTGGATATTTATAATGGTACCTACGATAGTGAATCAAGCCGTACAATGGCTTGAAAAAATGGGAGTTGAAGTCGAATACAACGCAGAACTTCAAGAATTCGAGTTTGAGTATAAGGATGCCTTTGTGATTATCAATACGGACACTCCCGAGGGTGTTATTTCATTCACTTGCCCGTATATGTTTCCTGATGAGTTATCGAATGAGAATAAAGTTGTTTTTCAGAAGGCTAAAGAATGGTGGACCAAATACATCGACACCGCACATTGTTTTTGTGAATTTGTAGACAATGATTGTGCCTATATATGTTGCTTATATGGCCGTAATCGTAAAGACGCACTCCGAAAATACGAACTGATTGAAGCGCTTGAGGATACTATCTTCAAATGGAAACTATTTATTATTGCCATATCATCGTCTTTCAACAATCAACTTAACATAAAACCTTAAACTAATATGATTTTAGCAGGATATTAAACTCTATTTCAATGTTAAGTTAATATGAATTGAGTTTTAATATGAAAACTACGTCGCCCACGCTTTAATTTCGGTGTGAGGGTCTTTGTTTGAGGTG
>JBGVMW010000217.1:0-1868 GCA_045125095.1 Lachnospiraceae bacterium
GCTAGCGTAAAATTTTATTCGGATTAAATGAAAAGAGGACACCACTTTGTGATAAAGTATTTATGGCTTGCAACCAAATACACACAAAGGAAGGTGTCCTCTATGATTAACAGTATAAGATATTTTGAAGAAGAATGCATCAACAGATTTGAAAAATTGGAAGATGATTTCATGAAAGAGCCTCAAAAACTGGCAGAGTATGTCCTTGGTCTCACAGAAGAACTGCACAACTTAGGACTTAGAATGATACAGGAATCTCTGGAAGAAATGAATGGAATGCTCCAGAAAAGCCAGAAACGTCTACAACACTGGGTGGTAGAATCTCACGAAACAAAGCAGCTGATCACCTCATTAGGAACTGTCACATTTGAAAAGACTTTATTCAAAAATAAAGAGACAGGTGAATGTGAATATCTGCTTGACCGGATTTTAGGATTAGAAAAGCATGAACGCATTAGTGAAGATGCTCTTGCACGAATGCTTAAAGAAGCAGTTCAGAGCTCATACAGACGAGGTGGAGAAGAAACAAGTCTGACAACAGACGTTAATAAGCAGACGGTCAAAAATAAGATTCATGCATTGGAATTTCCCCGAAATGAGGAAAAGCCGGAAAAGAAAAAAGAAGTAGAATACCTGTATATTGAGGCAGACGAAGATCATGTATCGTTGCAGTTCCGTGAGAAAAAAGGAGATTTGGTGGAAAATGAAAATCATCAGAAAAACAACTGCTTAATTACAAAACTCGTTTATGTTCATGAGGGAATTGAAAAAGAAGCACCAAAGAGTAATCGCCACAAACTTGTGAATCCCTATTATTTTTGTGGAACCAGTTATGGAGAAGAAAATGCAGAGTTTTGGGATGAAGTTTATGAATATATCAATAATCACTATGACCTCGATAAAGTAAAGAAAATTTATTTGAATGCAGATGGTGGCGGATGGATTAAGTCGGGCATGAGAAGGATAGCCGATATCACATATGTACTAGATGAATTTCACATTGAAAAATATCTGACAAAGCTGACGAGTCATATGAAAGACAGCCGGGAAGATGCAGCGGATGAGTTAAGGACTGCAATACGAAGCAAGACAAAGAAAGATTTTGAAGAAACCGTGGAACGTTTGGAGAGTTGTCTGGAAAATGAGACAGGAATGAAGCGGATTGCAGATGCAAAGGAATATATCCTTTCAAACTGGACAGCCGCAAAACTAAGATTAAGACATCAAGATGGCGTAACAGGAAGCAGTACAGAAGGTCATGTGAGCCACGTATTGTCAAGCAGGATGAGCTCGAGACCGATGGGCTGGAGTATAAAGGGTGCAACAAAAGTGGCAAAGCTAAGGGCGTATGCTCTTAACGGTGGAGATATGTTAGAACTGGTAAGATATCAAAAAAGAGAATTACCGAAAGCTATAGGCGCAGAATACGATATTTTAAGCAGTGCAGAAATCCTTCAATCGGAAAAAAGCAGACACGGAGAGTTGGGAAAGTATGTAGACAGTATGAGCCATAGCATTTCGCTTCAAAACAAAAAAATAGTGTACTTCAATTCGCATATTTGGGGATTATAGAAGGTACACATGAAATGTGAGAAAGAGGCTTATTCCTCTTAATTACAAAGAAGACCAGAGACTTTCAGTTGTCAAGGACAACGCCGTAAACGGTGCAGAGCATCCTTGACAACTGAAAGCCTCTGGTCAAAAGCACAGCCAAGAGGAATAAGTCGGAGTCTGCCCAGAAAGAAAGCTGGGCTTGCTTTGTATACCAAAAAGATGTATATTAAACCCACAAGTCATTGTCTGATACTTTATCAGTACATCATGGGTGAACTCTACACCATTATTTCCGAAGGTAAATTTACGCAATC
>JBGVMW010000218.1:0-1867 GCA_045125095.1 Lachnospiraceae bacterium
CTAGTGGCATGTGGTTGCTGGATAAAAGATTATTTAATTTATTATAGCAAAAAAATTAGCATATAGGTAGGTGTGTTGTAGCTTATGTATTATAAACTATCTAGATTATAGCGGATAACGTATAATATTTTATATTTTTACAGATATCTTCAAAGAAAAAGTCATGGCACTGTGACCATGACTTGAAATAGAGATATTAGATTCACTTTATTTTACACTCTCTTACAGCAAAGCCATATACTGTTTATGCTGTGCTTTGTCGATACGAAGGGCATCCATAGCCTCAATAGCTGACAGATGCTGAGTTTCCATAATGCTCCTGATATTGTTTAAATTTGCAATCCGCATACCTTCATCTCTGCTACGGGCAGATGCTTCAGCGACTTTTTTGGCAGTGTATTCTTCTACGATGTTGCACATTTTGATTACCTCCTCATTGGTGGATTTGAGATATTTCATCCTATCAGATAATATTTTTGCTCTTATCAGGTCGGGATTGGATTGTTTGAAATCCCTCATCAGTTGTCCGAGTGGAGTATCACTGTTGTTTTCTCCGTTGACATAGATGATATGTGCTTTGTCATTAAATGGCTGGTTAAGTTCCGTGATATATCGTTCTATGTGGTATATAGGCAATCCATATCCCAGCACATCTTTTGCGGTAATGAAAATTACGTATGTTTCTGGCAGTTCTGTAAATTCGTCACCAGCGTTCATTTTGATTAGGTCAAGCATATCGCTGTTATATCTGGCTCTTTGGGGTGTTGCGCCGCTGTTGGCATTTTGTACTTCAAAGTCGTATTCGCGCCCGTATTGGTCAGTTGCAAGGACATCGAAACGTACACTGCGTCCATATAGGTTTGGTATAGTGTGCTGAGTGCGAACACTATGAACCTTGAGGTCATACCTGTTCATGATGATGTTGAGGATATATTCCATTGAGGCTTTATTGTTTTCCATAAAGCTGTTAAAGAAGATATCGTCCATGAGTGTCATTTGCTGTATTTTTTCGATTATTTCCTGCCATTTTGGATTTCCGTACAGATTTGTTTTCAATAGAGCTTCCTCCTTTATTATAGCAAAAAATCAGGCAAATAGGTAGATTTTGCTATGCAGTATGTGCCGTAAAAATTTCCGAAAATATTCCGAAGACATTCAGGTGCTATTCGAATGTCATTCTTATGATATACGGCTGCTATTGGGTTGTAGAAAGCTTTCATTGGGTAAATCATACCACAAAAATGTATTTTGTTCTATGGTATAAAAGCTGTGTTTGTTCCTATGTATGCATATATATATTAATATATATAGCCCACAAGAAATGAAGAATTGCAATGGGATAATCGGCTTATTTATAAAAGTTCATTTTATCTAATAAATATCTTTATGGTTCATATTTTGTATTTTACATTTTTATATCTTTCAATCTTTATATTTTTATAGCTTTTACGGAGGTATGGTGTATGCTGGCAAAGAATATTGATTTGCGGAATAAGACTGTGCTGGTCACTGGTGCAGCAGGCTTTATCGGGGCAAATCTGGTGCTGGAGCTGTTGAAGCATGTGGAGGGCATCAAAATCATTGGCCTGGACAGCATGAATGAGTATTATGATGTGCGCCTGAAGGAGTACAGGCTGAGGCAGATTGAGGCAGCTGGCGGTGACTGGCATTTTGTCAGGGGCAATATCGCCAATAAGCAGCTGGTAGATGATGTCTTTGCTGCCTACAGGCCTGATGTGGTGGTCAACCTGGCGGCACAGGCAGGTGTCAGGTATTCCATTACCAATCCTGATGCCTACATGGAGGCGAATATCATCGGCTTTTACAATATCCTTGAGGCCTGCCGCCATTCCTATGATGATGGGGC
>JBGVMW010000219.1:0-7402 GCA_045125095.1 Lachnospiraceae bacterium
GGTAGATGGAGTAGTATAGATGCTGATATATGCGTTGCGAGTAAAGTCGCCTGAACCACCGATACCGTTCATCATCTTCGTACCACAAACGTGGGTAGAGTTGATGTTACCAAAGATATCTGCCTCCAAAGCGGTGTTGATAGTAATCAAAACAAGACGACGAGCCACCTCTGGGTTGTTAGAGATCTTCTATTCCACTGCAAAAACAGTACTTTTGTTAAGATTTCCTTCCCTTGTACCTTCCCAATCTCTCTCGGGCTAAAAACCAAAGATGAACCTAGGACAAACCAAGGATGAACCAAAGAACTCCCAACCACCCAAAAGTGCATTTTCTTAAGATTGCCGTCACTTTTACTTCTCTTATACCTTGCCTAATTTTACCGACCGACGACCGGGCGAAGACCGAGAGAACTCCGCATCATCTCCCCGCCTACAAAAAGTGCTGTTTGTTAAGATTGCCTGAAAAGGTTACTCAACTTTCTGAAAAATTGAACTTACCGCTGGGACTCTACTCCGAGATGAAACATACGGTTTATATGCGGTTCATATTCACGAATCTTTCTTGAAAGCTCTTGATTCTTATCATTCGCTTCGTCCAACTGTAGTCTCAAAGTATTTACCTCTTGTTGGTATTCATTCTTCAACGAATCGAATAGTTCTTGGTAATCAATAAGTTGCTGCTGCAACACGACATTATTGCTATCAGTACTTTCTATGGCTTGTTGTTGTGTAATCAAAATCACATTCTGATGATAGAGTTGCCAACTCAACCCTATTACAACTAACACAATCAGCAACAATACTATAATACTTCTTCTAACCCATGGCGATGGTTGCACAATATGTTTTTTGACCTCCTCCACCGACGAATATCGTTTCTTAGGGTCACGCGCAAGGCATTTTTTTGCAACTCGTTTCCACTCCTTTTGTTGGCTTAATATTACTCCCAATGCAAAAATATCTACTTGAGGATTAATGATTCCTGCTGCCAATTGTTCGGGAGCAATATATCCCGTGGTTCCCGCTGCACTTTTCAAAACAGTAAAATCCGCCTTATCAGCCAAACCAAAATCAATTAAAACCACACTGTTAGTATCGTGTGTGACTAAGATGTTTTCAGGTTTTAAGTCGCGGTGCGTAATCCCTAAATGATGTATATAAATGAGTGCATCGCATAGTTGCTCCAGCTGGTTAGGCGTAATTGCTTGCAATGTATCGCCATCTACATATTCTTGCACAATACACCAACCTAAACCCTCCACCTGCTCCATGCCTAATGTACGAACCACATTGGGGTGATTAAGTAGGTATGAAATGGTAAATTCCTTCTCCAGAAGCGTTTGATACATCGGATTAGCTTTGGCTTCTTCGGTCAGGCATTTCAATACATGCCACCTGCCATATCGCTTGGCCTTATAAATTTCAGAATAGCCGTTCGAGGACGCATGTAGTAAACTTATCTCTGTGAAGTGCCCAGAGATATTGATGTTTTCCGCAGTGGTAAAACCCGAATTTACTTGAGAATCAAACATGGAATAGTTCTAATTTCGTTAAGCCCGATTGTGCGCCTGCGATATAGGTGTCTTGTTTGGTGTTTGGCTCTCGCACTGCGATATAGTCCATTGCGGTTAAAGCTTGTCCTAACACAAACTGCGTGGCAGTAAACTGATCACCCACTTGCATTTTGGCATTTATAGCATGCAATACTACAAAACGATTATTACCCAGGTATTCAATCATGCACTCTCTATCGGGATTCCAAGCAAGTGTAATCTTTTGTCCGACGGCAAGGTCTTTGGCCATAATCTTTTTTGCAGCAACAAAATCGGACTCTGCATGGCTGTTCGTGAGATAGTCTTGCCAACCTTTATAGCCTACATAGCGCGCGATAATCGATAAGGTTGTTACTCTTGGCTCGGACGTTTGTGGAATATAGCCAAACAATCGTTTTAATGTTGTTGGACTAAGATACTCGCCTGTGACAACCTGTATTTGTTCGCTCAAATACTCAAAATCGCGTGGAGATTCCAAACTACGTCCTAATTGGCGGATAACTATTTCTTTCAGTTGTTCCATATTACTCCAAAGGCAATTCTTCAGATTCTGTATTTTCTATTGGGCGTAGATAGTCAGATGCTTTTTCTGATGAGATAACGGTTCGCCCTAAACGCTTTTCGATAGTCTTACGAGCATCTCGAGCTACCTCACCACCTTCACGCGCAATGCGTTTGCTTTCTTCCATTGTTGTGGGATTAGACTGGCGTGAATATTCTGTAGTAGCTACTTCCGCCAATGTGTTGAGAGCCAGTTCCACATTGGTCATGTTATCTCGCAAATTCTCTTTTGTCAATCCTTTGTAGGATTTATATTGTCGGGTATTCATTCCGCTCCATGCTTGCGTGAGTACGTTGGTAAGAATAGCAAAGTCACGTTGCTCTGTTATGCCTGAACGTTTCCACTCATCGGTCAATTCTTTGCGCATTTCAATGGAACGCATACGCTCATTAATCCACTTATCGGAGTATCCTTGTCTGCGGTAGTCTTCTATTGCCATTTGGAAGGTCAGCTCTGGGTCAATCATCTGGTCAATACGCTGGCTGCCTAATTGTGCTAACCACTGCTTCACAGGCTCAACTTTTTTTGAGGGAATAGATTGAATGATACGGAAGATCCCCTCTAAATCAGCAGCTTGAGTTTTACGGCGTTTACCATCAGGAGCCAACATTTCAACAGGGGGACAAATTGTCCCCCACTTGGATTTTAATTCTGCATCACGGCGGAGCATTTTCTTGATGTAATCTCGTGGATTAACTGTATCAGTCAATACTTCTACGATATCAGCAACAGAAAAGAAATACTTCTCTTGTTCTTCATCCCAAACGAAACGGACTTTTTTTCCTTCAAAAAGTTGTATGCCAAAATTATCTTCCATAGCTATTAATTTTCTGCTGCAAAAGTACACTTTTTCTTTGATATATGCAAATATTTCTAATAATTAGCCGCAAAAACACAGCTAATTTTGATTCACTACTGCATTTGGTACGAAAAGAATTTATTTGGCACGATTTGGCACAAAATAAATCCGTACCTTTGCAGCCGAAAAGCAAAAGTGGTCTATATCATACAGCAAAATGATGAAAAATAGAACTTTTATTTGTAAGAGTGAAATATTTTTTGTACTTTTGCGGTGTCTCTTCGGAGACGGACATATTTTGAGACGTATCAGCGTATCGGCTTGGCAGGTAAATCTGGAAAATTCATCTGTAGTCAAGGAAGATAAGTTGAGTCAGTCCACCGTATGGTGTAGACTGCTTTTGCTTATTTGACTACAGGCCATTCCAGAGCCTACCTGCCAGTAAGTGAGAGCAGTCTTTTTATGTGTAACCATATAAATCTTACGATTATGGCAAATGAAGTAAAAAAACAAACAATGGATGTGGAAAGCATCTTAAGAATCAACAGCCCTACTAATAGATTAGGTGGTCCAGTTGATTTGGTTTATCGCAACGAAACAGAAGGTTGGGCAATAGTGTCTATCTATTGGGATGGATGCCCAACACTTGGGATCAGATGGTTCTGGGGAAATTATGGAACACCTGTATCCTACAATCATCCTCAATGGTTCATTCTTCCTGACGGACTTCACGAAGCAATTTTGAACCAATTACCAATTTCTGTCAAAAAGAGACAAACTATTGTTCAATTTCTCACTCAAGATAGAATAGATGATTCGAAGTCAAAAATAAATGAATAATAACCCTAAAAAGCACACTACAATGAAAAAGTTATTTTTATTAGGTCTTGTGACCTTAATCACAATTTCTGCTTCTGCACAGATTGAAATGTATAATGGGCAGCCAAATTCAAATCAAAAACAGTTATCAGCTACAGATGTGAAAAATGAATATCTCAAACTAATGTCAAAGCATACACCTGCTGTTATAAGTAGTCTTGTAGATATATATCCAGCTCCGAATCTAATAGGAGATACATTGTTTAGTATATCTGAAAAGTTGTATGAAACAGAAATTGTAAATTGCGTACTTATGTTAAATGCAACTGAAGATACGTTAAGAATAAAGTCACTTCCTGTAGGAGAAAAATTCTATGTAAAGGATATTATACCCTTTGAGCTCTTAGAAGTGTTATCAAGCAAATTCAATGGATTAGTATTTGTTAGCGATACTTTTTATAATGAATCGTATAAAAAAGGTAGGTACATTATTCCAAGAACAATAACACCATTCGAATCATATGAGAAACTATCTATTTGGGAATACTTGTTCAAAGAAAATGATACCTATCAAAGTTTATACTCAATTTTATCACCACCACAAACAAAACTCCCTGTTTTTGGTAGTCCTATATATGTACTTGAAAATAGTGGCAATACTTATTATGTAAGATATTCGGCTCTTTCTAAATCTCGAAGTGATAGATTAAAATCTGCGTTCTACCCTAAATATGCTCTCTCACCTAATCAAACATTGCACAGTCTACCTACAGATCTACCTATATATTCTGCACATTTGTCAAGTTTTATATCTGTTAGTTCATACAACTTTTTAAAAGAAAAATATGCTGGGAAAGAGTGTTACTGTATCAGTGCTATCAATAAAGAAGATATTAAAAGAAATGTGCTTAATGGTGTATATAAGTTCGAAAAAGTTATAGTCAAAGACGGAGAAATATGCGGCGAAGTCATTTCTAAAGAAAGTAATAAGAAATACTATTGGGAATTAGAAATTATACGTCAGCGTATGATAAAGGATGGAGCTATTGTGGTTGATAGTATTATGGATCTTAACTGCTTATGTTTAAAGTTAGATGTGGACTCTCTGTTAGCAAAGTGGAAATACGAAGAAGCACAAGAGCGTTTAGCAGATGAAAGAAAACAGGAACAATATCGCATAAATATGATTCAAAAATATGGAGAGAACTATGGCAATCTTATTGCTAAAGGTGAGATCTGTATTGGTATGACAAAAGATATGTGTAAAGAAGCATTAGGAAGACCTGAACAGACAAATAAAGTGACAAATACATTAGGTGTAGCAGAAGTTTGGACATATATATCCAACTGGGTGGAATCAGCTTTCTTGGATATCGAAGAAGAAGAATATATGTTTGTAACATTTATAGATGGTAAAATCACATCTATTACAGAATAATACACAACTATGACACAAGAACATTACGATAAACTGCTCGAAAGCGCTGTAAAATTCTATGAGAAGATAGAAGAATGTGACAATGAAACTCGGGCAATAAAAATGTATTTAGAAGGCATTATTGATGATATACGAGAAAATGAGTTCTCCATTATCAATGACTTCGATACTGTCGAAGATTATTTTGACACTCTTGACGATCAACAAGAAGAAATTGACACTTATCATGATATTATGTATCCCAATCAAGATGATGATGAGTATGACAACTCGTATGATGAATCAAAATACAAACTTCACAGAAAAACATTAAACAAGTTATACAAATATTGTCTAAAACAAATAGATTTATGAAAAAGTTTTTATTAGTAGGCATATCATGCTTATTGATGATATCATGTACATCCAGTCCAGAGGACTATCAAGTTCAAATCAATGACGCTGTTAAATTCTATTTGGCTTCTTGTGATCTTCTAATCCAATACGAACAAGATGTCAAAGCAGAAGAATTTTTCGACACGATGCTTGAAGAATTAGTGACCACTACAGATGATGAAGGATTTAAACAATTACTCACTCAAAAAGTAGCAGAGAACAACAAGTATGCAAAGAAAGTGTATTACGGATACGAAAATGCAAACATCCTCTTGTCGCCCTATACACTCGTTGGTGAAAATGTCTGGGAATTTGAAGAACTTGGAACAGAAATACACTTTACTTTTAGTATCACTACCAAAGGTTCTACAGAACTATGGGAGATATTTCCCAACGAAAAAGATATAGATAAATATATTTGGAAAAAAGCGTTAGGCGAAGATGGACTACAAACATTACGCGATTTGGGATTAGATATTGATAGCCTATTTGAAGAAACGATGAGAGAGGTGAAAATAGAAGAACAAATTGCTGCTGTAGTACATGGTGCATATAGCGGAACAATGGATGACAAAGAAGTTATGACCGATGATTTCTACACTGAATTACAACAGGCGTTTAAGTATAGCAGTCTTGATGTTTGGGCGTGGAACGGATATTGGAAATTTAATGATGGGTCAACCCATAACTACGAAATCGTGGAATATGACCATGACAATCCAAATTACACTCTTGTATATATTACATTTGACGATATAAAACCTAATCGATTGGAGGATATTGTATTGTATATGAAACTTGTAGATGGCATGTGGATGATTTCTGATATATGTGGTATTGAATGGGGAAAAATTTCTTATTCAATAGCAGACTTTGCATCAATGACTGTTGCAGAAAATGAAACTGACCACGAAGGCAGCTACTAAATATTTCCTATCAATGTTCTATGGCAACCCTGAAACTAGCTGGTAAGATATAAGTGAAATAACTAACTCATACCATAATTCTGAATATTTAGTTTCCACGGACGTGGGGGATGATGTTCGCGAAAAGTCCGCAGGATTAGGTAATAAGGTTATTAGGAGATAATGCAAATCCGCATAATCGAATGAAATAGAATCGGTTATACGGATTGATTGTATTAAAGAGATACAAAAAATAAAGAGGTAGTATTTGGGGTATTTAGGGTAAATGAGAAATACCTCAAATACCCTATTTACCCAAAATACCCACACTATACTAACAAAAGGATATGAATTACATAGTTATCACATATTAATCTCATAGTGATAGCATAGTATCAACCCGTTATGAATCCGTCAAGAACCCGTAATTTGCAAGAGAATTGAGAGTGAAGCACAACAGCCACCGAAAGCCTACCGATGTCCTAGAGATGTCTTATGGTGGTCCTGAAAGCTCCGGGTAACTTGTCATACACAAAAAAGACTGCTCCATAACGAGAGCAGTCTTTTTATATGTGATTCTATCCCTAATCCAATCTCAAGAACAGAGAATGGTGGGACGAAATTTAGCGTTTGTAATTCTCCCACTTGGTGTTACGCATATCGCCTGACTTGAGGAACTCCTCGTGCATAGCCAATGCGCAGCTGAGTGTATGAGGGGTATGAGCAGTCTTAGACATCTCCAAGTACTCAGTCAACAATGGGCGGTATTGTGGATCCACACAGTTGTTGATGATCTCGTGAGCACGTTGAATAGGGCTCTTACCACGCAAGTCAGCAATACCGTGCTCGGTGATGATGATCTTCACAGAGTGCTCGCTGTGGTCGTGGTGGCTAACCATTGGCACGAAAGCTGAGATAGCACCACCCTTAGCGGTAGATGGAGTAGTATAG
>JBGVMW010000220.1:0-3524 GCA_045125095.1 Lachnospiraceae bacterium
ACATAGCCCTGTGCATCAAATGCACTTCCACAACCGATCATACAGATCATCATAGACACAGTAGTAAGCAGAGTGATTATTTTTCGTTTCATTATTCTCACCTGTCCTCTCGAAATTCTTTCCTGTCCACCGATACTAATCGATGCACACACCTTTTTATTATATAGTATATCGGGTTATTTGTAAAATATCATTAATTGTTACAATTTCTTGTTATAAATTTTTAAAGATTTGTTAAAAAAGTACAAATAATTGTGGTATAATACTTAAGGAAAGTATCATAGTCAGAGCAGTCAAAAAAGAACAGCTTTACAAAATGTAAAACTGCTCTGAGTGTGATTCTTTCCTATTGTACCAAGTTGCGACCGTGTAGCCGGTACTTATATGGAGATAGTATTCACTTGCTTATTCCGAAATAGCTTATTTTAAGGTGAAAAATAGCGTGTTTGGATATGTAATGATACAAATTTATTATTTTTGGGCATGCTTCGCAGACCACCCGAGGGCAGTCTAGTACATGGGGATATTTGGTAAAAATGTATTTATGACGCATAGGCACGTCCAAGGTAGACCATGGTGCTTTTTCCACATGCAGGGCACTGGCAAATATCAACATTCCATACTTTCTTAATTAGGTCTTGCATGGAAAGATTGGTGTAACGTCGCTTGAAACGCTGATGCCCCTGAAGCTTAAAAATCAGTTTCAGGTTTTCAGATTTCTTGCGATTGTTCAGGAAACCATAGTAACGTATCTTTTGAAAACCGGACGGTAGCACATGCATCAAAAAGCGACGGATAAATTCCGTGTTTGGAAGTGTGATGGTTCGTTTCGGTTCACCCGGCCTTTTGCCACGGGCAGAAAAAGTAGTCTCTGTTTCCGTGACTGACAGGATACGGCTGTTTGAAATCGCAATCTTATGTGTGTAACGACCAAGGTATTCGATTGCATTTCCAAAACCATTGAAGGTTTCCTTGATATATGGGCACCAGTCTTTCTGATAAAGGCTGTCCCTGAATTCGCTCCAGTAATAACTGTTTTTCATTTTTTCGCAGGAACGGGAAAATATAAGTTTTTCCTGCTGGTACAGTTTTTGGAGTTCAGCAAGGAACTTACCTTTAAATTTATCACGTAAAACATATACAGGTATAAAAAAGTTACCTTTGGATCTTTTCAGTTTTCCGGTTTCAGTAATGCCGCCACCGGAAATGATGCAGTGCATATGTACATGGTAATCCAGTTCCTGATTCCAGGTATGAAGAACCTGAATGATACCGGGTGTTGCTCCGAGATACTTTTTGTCCTTTGAAAGTTCAAGAAGTGTTTCGGCGGAGCATCTGTGCAAAAGTCCATAAAGGAGTTTTTGGTTGCAATAGAGTAGAGGATTTAACTCATGAGGCAGTGTAAAGACCACATGAAAGTAAGGAGCATCCATGACTTCTGCTCTGCGTTTGTCAACCCAGACTTCTTTTGAAACTGCCTGACAGTTTGGACAGTTGCGATTTTTACAGGAGTTGTTGTGGATCTCTATATGGCCACAATCGGTACATTGGTTTACATTGTATCCAAGATTTCCAGTTTTGCAGTTTATTATCGCACGAGATGTCTTATCCTGTACCTCGGAACGTAACGGGTATTTTTCGCAAAATGCATCATAAGAAAAATTCCAGATCTGTTGTATCTTCGAATTATTCATGTGCAATACCTCCCATCTTGTCGAGAGGATTTACCACCTCAGAAAATGAGGTGGATGCCAGGTGAACATAGATGGTTGTGGAATTCAAAGATTTATGTCCAAGAAAGGCTTTGATGGTCAGTAGATCGGTGCCATTTTCATAAAGGTGAGTTCCTAACGCATGCCGGAAAGAATGACAGGTGATGCGTTTCGGCCATCCAAGGCGTTCTTCGTGTGCATGAATGTGACGGGATAAGAAATAGGTATCGATCGGTCTGGACGAATCTGTTTGTTTAGGAAAAAGCCAGCCTTTCGGTCTGTCACACTCAAACCAGTATTGTGTAAGAATGTCGAGAGCAAACTTGGAAAGTGGTGCAAAACGTTCCGATCTGTTTTTCGACTGACGGATATGTACCCTCATGGAACTGCGACTGATATCATCATAGCGAAGATGACAGACCTCGCCAATACGAAGACCGGAAGAATACATTACAGCCACCATGGCTTTTTGTTTTATGTCAGGGATGGTGCTGATGAATTCAAACGTCTCTTTCTGAGAAGGAACAAAGGGAAGATATTCATCGAATTTTCGTTTTGGAAGCTGATTATCGTCCCAAGGTTTATGTAAGACATAGATAGTAAAAAAGCGAAGCTGTGAAATGACACAGTTGATGGTGCGGTCAGCAAGGTTTCGTTCTTTTTGAAGCCATTTGATAAAATTGCGCAGTTCCTGCCATGAAACATCCTCGGGAGATTTGTGAAGAATATTTTGCAGATAATCAAGGTAACTGCGAATGTAAGTAGAATAACTTTTCAGGGTATGGTCAGTGAGACCGCGAAGTGAGATCATCTCACGATAAAGATTAAAATATTTGTCCATAATGGAACCTCCTTAAAATGATTGAATGAAATAAAAATGAGACAAACAATCATTTATGGAGGAGGACGAATAAAAAATTTAGATATTTGGTTGTTGTTAAGTTTCGAAAAAAATGTTATCATAATCATAGCAGTTGGCGGTATTTGTGTGGCGTTTGGTGTGGTAACTTAACAATACTACAAATATACAAAAACTGCTATTTTTATTTTTAAATAGTGGGAAATTAATTGTAACTGGGGCTAGCCGTCGCGCTAGCGACTTGGTACAATAATCTTAGTGCGTCAGCCCCTTTAAGCTTCCTTATGCAATTTTGTTTTTAATAACAGGAACTACCGATGCTTTCCTCATCATATCTCTTAATGCATGTCTCTCTGCATCCATCTTCAAGTTCCTATAACATTCTAAATAAAGATAATCTACAATATCCTGTAAAATAGAAGATACCTTTTTTTCTTTTAAAAGGTCCAATGTTTCTAATGCCTCTTTATATTCTCCTTTTGCAATCTTTTCGAATCCGTAGAGTACTAATACATTATTGGTAAGGCCGGATGCAGTTGAATCATATTTTTTCAAAAGACTTCTCTGACTCTCTATTACTTCCAGTCCCTTCTCTCTTTCTCCTTTTAAGAAGTATGCCATGGCCTCATAGGCATAACAGAGCACTTGATTTGCTTCTGGTTGTCCTGGAAGCGCAATCTGTTGGATCTGTTCTTCTACCTTTTCAAGCTGTCCATTATATAAATATCCAGCAGCAATATTGATACGGATTAAGTCTTTTTGTTGTCTGGAAGACATCTTCTCCACTATCTGTTGCATTTCTTGAACATACAAATCCGGCCTTTTTTCTTCATATAATAAGTACGTCGGAGCAGATACGATCTTGTTCAACCGAAACATATTCGCAATTTTTATTCCCATCCAAATAATAAGTATAGTTACAGCCACCCCAATCAGGACAATTTGTGCCTGAT
>JBGVMW010000221.1:0-23953 GCA_045125095.1 Lachnospiraceae bacterium
TAGCGGACACTAAGGCTGTAAAATACACAGCCCAAGTGCCGACGTTTTCAGAGGGTCACATATAGACTATGTAGCAAACAACTATCTGTCACAAACAATTCTGACAATTCACTACCTTGTTGGCGTTTCGCAATTACCTAATATATTAGGTATGTAAGGATAGTACATATAAGGGGGAATACAATAATGAACGTAAAAAAACAAATGAAAATGCTGTTTCGCATAGGGGTACTGCTGATTTCAATGGTACTTTTTCCGGCCATCTTTGCCAGTGCAAGTGAAGGGGACAATCTGATTCCGGTAACGGAAGGTGGTGGATATCAGGAGCTTGTAGTAGGTGGAACCGGAAGTTTTCAAGTGCCGGAAACATTTGCATATGCAGAACAGATGGTAACCATCGATTCCGCATATTTCTATTCATCGAACCCAGAGGTGCTTTTTGTAAATGAAACAGGTGCATTTTGTGCTGTGGCACCCGGTTATGCGTCAGTTACGGTGGAGGTGTATGCCAAAACAACAGAAACGTGGGATAATACACTTTATAATAATGAAACGGATGCTTTGATAACTGATGGCACAGACTACAATGTGGAGAGCAGTTATCTGCTTTTTACTGCGTATTATGAATTTGATATCAAACCGGATTTGTCAGGAGTAACCATAGACAAAAAGTCGCAAACATTGTATATATCTGAAAATGACTGGGGAATGCCAAGTTTTACATTTCATTTAAATAGTAATGTGATGTTGAATGCATATGATTACGGAATAGATATCACATATACATCATCTAATGCAGATATTTCAGTGTATGGTTATTTGGAAAACAACGTTATAACCCTTGTGCCAAGCAAGACAGGAAAGACAACAGTGACCATTACCATCAATGAGAAAGTATTTACCGTGAATATAAAAACGGTGTCGTTAGGCATTTCAAAAAATTCTCTGCTTATGAGTAGTGGTCAGACAAAACAACTAAAAATCAAAGGCATAACAAAGGGGATAAAATGGAGTTCCAGCAATCCTAAAATTGCAACGGTATCTTCAACGGGTAAAGTAAAAGCCAAGAAAAATGGAAATGTTGTAATAAAAGCTACAGTCGGTGATGTTTCTTTGGGATGTGCAGTTTCTGTTGTTTCGCCTAAAAGACAGAAAGTAGTTAATCGCGCCATTAAAATAGGACAAACATGTAAATATAGTCAGGCAAAAAGAATGCAGAACAATTACTATGATTGTAGCTCTCTTGTCTGGAAAGCCTATTCGAAATATGGTGTGAATTTTGGAAGTGCCAACTATGCACCGGTTGCTGCAAATATAGGAAAATGGTGTGCTACGAATAAAAAGCTTGTCAAAGGCGGTTTGAGTCAGAGTAATGTGGAAAAAATGAAATTAAATGCCGGTGATCTGATGTTTGAGACAAGTGCGAATAAAGCAAGATACCGGGGAATTTATCATGTGGAAATGATTTCTGGATATGTTTGCTATGGGTTTGATAGTAATGATAAGCCTATATTAGCGATTGCATGGGCAAATCGTCCCGCAGGCTATTATTGGAATGCTGGACAAATGGTTGGAAGACCTAGTATGTAGCAAGCAGCTGTTTGCCACAAACAATTTTGACAACTTGCGGATGGTCATCACCTTCGCAAACACCTATGAAACATGTATTTTAAGAGGAGAGGAATAACTATGACAAGAACAATTCACAAAACAGTAAAAAGCTTACGATATGTAATGCTTGCATTTTTATGTTGCTTTTTCGTGACAACAATTTACGCAGAGGCAGAGGAAACAACAGAGCAGACAACAGAACAAACAGTCACGGAAGCGGAGGTAGTAGAAGAAGTTACTATACCAAAAACAACTGTAACAAAGATAAAATTAGTAGCAACAGGAAAAGTCCGAATCGATTGGAAAAAATCCAAGGGAGCAACAGGCTATGTTGTTTGCAGACGTGCAAAAGGTAGTAAGACCTGGAAGAAAATTGCTACTGTAGAAGGCGAGAGCCAGTTATACTGTTATGATGATTCTGTTGCTGCTCGAAAGACCTATTATTACACAGTAAAAGCCTATGTGGAGACAGATGGTGTAAAAAAATATGCCGATTACGATAATAAGGGAGTAAAGGCTTACTACAAATCAGTAAAGGTAAGTGCAAAAAAAGGTGACTACAGTGTAGGAAGTGTATATGGGCCAAAGTTATCCAGCAAGCAGTTATCTCAAGTAAAAAAAGTAGTGAATTCTTTTTGCGAGGAATATATTACTTCCGACATGACACAGGTAGAAAAAGTGATGGCCGCACAGCTCTATATGATGAGCAATTGTGAATATGCAGCAGACTGGTCGAAGAATGGTGCGAACACAGCCTGGGGTTCATTGGTGTATAAGAATTCTTATGGCTATCACGAGGCTCAATGCTCCGGTTTTGCAAGAGGATTCAAGGCTTTATGCGATGGAATGGGTGTTCCATGTCGCTATGTACATGCCAATAGCAAATCTGCCAATCCAAGCCATCAGTGGAATGAAGTGAAGATTGGCGGAAAGTGGTATATCGTTGATCCGCAAGGCAATGCAAGCAGTGGCGCATTGATTTTCTTCCTGTGTAGTTCTGGTACATATCAGTCTATGACTTTTATGTCATGGGATACCGGCAAATATCCAAAAGTTTCAACCACGAATTATTCTAATGAGAAGATTGGGAAGGCTTTTTATGGATATAAGATGCAACAGGTAATGAAGAAGTGTAAACTATCTTATGTGGATTAATGGAAAGATAGAAGTTTTCAAAAGAACCCGTTTACAATCCTAGTTCATTCTGCTATAATATGCGATGGTATTTTGTAAAAAACAGGTAACTATGAGGGTTCTGAATAGTTACAATTAAGAAAGTAGGAGGCTGCAATATCGTGGGAAAGTATACACAGGAAATAAAGAGAAGAAGAACCTTTGCCATCATCTCTCACCCGGATGCCGGTAAGACAACCTTAACAGAAAAGTTTTTGTTATATGGAGGTGCCATTAATCTTGCTGGTTCTGTAAAAGGAAAAGCAACTGCCAGACATGCGGTGTCTGACTGGATGGAGATTGAAAAGGAAAGAGGTATTTCTGTCACATCTTCCGTATTGCAGTTTGAATATGACGGCTATTGCATTAACATTTTGGATACACCGGGACATCAGGATTTCTCGGAGGATACCTATCGTACGTTAATGGCTGCCGATTCTGCCGTCATGGTAATTGATGGCTCCAAGGGTGTTGAGGCGCAGACAAGAAAGCTGTTTAAAGTATGTGTCATGCGTCACATTCCAATTTTTACTTTTATTAATAAAATGGATCGTGACGCCAACGATACCTTTGATTTGTTAGATGAAATTGAAAAAGAATTAGGCATTGCAACCTGCCCTGTCAATTGGCCAATCGGTTCCGGTAAAGCATTTAAAGGTGTGTACAACAGAAATACAAGAGAAATCCTTTTATATTCTGATACGGAAAAAGGAACCAAAGAAGGTGAGGAAAAGAGTATTTCCGTAGACGATCCGGAATGTATCAATTACATTGGACAGGATGCCTATGACAAATTAATGGAAGAAATTGAACTACTTGACGGTGCCAGTGCAGAATTTGACATTGATTTAGTTTCAAAGGGTGAATTGTCGCCAGTATTTTTTGGTTCTGCCCTTACAAACTTTGGTGTAGAGACCTTCTTGAAGCATTTCTTGGAAATGACCTATTCCCCATTGCCAAGACATGCAGATTGTGGAGAAGTGGATCCCATGTCCGATGATTTTTCTGCATTTGTGTTTAAGATTCAGGCAAATATGAACAAGGCGCACAGAGATAGAATTGCATTTATGAGAATCTGTTCCGGTAAATTTAATGCAGACGAAGAAGTATTCCATGTACAGGGTGGAAAAAAGCTTCGTTTATCCCAGCCGCAGCAGCTTATGGCGCAGGAGAGAAAAGTAATTGAAGAAGCGTATGCCGGTGACATTATCGGTGTGTTTGATCCGGGTATTTTTTCCATTGGAGATACTATTTGCGCGCCAAAGAACAAGTTTACATTCGAGGGGATTCCAACCTTTGCACCGGAACATTTTGCAAGAGTAAGACAGATTGACACTATGAAACGTAAGCAGTTTGTGAAAGGCATTTCCCAGATTGCCCAGGAAGGTGCCATTCAGATATTTCAGGAGTATAACACCGGTATGGAAGAAATTATTGTAGGCGTTGTTGGTGTCTTACAGTTCGATGTGTTGAAATATCGTCTGGAAAACGAGTACAATGTGGATATACGCTTAGAAAATCTTCCATATGAGCATATTCGTTGGATTGAAAACGAAGAAATTGACTTAGATAAATTGACAGGAACTTCAGATATGAAGAAAATCCGGGATTTAAAAGGCAGACCATTGCTTTTGTTTGTGAATAGCTGGAGTATTGGAATGACAGTAGATAGAAATGAAGGATTAATTTTATCTGAATTTGGTAAAAATTAGTATTTTAGGTACTAGTATATAAAAAAGCACTTTGAAAACACCATGAATTCTGTTATAATCATAGAGACAGACAAAATTCGCAGATGAGAGCAAATCTATTTAAAAACTTGACATCTATGAGGGATGGAATCGTTACGAACGTTGAAAATAGGAAATGATAAATAGCAGGAGTAATAGGAGGTTTATAATATGGCTGAGAACAGAAACACATACAAGTTAGAAGAAGGCGATTTGGGTGAAGTACAGATTGCTGACGAAGTTGTGGCGATTATAGCCGGTCTGGCAGCTACAGAAGTAGAAGGTGTGGCTTCGATGGCAGGCAATGTTACGAATGAACTGATTAGTAAGTTAGGCATGAAGATATTGTCAAAGGGTGTGAAGGTAGTTGTGGAAAGCAGTGTGGTTTCGGTGGAACTTGCATTGAATTTAAAGTTCGGATACAACATCCCAAATACCAGTGCGGCTGTTCAGGAAAAGGTTAAGTCGGCAATTGAAAGTATGACTGGCCTTAGCGTTGCTGATGTAAACATTCGTATTGCAGGTGTAGAGAATCTGTAAATGGTAAGGCAGGGGATTGTGTAGAACAATTCTCTGCCTTCTTTATATATTTATTTCACATAGGAGGCTAATTGTGAGTAGACGAGAATTAAGAGAACATATTTTTAAAATTTTATTCCAGGTAGAATTCAATTCCATTGAGGAAATGCAGGAGCAATCCGCTCTTTATTTTGATGACATTGCGTTAAACGATGGCAAAGAAAAAACATATATTTTAGAGAAGTTAAATAACATTGTGGAACGCATTCCGGAAATTGACCAGAAGATTAATGAGTATTCGGAAGGCTGGAAGGTTGACCGTTTAGGAAAAGTAGAATTGTCAGTTATTCGTCTGGCAGTGTATGAACTGTTATACGATGAAGACATTCCAACCGGTGTAGCCATTAATGAAGCGGTAGAATTAGCAAAGACATTTGGTAGCGATAGTGCACCGGCATTTATCAATGCTGTTTTGGGTAAGATATCCAGAGGAGTAGGTAATTCGTAACAACGAGAGGTAGCTATGGGGAAAGCATATTCAGTCAGTCAGGTTAATGCATATGTAAAAAATATGTTTACACAAGATTTTTTTCTGAATAAGGTATCGGTAAAGGGCGAAGTGTCGAATTGCAAGTACCATACCTCCGGTCATATTTATTTTACCTTGAAGGACAGTGGCGGTATATTGTCCTGCGTGATGTTTGCGGGACAGCGAAAAGGACTGACTTTTCGGTTAGAAGAAGGATTAAGTGTCATTGTATCGGGAACGGTAGATGTGTATGAACGGGATGGAAAATACCAGCTGTACGCAAAAGAAATCACCAGAGAAGGTGCGGGTGACTTGTACCAAAAGTATGAGGCACTAAAGGCAGAATTAGAAGAAATGGGCATGTTTGCAGAGGAATATAAGCAACCGATTCCCAAATATATTCAGACGTTAGGTGTGGTCACAGCACCAACGGGTGCAGCAGTCCGTGATATTATCCAGATTGCAACAAGACGGAATCCGTTCGTTCAGATTATTTTATATCCGGCAAAAGTGCAGGGCGTTGGTGCCGCGGAAAGTATAGTAGCAGGAATAAAAGCTCTAGAAGCACAACAAGTAGATACCATTATTGTCGGCAGAGGCGGTGGTTCCATTGAAGATTTGTGGGCGTTTAATGAGGAAATAACAGCAAGAGCCATATTTGAATGCTCTGTTCCAATTATTTCTGCGGTAGGACATGAGACGGATGTGACCATAGCCGATTATGTTGCAGATTTGCGTGCACCAACACCGTCTGCAGGTGCAGAATTGGCTGTATATGACTATGAAGATTATGTGGCACAGATATTTCATTACAGACGCTTGCTGAACCGCAATATGCAGTACCGGATTTCTTCATGGAAAGAGCAGATAGACAGTAAAGAAAAGAGACTTGCCTTTTTATCGCCGGAATATAAGATTCGGGAAAAGCGTCAATATCTTGTAGAATTATATGACAAATTAAATAGAGAAATGAGACATGCCATACAAGAAAAAAAACATCAAATCGCTTTGTACGCAGAAAAATTAGATGGCTTGTCTCCCTTAAAAAAACTCCAGCAGGGATTTTCCTATGTGGAAGACGAGCAGGGAAAAACAGTGTATTCCGTACAGGGATATACTGCTGGTGACAAAATAAAGATTCATGTGACAGATGGTGTAATAGATGCTGTTGTTGATGGAATCAGTGAGGTGTAGATGTGAAAAAGAAAGAAGTAAGTATAGAGGAGGCGTTTGTTTCCTTAGAAGAAGCTATTAAGAAATTAGAAGACAGAGATACGACCTTAGAAGAATCCTTTCAGACATATCAGCAGGGAATGGAATTGTTAAAGCTGTGTAACGAGAAAGTAGATAAGATAGAGAAAAAAGTTCTGGCTATGAATGAAGATGGTGAAATGTATGAATTTTAAAGAAGAATTGAAAGAGAAAACAGCTCATATAGAAGCAGTCATCCGTAATTATCTTCCAAAAGAGGAAGGCTACCAGAAGACGGTGATAGAGGCGATGAATTACAGTGTAGAGGCTGGTGGGAAACGACTTCGTCCTATGTTGATGGAAGAAACGTATCACATGTTTGGTGGAACAGGAACTGTGATTGAGCCATTTATGGCGGCGATGGAAATGATTCATACGTATTCTCTTGTTCATGATGATTTGCCTGCTATGGATAATGATGAATACCGTAGGGGGAGAAAGACAACCCATATTAAGTACGGTGAAGCTATGGGAATTCTGGCAGGAGATGGTTTGTTAAATTATGCTTTTGAAACAGCTGTAAAAGCATTTGTATTAGAGCCAGACAACGAAACGCTTCCGGAAGCCTTACAGGTGTTAGCACATAAGGCAGGCATCTATGGAATGCTTGGAGGTCAATGTGTGGATGTAGAAGAGGAAGGAAAGCCGCTGACCAGAGAAAAATTAGATTTTATTCATCGTTTAAAGACAGGTGCATTGATTGAAGCTTCTATGGTGATAGGTGCATTGCTTGCCGGTGCATCGAGGGAAGAGGTCGATGTGGTGGAGAACATTGCCGGTAAGGTCGGTTTGGCATTTCAGATTCAGGATGACATTCTGGATGTGACAAGCACCACAGAGGTGCTTGGTAAGCCGGTACTTAGTGATGAGAAGAATCATAAGACCACATATGTGACAATCAGGGGATTAGAGCAGGCGAAAAAAGATGTAGAGGACATTTCAAAAGAAGCAGTTGCTTTGCTGGATGGAATTTCCTGTGAAAATGCATATTTAAGAGCATTGATACTTATGTTAGTTTCCAGAGAAAAGTAGCTTATATAAGGGGTGAAGTCAATTGTATTTGGAAAAAATAAAAAATCCGGGCGATGTGAAAGCCTTAAATAGTGAAGAAAGTAAACTGCTTGCAGAAGAAATCAGGCAGTTTTTAATAGAAAAAATAAGTTGCTCCGGTGGACATTTAGCATCCAATCTAGGAGTGGTGGAATTAACCATTGCGCTGCATCAGGTGTTTAATCTGCCGGAGGACAAGATTATCTGGGATGTGGGACATCAGGCTTATACGCATAAAATATTAACAGGAAGAAAGAGTGGATTTGATGAATTGCGTAAATACGGTGGTATGAGTGGGTTTCCAAAGCGCAAGGAAAGTGAGTATGACTGTTTTGACACAGGGCATAGTTCCACTTCCATATCTGCCGGACTTGGTTATGCAAGAGCAAGAGACATCAAAGGCGACAAGTACCATGTGATTTCTGTTATTGGTGATGGTGCATTGACAGGTGGTATGGCATTTGAAGCCTTGAACAATGCTGGACAGTTGAAAAAGAACTTTATTATTGTGCTGAATGACAATAATATGTCTATTTCAGAAAATGTTGGTGGGCTGTCCAGGTATTTAGGAAATTTACGAACAGGTGAATTTTATAAAGGATTGAAAGATAATGTCCACCAAAAGGTTTCTAAAATTCCTTATTATGGCGATAAGATTACCGGTGCATTGCATAAGACAAAAAGCGGAATTAAGCAGTTGATTATTCCAGGCATGTTTTTTGAGGAAATGGACATCACATATTTAGGACCTGTCGATGGTCATAATATACAGCAGTTAAAACGTGTTCTAAGGGAAGCTGCCAAAAAAGAAGGTGCTGTCATTGTTCATGTGATGACCAAGAAAGGAAAGGGATATGCACCGGCTGAGCGCCATCCATCAAGATTTCACGGTGCAGAGCCTTTTGAAGTGGCAACAGGACTTCCACAGAAAGGGCATAAGCCAACGTATACTGATATTTTTTCAACGGTTATGTTTAAGTTAGGCGCAAGAAAACCGGAGGTTGTGGCGATTACGGCGGCAATGGCAGAAGGAACGGGTTTGAAGCGTTTTCGTAATGTGTATCCGGAACGTTTCTTTGATGTGGGAATTGCAGAGGAACATGCTGTTACCTTTGCAGCAGGTTTAGCGGCTGGTGGTTTAAAGCCGGTATTTGCAGTATATTCCTCATTTTTACAGCGTGCCTATGACCAGGTGCTGCATGATGTCTGTATTCAGGATTTGCCAGTGGTGATAGCGATTGACCGTGCAGGATTAGTGGGAAGTGATGGTGAGACACATCAGGGAATTTTTGATATTTCTTTCCTTACCACCATACCGAATATGCATATGATGGCTCCAAAGAATAAATGGGAACTATCCGATATGTTGAAATTTGCAGTGGATTTTGAACATCCGATTGCCCTTCGGTATCCCCGTGGAGAAGCTTATGATGAATATAAGGAATTCCGTTCACCAATCGTATTTGGAAAAAGTGAAATGATATACGAAGAAGAAGACATTGCATTGTTAGCAGTAGGCAGTATGTTTAAAACTGCGGTACAGGTACGAAAAAAATTAAAAGAAATTGGCTACAACTGTACGCTTGTAAATGCAAGATTTATTAAGCCATTTGATACCGGGTGTTTGCATGAATTAGCAAAGGATCACAGACTGGTGGTTACTTTGGAGGAAAATGTGAAAAAAGGTGGATTTGGTGAACAGATAGAAAGCTATGTCACAGAAAACGCACTGCCATATAAGGTGTTGATTGCGGCAATTCCGGATGAATATGTGGAGCATGGAAATGTGGACATCTTAAAGCAGGAAACAGGTATTGATGCGGATTCTATCGTGAAGAAAATTATTACGCTATATACAGGAATGTAGCAAAATAATCGTATGGAGTCGGTTAAGTGTTGATACATTGACAGTACTTGTTTCAGTGTAACTATTCTGAATAGGACTGTGCTGGACGGTACAATCCGTGTGAAAACGTAGCGGTTGCATGCTAACTATGAATGTAATTCGTGGTTAACATGGTAACCTATGAGGGTACGGATTCGTTACGTTTCGGTAATATTTATAGAGAGGTGCTTGAATGGGTAAAGAAAGACTGGATGTTCTGCTTGTGCAGAGACAAATGGTAGAATCAAGGGAAAAAGCGAAGGCAATTATTATGTCTGGTAATGTATTTGTAAATGGACAGCGTGAGGACAAGGCAGGCACTTCCTTTGACCCTGAAAAAATAAAATCAATTGAAATTAAGGGAAATCTCCTTCCATATGTAAGCCGTGGTGGATTAAAGCTTGCAAAGGCAATGGAATGTTTTGATGTGCAGCTTGAAGGAAAAGTCTGTATGGACATTGGAGCATCGACGGGGGGATTTACAGACTGTATGCTCCAGAACGGTGCAGTTAAAGTATTTGCAGTCGATGTGGGACATGGACAGCTTGCGTGGAAATTACGCAACGATGAACGAGTTATCTGCATGGAAAAGACAAATATCCGATATGTGACACCGGATGATATTGGAGAACCATTGGATTTTGCATCGGTGGATGTGTCCTTTATCTCTCTGACAAAGGTACTGCCGGCTGCGTATGAACTGTTAAAGCCAGATGGAAAGATGGTATGTCTTATCAAACCACAGTTTGAAGCTGGAAGAGAAAAAGTAGGAAAGAAAGGTGTAGTGCGTGAAAAGTCTGTTCATATGGAAGTGATTGAGATGGTAACAGACTTTGCATTACATAATGGATTTCATGTGAAGAATCTGGAATTTTCACCAGTAAAAGGACCGGAGGGCAACATTGAATATCTGGTAGAGCTAGAAAAAACAGATACCATGGATGGTGTAATGGAAGATATTTCTATTTGTGATATTGTAGAAAAAGCACATGAAGAATTGGATAAATAATACAGGCAGTCATGGAGGTACTACTCATGAAGCGGTTTCTTGTGATAGTAAATGAGCAAAAAAGTGATGCGCAGGATGTTGGTTTGCAGATAAAAGAATATTTAGAACAGTACCAGTGCCAGTGCAGGGTACATAAAGTAGGTGGAAAATTTACAGCAGAGGGCAGTGATGCCATACCGAAGGAAGTGGTAAAGGATGCGGAATGTGTATTGGTGCTTGGTGGTGACGGTACGTTAATTCGTGTGGCAGCAAGAATACAGGAATACAATCTGCCAATGCTTGGCATTAACATGGGAACAATGGGGTTTCTTACCGAGATAGAACCAAATCAGATTACAGGTGCGCTTGATAAGCTGATGCATGGGGAATATACCATTGAAGAACATATGATGATTGCAGGCTGTGTACGGACAGCAGGTGTGCAGACAGAAGAACAGGTGGCTTTAAATGATGTGGTGCTTACAAGAACAGGTTCCCTGCGTGTAGTGGAATTTAATATTTATGTAAATGGGGCATATCTGCATTCGTTTAAAGCAGATGGTGTTATCATATCTACACCAACAGGTTCTACGGGTTACAATTTATCAGCAGGAGGACCTATCGTTGAGCCGCAGGCAGCTATGCTGTTAATTACACCAATTTGTCCACATACATTGAATTCCAGAACTATTGTATTATCAAAAGACGATTATATCGAAGTAGAAATCGGACCGGCAAGAAATGGAGAATTAGAGAAGGCGGAAGTAGTATTTGATGGCTATCGTCAGGTTCCATTAAAAACGGGAGATCGTGTATGTATTCGCAATTCCGAAAGCCGTGCAAGAATTATAAAAATAAATGAGAGAAGCTTTTTAGAAATTCTACGAAGAAAAATGGGTTGATAAAAGGCGTGTAAGTATCAGAATGAGAGGGAAAAATGAAAAGTGAACGTCATGCAAAAATTGTAGAGCTGATTGGCAAACACCAGATAGAAACCCAGGAGGAATTAGCAAGGCTTTTAAATGAAAATGGATTCCGTGTTACACAGGCAACGGTTTCTAGAGACATCAAGGAGTTAAAACTGACGAAAGTGCCATCTGCCAATGGTGGACAAAAATATGATTTAGTACAGCAGGGCGACAGTGTCAGTGAAAAATATTTACATATTTTAAAAAATGGGTTTGTATCAATGGATATGGCACAAAATATTCTGGTGATTAAGACGGTTTCCGGAATGGCAATGGCAGTTGCTGCGGCACTTGATAATTTAAACTGGAATGAGATCGTAGGTTGTATTGCTGGTGATGACACGATTATGTGCGCAGTAAGAACCGTAGATGATACAAAACTGGTTATGAATAAAATAAGAAAAATCGTGGTATAATAATACTCCGGCAGTTAAGTATAATTAGCTGCCGGAGTATTTATATGCACCCAAATATTTGTTTGTTTTTACTATAGACAAACGAATGTTCATGTGTTACACTAAAGCCAACAAACAAAAGTTCGGCACACAGGTAAAGGGGTGTTATTATGTTAGTAAATCTTCATGTGAAAAATTTAGCATTAATCGAGGAAGCAGATATTGATTTTAAGAATGGTTTGAATATATTATCAGGCGAAACAGGAGCCGGTAAGTCCATTTTGATTGATTCGATTCATATGGCATTAGGTGGTAAGATTGAAAAGAGTATGCTACGGGAAGATGCAGATTATGCACTGGTAGAGTTAGTATTTCAAATTGATTCGGACAGACAGTTAGAGATTGTAAAGAGCAAAGGCATTACTGTGGAAGAGAATCAGGTTGTATTTACAAGAAAAATTATTGGTGGCAGAAGTATTAAGAAAATTAATGGAGAGACAGTAAGTGCCAGATTGATGCAGGAATTAGCTGGTTACTTTATTGATATTTATGGTCAGCACGAATACAGGAATCTGATGGATCGAAAGAAACACATGGATTTTCTTGATGATTTTGCACATGGACAATTATCAGATGTGAAAGCACTGTTGCAGACAGAATTTAAGCATTATAAGGAATTGGAGAAGGAACTGACGGAATTTGAGACAGATGAGGAGACTCGAAAGCGTGAGATTGCCTTTGCAGAATTTGAGTATAATGAAATACAGGAAGCGGGACTTCGCTTAGGTGAAGATGAAGAATTGGAAAAACAATATCGTAAGATGAATGCGGGTAGACGCATTGCAGATACATTATCAAAGGTGTATGGTGTGACTGGTTACGACAGTGGAAATGCTGCTGGGGAGCAGATAGGACTTGCACTGAAGCAGTTAGAAGCAGTGGCAGAGTTAGATGATGTGTTAGAGGAAAAGACGGCACAATTGCGCGATATTGACGGATTGTTAAATGATTTTAACAGGGAACTTTCGAATTACATGAGTGAATTGGATTTCTCACAGGAAGAATTCTATGTAGTAGAAAGCCGTCTGGATGAAATTAACCGCTTGAAAGCAAAATATGGTAAGACGATTGAGCAGATTCTTGCATACGGAAAAGAAAAAGAAGAAGAATTACAGCGTTATGCAGATTATGACAGTGTGGTAGCTGATATGAGACAGCAGTTAGAACTGCAGAAAGAGAAGATTATGAAAATTGCAGATCAGATAACAGCGATTCGCAAGAAGGAAGCAGAAGTCTTTGTTTCTGAGGTTCAAAAGCATATGCAGGATTTGAATTTCCTTAATACAGAATTTGATATTGTCTTCCATCCATTACAGGAGCTTACTGCCAATGGTGCGGAAGAAGCAGAATTTATGGTGTCCATGAATTTAGGTGAGCCGTTAAAGCCAATAGAGAAAGTAGCATCCGGCGGTGAATTGTCGCGAATCATGTTAGCCATTAAGACTTTGTTAGCAGATAGAGAAGATATCGGAACATTAATTTTTGATGAGATTGATACAGGAATTAGTGGAAGAACTGCCCAGAAAGTATCAGAGAAGATGGCATTAATTGGACAGAGACATCAGCTTTTGTGTATTACTCATCTTCCACAGATTGCAGCTATGGCAGATGCACATTTTCTGGTAGAAAAATCCTATGTTGAGGGGCAGACAAGAACAAGAATTGATAGCTTGTCAATGGAAGAATCCTGCAAAGAACTTGCAAGAATGTTAGGTGGTGCGGAGATTACCGATACCGTTATGGTAAGTGCCAAAGAAATGAAGCAACTTGCAGATACAAAGAAGCAAAAAATAGCGTGAAAATAATATGTAACTTTAATACTAAACATTTTAGTCCTGGCTACCACTAAAGTTAAAGCATGCAAGAAAAGCTTCCACAACAATAATTAACAGTACATACAAAAATAAGCGGTGTGAAATAAACACAAGAATGGCATACTAGTACTATGAAAGCGCAACATAACTGTTCAGAAAAAGACTGGTTGCATAGTCTGCATGAAATATAGTAATTATAAGAGCATTGAGCTTTCATGATAATACAATTGTACTTAAGAAAATAACAGGAAAGAAAGGTGTTTGCAGTGAGAAAAAGTTATCGAACATTCCTGTGGTGCTTTCTTTGTGTATCGATCGCATTTACTGGCTGGTATATCAGATATGCAGTAGAGAAAGCGTTACCGGACAAGATACAGCTTATTGAACAGGAAGAACAGAACTTGAATCTGAAGCTTCCTATCCAGGCATCCATTTATCAGGAATCGGCAGAAGCCTCTGTGAAAGGCGACTCAAATATCCCTAATGGAGCGGTAACTGTAGATTTACAACAGCCCTGCACCCTTAAGACGGGTACAACTTGCTGTTATACAATGAATTGTAAGTTATTTGGTATCTTTGATTTAAAAAATGTAACACTTGAGATTGTGGAAGGGCAACAGGTAATCCCGTGTGGTTCTCCAATTGGTATCTATATGGAAACGGATGGCGTGCTGGTTATTGGTTCTGGTAAAGTCACAAACAATGATGGTATAGAAGTAGAGCCTGCTCGCGGAATTGTGCAATCGGGTGATTATATTGTAGCAGCAGATGGACAGGCAGTGGAAGACAAAGAGGATTTACAGGAGGTTGTAAAGGAAGCAGAAGATTCCGATATTATCTTAAATTTGAGGCGGAACGGAGAGGAAATAGCAGTAAAGGCTTCTGCAGTCATCGATTCTGCAGGAGAGAAAAAGCTTGGCATCTGGGTGAGAGATAACATTCAGGGGATAGGAACTTTGACTTATGTGACTACAGATGGCAAATTTGGTGGATTAGGACATGGTATCAGTGATGTTGACACTGGAACGTTAATGGAATTAGAAAATGGTTCCCTGTATGCGACTCAGATTATTGATGTTGTCAAAGGAAAAGCAGGAGAGCCAGGTGAATTAACTGGTGTAATTCGTTATAATGATGACTTGGAGCGTGGTGACATTAAAGAAAATAACGAATGTGGAATTTACGGAGTGGCTAATGATACGCTTATGAGCGAGTTACAATATGAGCCAATGGAAGTAGGATTAAAGCAGGAGATAGAAGTTGGACCAGCGATAGTCCGCTCCACTGTGGATGGCGAAGTAAAAGATTATGATGCTTATATTGAACGAGTGGAGTTAAACAGCGATGCTGTAAATAAAGGAATTTTGATTCGTATCACAGACGAGGAATTGTTAGATAAAACTGGTGGAATTGTGCAGGGCATGTCGGGCTCGCCCATTCTCCAAAATGGGCGAATTGTGGGTGCTGTGACACACGTTTTGGTGAATGATCCGACGAGAGGGTATGGGATATTTATAGAGAATATGTTAGAGCATAATTAAGAACAGAGCAGATATTACAAGGCTTTCTAAGCAGTTGTATTATCTGCTTTGTTTTATATATAAATTGATTAAAGCGCATGAAAGTGAAAAAAGAGATTAAGAAAAATAGGGACGAGTTATGTTGGGAGCAACAAAAATTCGCCCATTTTATGGAGGAGAAAAATGAATAAATTTATACCATTATCAAGTTTAAAAGATACAACAGGAATTATTGAATTATGTAATAAGGCAGGCGAACCTGTAGTGGTAAACAGAAATGGAGAACTTAAATTAGTTATTATGACAAAGGATATTTTCAATGAATATTTTCGGATTAGAAAACCAAACGGAGAATTAGATATTGAGAAGGAGTATTTTGGAATAAACAATCAGAATTCTGAATTAGAGGCAATCACGATTCAAAAACTAAAAAATCCTGCCGAGATTGTCAGAATATGTGAGAGCATTGATATGCCGTTTCCTATCATAAGAAATGGGTATGATGAATTGTATGTAATGAGTTACAGGGAGTACATGAGAAGAAAAACAGTTATAACGTTTGTGAAAAAGACTTTTTGAAACAAAACACAGAGGTAAGCACGTTTATTTCAAAAACCTAATGACTTTTTGAAATAAAAAGGGTATAATGAGTGTAGTTATTTCAAAAAAGAGGTGAAAATATATGAATCGAGCAGGAATATATGTTGACAATTTAACAGGAGAGGCTACTTATCAATCTTTTAAACCAAATCCATTACCACCTATGCCTAAAATTGAAATGGATGAGGAGATTGTAAAACTTTTAGTAGATGCCAATAAACAACTTGTAAAACTTGATACTGCATCACAGTTAATTTCCAATGCGGATTTGTTTATATCAATGTATGTTAGAAAAGAAGCATTAATTTCCTCACAAATAGAAGGCACACAGTGTACTCTTGATGATGTATTAGATCCAGAGGTGGAAGCAAATGCAAATCTTGACGTTTCAGATGTTATTAATTATGTGAAAGCAACACAGTATGCATTGAATCGTCTGGAAAGATTGCCGTTATGCTGCAGATTAATAAGAGAAATACATGAAGTATTAATGGAAAATGTCCGCGGACAGGATAAGACTCCGGGAGAGTTTAGACATTCTCAAAATTGGATTGGACCTGCCAATTGTTCATTAAAGGATGCAAGATATATTCCCCCAAATGTAGAAGATATGCAAAACGCAATGTCTGATTTGGAGAAATTTATTAATGAAAATGTGGATTATGATCCATTAATTCGTGTTGCATTGATTCATTATCAGTTTGAAACAATACATCCGTTTTTGGACGGCAACGGAAGAATCGGAAGACTTTTGATACTCCTTTATCTGATGGAGCAGGGATTGCTTGCTAAACCAGTCATTTATATATCTTATTTTTTGAAAAAAAACCAGATAGAATATTATGATCGAATTAGTGAAGTCAGAAGAAGCGGTAACTTTGAACAATGGATAAGATTCTTTTTGGAGGCAGTGAGTAAAGCAGCATCGGATTCTTTGGAAGCAATTCGTCAGCTTTCTACGTTGCATGATACAAATATAGAAAAACTTCCGAAAACGACTAGAAGTAAAGATAATTTAAGAGCTGTGTTTGATTATATCGAGCAGTATCCTATTATTGATATTAAGAGAACTGCTAAGGAGTTAGATATTAGTTATAATACAGTAGCTACGGCTGTGAAGAAGCTTGTGGAACTTGGTATTTTGCAGGAAACAACCAATGCTGCGAGAAATAGAGTGTTTGCGTATGAGGAGTATTTGGGGATATTGAGGAAGGATACGTAAGAAGGAAAAGATAATGATACCAGAGATAATCGGAAAGAATGGAGAGAACGTTTTATGAGAAAGATATTAATTGTTGATGATGATAAGGATTTAGCATTGATTACATCAGATACATTAGAAAGCTATGGATATGAGGTGAAGAGCCTTTCTGGTATCGAAGATACCTATGAGGTATTAATGAAAGAACGCTTTGATCTCATTCTTCTTGATATTAATTTGCCAGACGGAACTGGTTTTGAAGTATGTAAGGAACTACGAAAAATGTCTAAGGTTCCGGTAATCTTCGCAAGTGCGAGAACTAGCGAAGACGATAAAATCAAAGGATTGGATTTAGGGGGAGACGATTATTTAGAAAAACCATATTCGCTAAAGGAATTGCTTGCAAGAATAAATGCGCTCATTCGAAGAACTTATGGAGATGAGGAAAATGAGGTTTATGAATTTGGAAAGGTGCGCGTAGACGTATCAAAGCGAATGGTTACGAAAAATGGAACAGAAGTGAAAATGGCCCTAAAGGAATTCGATGTCTTAGCCTATCTGTGTAAAAATATGGATAAAGCGATTGCTAAAGAAACCATACTTCATGAGGTGTGGGGAGTGTTTTCAGAGGCCGAGCTTTCTACTGTAGCGGTTCATTTGCGCTGGCTTAGAGAAAAACTAGAAGAAAATCCGTCAAAACCAGATTATTTGAAGACCGTATGGGGAGTCGGGTACATGCTCTGTGGAAAAGGCGAATAGTAGACCATGGAATTAATATAAAGTAGTATAACAATGGAAGAAAGTGAGAACCGCGTGTATGGAAAAGATTTGGAGAATAGTGGCTGGATTTTTGGTGGTGCTGATACTTTTGACTACTGGAATTTATATATGGACAGGAAATTTTAGCAGCCCGGATGATATTGGTAAACAGATGGTTATCATCAATGAAGTTCGACAGCTTAGCAAAAGCACTGATGGTACCAGCCCTTCGGAAGATGCGCTTGTGGAGCTTGAAGATAGTATTCGTAAAGGTAGCGTTAGTGAGAATCAGAATGTAAGACTAAAGGTTGCAATGGGATTTTTAATAATGGGACTTCTCTATATGGTGATGCTTTTATTTTACATCTGGCATAGCATCCTTCGTCCATTTCAGAAATTGGAGAACTATGCACAGGAGGTGGCAGGAGGAAATCTTGATATTACCTTGGATTATGAGAGAAGGAACTATTTTGGTGCATTTACCTGGGCTTTTGACCATATGAGAAAAGAAATTCTTGCAGCCAGAAAAAAAGAACACGAGGCAATTGAAGCCAATAAGACCATTGTGTCTTCTTTATCCCACGATATTAAGACCCCAATTGCTTCCATTCGAGCTTATTCGGAGGCGTTAGAGGCCAACCTGGGCGCAAGCTTTGAAAAGAGGCAGCAGTATAGTGAAACCATTATTCGCAAATGTGATGAGGTTACAGCGCTTGTGAATGATCTGGTGTTGCATTCCTTGTCGGAACTGGAAAAGCTGGAAATAAAATGCGAAGAAATATCTGCAGTTGAGGTAATTCGAAATACGATTCGGGATTTGGAGTTTGAAAAGTTAGAATTAAAGGAGCCTCTTGTTATAGCCAATATATGGGGCGACAGGAAGCGTATTGCTCAGATCTTGGAAAATCTTTTGAATAATGCAAGAAAGTATGCGCCTAATGCCAGGGTGGAGATATTCACAGAAGTAGAGGAAGGATTGTATCTTTTACATGTTAGAGATCGTGGAAAGGGTATTTTGCCGGAGGATATGCCTTTTATTATGCAAAAGTTCTATCGTGGAAAGAATGTTTTCGATATGCCGGGAAGTGGATTGGGACTTTATATTGTGTCCTACCTTGTTGAGGAAATGGGCGGAGAAGTGCAGCTTAACAATTCGGAACAAGGGTTAGATGCAATCGTGAAGTTTAAGATTGTGAAGGATAATTCCAAGTAGGATGCGTATAATTAAGTTTTTAATGTTCTTAAAGACTTCTTAAACTTTTCTTTGGTATAGTACGACTAACAAAGAGAGAGCGCACCCAAAAAAGAGGAGAGATAACATGAAAAAAGTACTTATGAAAGCAGAAAAGGTATGCAAGAGTTTTGCAAGCAAAGGCGTACAGAATCACGTATTGGATAAAGTCGATGTAGAGATTTATGAAGGAGATTTTACAATTATCATGGGATCTTCCGGAGCAGGTAAGTCCACATTACTTTATGCATTAAGCTGCATGGATGGTTTAACCGGTGGAGCTGTTTACTACAAGGATAAGTTAATCAGTGGAATGAATGAAAGTAAAATGGCTCCAATTCGTGCCAAAGAATTTGGATTTGTTTTCCAACAGACACATTTGGTTAGCAACTTAACATTGGTTGAAAACGTTGCGGTTGCAGGATATCTAAATAAAGATAAGACATCAGCAGAAGTAAATCATCGTTCTGAGGAGTTGTTAAAACAGATGGATGTTCTGGACGCAAAGGATCGTTATCCATCCCAGGTGTCTGGTGGAGAAGCTCAAAGGGCTGCAATTGCCAGAGCTATGATTAACGAACCGGGAATTGTTTTTGCAGATGAACCGACTGGTGCATTAAATAAGCGAAACACAACTCAGATTCTTGATATTCTTACGGAATTAAATCAGAATGGACAGAGTATTGTAATGGTTACTCATGATTCAAGAGCTGCCATTCGGGCGACACGACTTCTTTATATTGAAGATGGAAAAGTGATTGGAGAAATGGAAATGCCTCCATACGATGAAACACAGATGAAGAATCGTGAGATCCAGGTTAACGCCTGGTTATCTTCCATGCAGTGGTAGGAGGTGGCAGACATGAAATATGTAACTTTGGTTCGGGAAAACATGAAAAAACATAAAGGAAGTTTTATTGGAATCTTCCTGCTAATGTTCATTATTACAGTGAGCTTAAGCTCAGTCCTTAGCATCTGGAATAATTCGAGAAGCTATGTATCAGATGAGATGGAACGTATACAGTATGGAGATCTTATTTACTGGATGAACAACAATGGTAAGAAAATTGACAAGATTGTTGAGTCCATGGAAGCAGTTGATGGTGTTGATAAGGTTGTAAAAGAAGACAATGCCATTATTAAAATAGTAATTGATGGAGAAGAAGTGGGAAGCAGTGTTTTTGCTTATAGATATTCCGAAGATCATGCTTCTTACCATGTTTTTGATGGAGATACGATTGAATACAAAGAATCGCCAAAAGTACTAGAGCAAGGTGAAGTCTATGTTCCTATTTCCTATAAAGCATTGTATGATATAAAAATCGGAGATGAGATTTTCTTTAAAGGATATGAGAAAGCTTTTACCGTCAAGGGATTTTTTGAAGACCCAGCAGGTGGAAGCATTATGATGGGAATGAAAAACGTATTAATCAGTGATGCAGATTTACAACTCTTTCATGAGAAACAGTGGAAGGATATGGTTTATGGATGTACTTTACATGTGTTTAAGGACTCTCATTCAAAATTATCAACTTCTGAACTTCAGCGAGATATAAGCGAAAAGGTAAGTTTGAAAGAGTACAGTCTTCTTGTTTACTCTGCAAGTTCCATTGCTACTTTTATGTTGATTTTGCAGAATATTTTCGTAGGTATTCTAATTGGATTCGTAGCAATCTTATTGATTATTACGATTATTGTAATTGGTCATAGCATTAGTACAAGTATTGAACAAAGCTATGTGGATCTTGGAATTTTAAAAGCGATTGGATTTACTAAGAAACAGTTATGCGTAGTATTAAGCACGCAGTATCTTGTAACTCTTCTGGTTTCATTAATCGTCGGAGTGTTAGCATCGACCTTCTTAGTGAAACTGATAAATATAATGATTCTTCCTTCTACCGGAATTAAAATACCATCCACAGTGCCAGTGACATTAATTGGACTATGTTTCTTTGTAATCATGCTTATCTTTACCGGTTTCATTTTGCTTCAGGTTAGAAAAATCGGAAAGGTAACACCAATGACAGCTATTCGGGGTGGAAAAGCAGAGGTATACTTTGATAGTCGCATTCATACGAAAATTCATGGCAGAGGATTGCAGTTTTTCCTTGCACTGCGTCAGCTGGTAACTGGAAAGAAGCAATACCTTGGAGCAACAATTATTACAGCACTTCTTGTGTTTACATTAGCCTTCTGTAATCGATTAATTGGATGGCTTGGTGAAGATGGATCTGGATTAATGAATGCCATGGGAACTGCTTCAGTGGACGGAAGAACCTATGATTTTGGTATTTATTATGACGATGAGAGTCTTCAGAACGAAGTAGAGCAAAAGATTAGTGAAACAATACCTATTATCAAGAAATATCAAGCGAAAACAATGACTGCAGAAGTTTTTGGACTTGATTTACTTGCAAATATCATTTCTAATCCGGAGTATTTGCACATTGTCGATGGTAGAACCTGTAAGTATGATAATGAAATTGTTGTAACTCAGGTTGTGGCAAATGAACATCATATCAAAATCGGAGATAAGGTAAAAGTGGGAATCGAGAACCATTCCAAAGAAATGATTGTATCCGGAATCAACCAGTGTGCCAATGATATGGGTGAGAACATTTCTATGGGTATTGCAGCCTATGAGAATATTATTAAAGGAGAAAGCCAGTACTATCAGAACTATATTTTGGAGGACAAAAGCAAGAAAGATGGCATTCTTGAGAAACTTTATAAAGAGTATGATGGAAAAATTAACATTGACGATAACACATGGTCAGGAATTGATGGTATATTAAGTGCTTCAGGTGCCCTTGGAAAATTGATGAATGTTATTTGCGCAATTTTCGTTTTGATTGTTGTTGCTATGACAGGAGGAAAAATTCTTTATAAAGAGCAACAGGATTTAGGAATTTATAAAGCTTTAGGATTTCATTCACGATATCTTAGAATTTCTTTTTCCCTACGATTTTTAATCGTTTCGGTATTAGGAGCAGCAATTGGTGTGGTGTTAAGTATCGTTGCAACAGATTTTATTGCTGGAAAGATTTTTATCTTTATGGGAGTAAGTAATTTTAGTTCTCCAGTAATTGTGCCAGAAATGATTCGGACGGTAGCCTTTGTTGTACTTATGTTCTTTGGTTTCTCATACTTAATTTCACGAAGAATTAGAAAGACAAATCCAAGCATTTTGATTGTAGAATAGAATTAAGAGGTTTTAGGCTTCGAATTTTGTAGAGAGGAACAATATAATGAATATAGAACACAGAAAGATTTACCTTGTAAAGAGTTGTATCAATTATTCCTTGCTGTAGGTTGGGTAACCGAAGAAGAAACAACAATTGGTGGTTTGTATCGTGGAATCCAACCAATTTACCTATATCAGTAGAAATCGGGCATAATTGCATTTCTGACAAGTATAAAAGAAATGGATATGGTTTACGACAAATGCAGGAAGCAGTAAAACGTATCATCACACAAGGTGCAGAAAAAATTATTGTAACTACAAATGAAATTCTTGTTCCGGCACAACATACTTATGAAAGTGCAGGCTTTAAGTTTGTAAATAAATGTGAAGAACCTAACATTGCAGAATATGCAGGAATGCGAATTAACTATGAAATAATAGTAAGATAAATAGTTTATCCAGGCACTCGAAAAATTCCAGTTTGTTGGAGCGACAGATTACCATTTTTCGAGTTGTTGTTTCAAAAAAGCACCCGTTCACTTTTGATTAAGTGGACGGGTGTACTTTCGTGAAACCTTAACTAAATGACATTGGAGGATGCCGAGTTATTTATTCAGAAGCAATGGTATGATGTAGATAATCAGTCTAATATGGATTGGTAAATAATAAAGTCATTACTAAATTTTCTGTTTTGCACGGATTTTGGTAATGGTTTTGCCGTTTGCATAGAGAAACAGTAAAATTTGTAGAAAAATGTTGCTCCCTACTTGACACGTAAGTGAGTGGCAGCCCCATAATCCAGAATGGGCGAATTGTGGGTGCTGTGACACATGTATTGGTCAATGATCCGACGAGAGGATATGGGATTTTTATAGAGAATATGTTAGAGCATAATTAAGAAATAAGCAGATTTTACAAGGCTTTCTAAGCGGTTGTATTATCTGCTTTGTTTTATATATAAATTGATTATAGTTGATAATAGTGAATAAAGGGATTAAGAAAAATTGAGAAGGAGTATTTTGGAACAAATATTCAGGACTTTGACACAGAAGCGATTATGAAAAAAAAATCCGGCAGAAATTATAAGGATATGCGAAAGTGCTGATATGATGTTTCCTATTATCTAAAATGTGTATGATGAATTGTATGTTATGAGTTATGTGGAATATTTAAGGAGAAAAGAAATAATAACAAATAGTCGGATGATTTAATATAGTCTTTGGTGTATAATTGAACTGGACAGATGAAGTTACAGGATTTGGTTATTTAAAGGCTAAACTTTGAATTCTCACTTGGGGTATTTTAAGGGATTTAATAACTGTTATATTTTGTTATAGAAATCTTGTCAAACCCTTGAAAACACTAAATTTTTCGTAGGTGTCCTCTCCATCACATCTTGTATCGTGATATATCGTTCTACCCTTGTTTACGAACCCTCATAAGGGAAAAAACAAGGGAAAGAAAATCAGGTAACAACTTATAACA